>NZ_JARXHY010000019.1 GCF_031127815.1 Pelagicoccus sp. SDUM812003 | reverse complement strand
TGGTAGGGCGCGACGGCCCGGCGCGCCGCATTGCAGGATCCGTTCTTGTCGGCGCGCCCGGCGGTCGCGCCCTGCCTTGCGCTGGAGGTTCGGCTCGCTGGGCTATTTGGAGGCCAGGTAGTTAGACATCTGCTCGGGCGGCGCCTTGGCGGTGAGCACGAACAAATGCTCTTGGTCCTTCCATTTGCTGATGGTCCAGCCGTCGTCGTAGCTAGCGTATTCGATTTCCGAGGACGCGTCGAATTCAGGGAAATCGCCTTCCTGTCCGATGAAAAGGTGGTAGACGGTCTCGGCGTTGAAGCACATCAAAGCGACCCTCTGAGTCGACCAGTCGAGGGGGCGGCAGCCGATGCCTTCCTGATCGAGCAACTTCGGAGGAAGCTGTTCAGGCAGATCGAAACCGTTCGAGGTCAACCATTGGCGTAGATTTTGGGTATCCTTGTCGAAGTACTTGAGACGAGGCCCATCGACGCTGTACTGGTAGGCCATCTGGGTGAGCGTACCGCTGTAGTCGTCGCTGCGGTCGATCCCGTACTGATAATAGATTCCGATGCCGAGAACGAAAGCTGCGGCGAGCGAAATCCAGTTTCTGAGAAGGACGAAGCGTCGCCGCTTGGCGCTTTGCTGGTACTCGATGGTGGCGTGCAAGGCGGCGCGGAGATCTGCTGGCGGAGCGCTGGCGTCGAGCTTTTCCTGAATGGCTCGGTCCTCCTGTTTCTGACGTTCCCACCAGCTGGCGAGCTCGGGGTCTTGGGCAGCGAAGCGTCTCGCCGCGTCGAAGGTTTCGTCCTCGTTTGGTTCCGGGCCGAGCGTGTAGTTGCTGAGAATGAGTTTTGCTTTTTGGCTATCCATTTGAAGGCCTTTGCTTGGGAGATGAAAAGGGGACGAGCCTCTCGTTTCGCGAGGCGTTGGGAGCTTGGATCTCCGCTTTGAGCATGTCTTTTCCTCGCGAGAGGCGGGACATCACGGTGCCGATCGGTATGTCGAGTATTTCGGATATCTGCTTGTAGGAGTAGCTTTCCAGGTAGTAGAGGGCCACCACTTGGCGGTAGCCGGTCTTCAGTCGGCCCAGAGCGTCCAGGAGATCGTTGGCTTCGGCTTTTCGAATCTGGTTTAGGCTGGTATCGCTCGGCTGAGCGGTGGATTCATGCTCTTCCCAGGGATCGAAGCGCTTGGCTTTTTTGGCGACTCGGATGAATTCCCGATAGAGTGTGGTGTAGAGCCACGATTTGATGGCGCTTGCGGAGCGGATGCTGGAGCGTTTTTGGGCGAGTCGCAGAAAGGCCTCTTGGGTGAGATCCCAGGCGTCGTCGGAGGACCGCGTCAAGCTGTAGGCGAAACGATAGAGGTTCTGGTAGTGGTCGTCGACGATGGTCTTCAGTTCGGGCGGCATGCGGCGGTGGTCGTTGGTTCTGTATAGCGTTAGAGCCGACTGGAGGCTCGTTTATTCCCGTATATGAACGAAATTTCGAGCCTGCCGGGCGGAGAAAAGCGCATTTCGCGCATTTCCGCCCGCTCTGGGCGCAGTGAGGGGTCGAGCTAGGGAAAGCCCTATGAGGGTGGTGGGCTTTAGGGATTGCCTAGGAAACGGCTGTCGCTATCTGGCATGGGGGAATGAAGCCTGTCAAAATCCTCACGGTCGATATCGTCCTCCCGCTTGACCAGTCGGAGAATGTCGAGGTGTGGAAAAAGCGGGCCTCTCGCAAGTTAAGGATCCACCCCAATTCGATCGCGGACATTCGTTTGCGCAAGCACTCCATCGACGCTCGGCAGAAGCCGGTTCGCATCCAGCTGCGCCTCGAGCTGTCTCAGGGCGGTCCCTTGCCGGAGGAGCCTTCCCTGGAGCCGAGCTACGCCCAGCTTGACCCGGCCGCCAAGCGAATCGTCATCGTCGGCTGCGGCCCGGCGGGCATGTTCGCCGCCTTGCGGGCGATCGAGCTCGGGTTCAAGCCGGTGATCCTCGAGCGAGGAAAGGATGCCATGGCGCGTCGCTTCGACTTGGCTCCCATCCTGCGCAAGGGGATCGTGATCGAGGATTCCAACTACTGCTTTGGCGAAGGTGGCGCCGGCACGTTCTCCGACGGCAAGCTCTACACGCGGGCCACCAAGCGAGGCCCGGTGCGATCGGTCTACGAGACGCTGGTGGCCCACGGGGCTCCCCAGCAGATCCTCACCGACGCTCATCCGCACATCGGTTCGAATCTCCTGCCCAACGTGGTGCGGGCCATTCGCGAATCGATCATCGCCGCGGGCGGAGAGGTTCATTTCGAGTCGCGCGTGGAGGGTCTGGTTCGCTCCGCTGATGGGCGACGGATCCGCGGGGTGGTCTCGCGGCAGGGGCAGGAGTTTCTCGGCGAGGCAGTGATTTTGGCCACCGGGCACAGCGCTCGTGACATCTATCGTTTGCTGCAGGCGGAAGGGGTGCTTTTGGAGCAGAAGCCCTTCGCGGTGGGGGTGCGCATCGAGCATTCGCAAGCCCTGATCGACAGCATCCAATACCACTACGACTTGGGACAGGAGCGGCCTAGGATTCTGCCCGCGGCCAAGTATCGACTCGCGACCAAGATCGAGGGCAGAGGAGTGCACTCGTTTTGCATGTGCCCTGGCGGCTTTATCGTGCCGTCGGCTACGGAAAACGACGAAGTGGTGGTCAACGGCATGTCGTTGGCCCGCCGGGACTCGCCGTTCTCCAACAGCGGTCTGGTGGTGACGGTGGAGCCGGAGGACACCGAAGCGTATCGGGCAGAGTTCGGTGTGCTGGCGGGCATCGCCTACCAGAAGGAGCTGGAGCGCTTGGCTTCCAGGGCGGGGGGCGGCATGCAGAAGGCGCCCGCCCAGCGAGTGACTGATTTCCTGAAAGCCAAGGTTTCCGATTCGCTGCCGGGATCCAGCTACTTCCCCGGATTGACCAGCGCCGCCTTGCACGAGCTGCTTCCGGAATCGGTCGCCTGGCGCATGAAGGAAGGGCTGGAGGGGTTCGGCAAGTCGATGCGCGGATACATCACCGAAGAATGCAACCTCATCGGCTTCGAGACGCGAACGAGCTCGCCAGTTCGTATCCCGCGTCTGGATACGACCCTGCAGCATCCGGAGCTGGAAAAGCTCTATCCGTGCGGGGAGGGAGCCGGTTTCGCTGGCGGTATCGTTTCGGCCGCCCTCGATGGCATACGCTGCGCGGAAGCGGCTTGCGCTGGGTAGGCAAAGATCGTTGAGCTAGGCATTCGTATGGATTTTTCGGATATAGCGAGTCGGTTGCCGTGGACGCGAGGCGTTCGAGTGCTGCGCTGCGATGGAAACGGTCTGATGGCGATCGAAAAGCCAGAGGGCACGCTGTCGCATCCCAACAGAAAAGGGGATCGCTCAAGATCGTTGCTGAACGCGAACTACGAGGAGGAGGCGGAGCGCTACGAGATCGTGGACGAAGAGGGGCAAGTGGAACGGCATGTCTATTTGTTGAACCGTCTCGATTCGGCGACTTCTGGCATTGTTTTGCTGGCTCTGGACGAAGCGGTGGCGTCGGCGGTCCTATTGGCCTTCGAACGAAAGCAGGTCAGGAAGACCTATTGTGCCCTTGTATTCGGGATTCCAAGACGCGGGTCTCCCATTTGGAAGGACCGGTTGAGCGTTCGCAAGGCGGAAGGTGGAGTGAGAGCGTCGTCTGGATCGGGCCTGCAGGCGGAAACGAAACTGGTCAAGGCCGAATCGCTTCCCGGCATGCCATTGATGTCGCGACTGACCCTGATGCCGGTCACGGGGCGAACTCATCAGCTGCGTATTCAAAGCTCCAAGCGTGGACTGCCGATCGTCGGAGACCGAACCTATGGCGATTTCAAGCGCAACAAGCTTGTGGCCAAGTCGAAACAGATCAAACGGCTTTGTCTCCATTGCGTGGGTACGGAGCTAAGCTACACGCACGCAGGCGGCCTGCATCGCTTCAAGGCGAGCTCGGAAGCGCCGTTTTAAGGAGTCGTGGCAAGCTGCTTTTCTCGTTTCGCTTTCCATTTTTCGTATCGATTCAGAGTGGAGGCCGGATCGCTCATGTACCAGGCGTAGCCTCTGCGTCGTTCGAAGGAGATTTCCTCGAGCTTGTAGTGAAGGGAGCCGTCTCGATCCCCGAAGAGCGGGCGGTTGGTTTCGATTTCGTAGAAGCGCGCCCAGATCGGGCGTTCGCCGGGCTGATCGACCACGATGCGGTCGCCGTTTGCCTCGCGCCTGACGGAAATGTCATCGAACCGCACCTTATTCAGCCAGCTCGCCACTCCGCGAATGCTGTCGAGGATCTCGGGAGTTGGGTCGGGCAGGGAGATGAGGAGGTCGAGGATCTGGGAGCTTTCCTTGCTCGATAGACTGATCATCTCGTAAGCCCGGGCGGAGGCCGGGGCGAGCGTTACCGGGTCGTGCTGCTGGCACCAGCCAGAGAGGACCTCGTTCTGCTTTATCTGGGAAGCCAGGATGACGTCGATGGCTCTGTTTCGCGATTGGCTCAAAGCGGTCTCAAGATCATGATCCAGCCAGTGGAAGTCCTGGTGCCCCGATTCGATATCGACCAGCAGCTCGGCGATATTCGTCATGGCGCCATCGTTGAAGGTCATGGCGTCGTGATAGGAGCCTGCGAGCGGGTAGACCTGCGGCCAGCCGCCGCTTGGATACTGGGATCGGAGGACGTATCTCAGTCCCGATTCGACCGCGTCTCGAGCGGCTTCGGAGCCGTTGAGCCGATGGAAGCGAGCCAGGAATCGGATTTCGGAAATGGTCGCTCCGTTGTCGAAGGTGGCGGTGTAGTTGCTATTGCGGCCGAAGGCCTGGCCTGGCTGGCGTGGCCCCTCATGATAGGGCAGGTTCTTGTTCCAGCCCCCGGCCGGCGACTGGTAGCTCACCATCGCCCGAGCGAGGTCGCGCGCCGTTGGGGAGCGGTACCAGGAATCCTCCGCTTCCGGATCGAAATCATGAGACGCCCCGTTGGCGACAGGCAGAGGCGCCTCCCTGTCGATGAATTCCAATTCTTTGGCGAGCGTCAGGTCTATGAGGGCTCTGTCCGACTCCGATCGATCCCTGTAGGCGGACCAGGGGTTGAAATCGCTGTCCGGTTTGCCTTTCCGCGTTTTGTTCGCATGATGCGCCTTGTGCTCGGCAAGGGCCGTCGTTCGGGGAGCGGGATCGAAATAAAAGACGAGTAAGAAAAACAGGGAAAAACGAGTCAAAAAGCGCATCTTACAGAGCATTCTTTAGAGATAAATCCGATTTGTAAACCGGTAAGTGCCAGCACGTGTGAGATCGCTCTCCTTTGAAAAATCACGTAGAGCGACAGAGGAAATGAGTTGACACTCCTCCTGACGCTGAACACAAATGCCGAGATACCTTTCCAAAGAAAACTAGCGCCTGGACTCCGGGCCTATTTTTTTTAGCCCCAAAACCCACACGTGTAAGTTTTCTTGGCGAAAAACTAGAACCTACTCCAAAATGTCATTCTACAGCAAACAAACCTTAGCTACGGCTTACCGCCGTTTTTCGCGAATGGCTTTGAGAAGCATACCTCTGTTTCTCTTCGCGTTCGTTATGATTGTAGATGGTTACGGTCAGGAGACCGGATCCATTCGCGGCCGCGTCAAGAACGCGACCACTGGAAAATACCTCTCTAACGCCCAGGTGGTGGTGGACGAGACGGGGCAAACCGCCTACACCAACGAATACGGCGAGTACCGCTTGCAGAACGTGCCGGTGGGAAGCCACACGGTCACGGCCAAGTTCGTGGGCCTGAGTGATGGCAGCGTGATGGTGGACGTGGGCACCGGTGTCAGCAGTGGCGCCGACATCTCCCTGCGCTCCAGCCGATTCGAATCTCTCAGCGATGAGGAGGTGTTCGAATTGGAAGCCTTCGAGGTCGACGGGAGCACTCACAACAGTGACGCCATAGCCCTCAACGAGCAGCGCAATTCCGCGAACCTCATTTCCGTGCAGCACGCCGAGGCGTTCGGGGAGATCGCCGAAGGCAACATCGGCGAGTACCTGAAGAATTTGCCGGGCGTTTCGGTGAACTACGTGGCGGCGGACGTTCGCGCCATCAAGATGCGCGGCATGAGCCCGGCCTTCACGCAGGTGACGGTTGACGGCTCTCAGATGGCCAGCGCCGGTTCGGGCAACAAGATTCGTTCCTTCGAGCTCGAGCAGGTTTCGCTGGCGAACGTGGAGATGCTCGAAGTATCCAAGCTTCCACGACCGGACATGTCCGCTAACGCCATCGGCGGCTCCGTCAACCTGGTGAGCAAGAACGCCTTCGCTCAAGGACGCCAGTTCAGCTACAAGCTCTCCATGAACTTCAACGACGAGGAGGCTTCCTTGAATCCGACCCCAGGCTGGGAAGCGGACACCAAGCGCACCAAGGTGCTGCCTGGCGTGGAGCTCAACTATTCGGACGTGTTCATGGACGATCGTCTTGGCGTTGCCATGACCTACAAGCAGTCCAACATGTACAATGTGCAGCAGCGTTTCCGCTGGCGGGAATGGGAGCTGGAGCCGGAAGGCGGCAACGGCGGCCCTGAGGACGTTTACTTCAAGCGCTTGGAAATCCAGGATGGACCGAAGAAGACCACTCGCGAGTCCTTCTCCTCCAACATCGACTTCAAGGTGAACGATGACACCACCTTCTCCTTCAAGGGACAGGTCAACAGCTACGACGCCACCTGGTTCAATCGCAACGTCGGCTGGCGTATCAATGATCTGGATGCGGATGAAACCCCTGACAGCGTCAGCGGCTCCACCGACGACGTGAGCGACAACTCCTACACCTTCGGCGAGGAGCGCGGCATTTCCTACGGTGGATCCTTCCGCAACAAGTATGGAAACACCTATCACCTCGACGCGGGTATGAAGCACTACGTGAACGATTGGGAAATCGACTACGGCTACTCCCATTCCGAAGCGACCAACCACTATGCAGACAGCGCTCGTGGCATGATGGAAACCTGGGAAGCAGGCGGTCGTGGCGACGAGGCGTTCATCGAATTCAATCAGGGTAACGGCGACATGGTCGCTTTCTCCGACATCAAGGTCTACGACGAGGATATGAATCTCCTGCCCGACCGGGGGTTGACGCTGAGCAACTTCGAGCTGCGCCGCACTCGCGAGCGTCCGAAGGAATCGGTCGACCGCATCAGCGGCCTGCGCGTCAACGCTCGCAGGAACTTCACTTGGGGCGAGAACCAAGGCTACTTCCAGTTCGGAGTGCGCACCTCTCGTCAGGAGCGCGAGGGCTACCAGCTGGAGCTGCGCTACGACTACGAAGGCTACAACAAAGACGGCGAACGCATCTGGTTCGATACCATTCGCGACGACAAGTTCTCCGGACACTCCCCAGGATTCGGGTACGAAGGTTTCGACTGGCCCAGCATTTACAAGATCCACGATCTGTGGAGCACCAATCGCACTCGCTGGGAACTCGATGGCAACCGCGCCGTCAACAACACGATCGGCACCTGGTTCGAAATGCAGGAAGACATCGACGCGGCCTACGCCATGGGTCAGTTGGAAATGCTTGATGGCAAGCTGTCCGTGCTCGCAGGAGCCCGCTACGAGGACACCTCGGTTTGGGGCTTGGTACCGGAGGTATCCAGCAACAACTACGTGAATTCCGCGACCGATTTCTTCTTCGAAACCTCTGAGCGTACATCGAACTACGACAACATTCATCCGAGCGTTCACATCAAGTACGACATCAATAAGAATCTGTTGCTTCGTATCAGCTATGCGAATACGATCGGTCGTCCCGATTTCGGCGACATGTTTGGTCCTACCGTGATCGAGACTCCGGAGCTCGACAATGGCCTCGACCCGGACGACCCCGACTACGAGCTTACTGATGCGAACGCTCGCGGCACCATCGAGGTGACCAATCCAGGGCTTCTTCCTCGCGAATCGGACAACTTCGACATCACCGCTGAGTACTACTACAGCGACACCGGCTTGTTCTCCGTGTCCGTTTTCAAAAACGACATGACGAACTTCATCAAGACGGTGACGCGCGACGCTACGCAGGCTGATCTCGAGTTCTACAAGCTGCCTCAATTCGTTCTCGGCAACACGCCAGTGACACAGGCTGACATCGACCGTTGGAACCTGCACCCGAACACGCTCGGCACTACCTTCGTTCACGAGCTCGAGGCGACTACCAACGTTGCTGATGCCACCATCGAAGGATTGGAAGTGAACTGGAAGCAGGATCTCGACTTCGATGGTCTGCCGGCTTGGCTGCAGGGATCCAGCATCTATGCGAACGGTACCTTCCTCTCCACCAACGCGGAAGGCGATGCTAGTCCTTATCAGAACGACTTCCAGGACTTCGCGAAGAAGACCGTCAACTATGGCTACCTCTTCGATTACGGTCCTCTCGACTTCAAGCTTCGCTGGAACATTCGTGGCGATGAGATCGGCGGCTCGCAGCGTGGGTACATGCTCAATGGCGTGGAAGGCGACGCGGCTCTGTTCCGTGAGGAACGCAAGTCGCTCGATTTCGACCTGGGCTATCGTATCAACGATCGCGCTACGCTCTTCCTGAACGCCCGTAACCTCAACGATGCTCCGCATCGCCAGGGCTACTACCTTCCAGACTCTTCTGGCGAGCGCCAATTCATCCTCGAGCGCGAGGAACGTTTCGGCACCCAGTGGACCGTCGGAGTGAAGGGACAGTTCTAGAAGCAGTCTTTGATCAAACTGGGTAAAAGAGTCTCCTGAAGACTTGGTTAGACTACTTAACGCGGGAGAGCAGAGCCTTTCCCGCGTTTCTTCTGACCAATGCCCCGAAACCGACCTTTCGCCTATCTCGGTCGAGTCCGAGAGGGCGAATGGAATTCTCCTATTGAGGAGAAATGGAATTTTTTGCGATGATGTGAGATAGGGCTGCCGATGTGCAGTCGGCGGCCCTCTCTTTTTCTTAGAACCTTTACCTTAACATCCTGAATTGGAAATGATAGTTACCAAAAGCTCATGTCGGACGATTCTCGGCGCCAGTCTGCTGATCGTCAGCCCATTGTTCGCATCGGAACGCCTAGCGACGGTCAAGATCGCCAATCCGACCGAAAATCTGCGTCTCGATCAAAAAGTCGATTTGCGCATGGTGGACCTCGGTCTTGAAGAAGGCGCGTCGGAAGCCGAGTTCGTCATCGCCATGGATGGGCATATACCCGTGCGGGCCCAAGCTTGGGATAAAAATGGTAATGGATTGGCGGATACGGTGAGCGTCTTGCTGGACTTTTCCCCGGTTGAGGAAACGACCTTGGACATTCGGGTGGACGCCGACGCGGCGCAGGCGAACATTTTTCCGCCCCGCACGTTCGCCGAAATTTCGCGAAAGTTCGGTGGCGAGTGGGAGGGGCAGGAATACCACGGCGGCGAATTCGAGAATGTGCGCAGCTTGACCACGCCTCCAAACCACAAGGACCACAGCTACTACATCCGCTACGAGGGGCCGGGCTGGGAGTCCGACAAAGTTGGATACCGCTTCTATTTGGACTGGCGAAACGGATTTGATATTTTTGGAAAACTGACGCCAGCCATGGTGCTCAAGGACGTTGGCCAGGACGGTTTCGATTCCTACCATGAGCCAGCGGATTGGGGTATGGACATCCTGAAGGTCGGCAGTTCGCTCGGTTCGGGCGGCTACGGCATTTGGGTGGACGGCGCCGCGGAGCGCATCTCGAAAACGCAAGCTCTCACGTGCGAGATCCTGGAAAACGGTCCGGTGCTGAGCCAGTTCAGGACGACCTACCAAGGCTGGGAAGGCGCTGGACAGGAGAAAATGGATCTTGTCGCCGATATTTCAATACATGCTGGCAGTCGCTTGAGCTGGGTGCGTCTACGCCCCAGCGAGCAAGCGGAGAAGTTTTGCGCGGGGCTGGTGAAGCATGAGGGAAACGAAGTGTTCACCGGCAGTCGGGATATCACGGGCGAGGCGTATACCTATCTTGCGAGCTGGGGACCGCAGGCGCTCGATGGATCCGATATGGGAATGGCGATTTTGGTCAGGGAGAAGAATTTGGACAAGTTTACTTCCGATGATCAGAACGAGCTGGCCGTGTTCGATCGCACCATCAAGGGTGTGGAGTACGCCTTCCTGGCGGCCTGGTCCAAGGAACCTGGCGGGATCAAGAGCAAGGAAGCGTTCGAAGCGTACCTAGAGGAAACCGCTCGCGACCTGACGATTGCTCCGCGCGTCACGGTTTATTCGAAGCTCGACGAGAAGCTGACGCAGGGGAAGGTCGACTCCGAGAACGCGCTTCACTGGACCAAGGTCATGGCTGACTCCATTTTGAAGCGTCGCGGTTCGACCTTGGCCCATGAGCAATACGATCCGGAGGCGGAGCGCGTGGCGCGCTGGACCTACACCACGGGCTTGATCAGCAAGGCGGTGCACGATCTGGCCTTGGCCACGGGTGAGGAGAGTTACGCGGAATGGGCGGAGTCGGTGATCTCGTCCTATGTCAATGAAGATGGAAGCATCTCAACCTACGATTTTCACAGCTACAACATCGATCAGGTGAATTCCGGAAAGATGTTGCTGCAGCTGTACAAGGAAACCGGCGAGCGGCGCTACCGCATCGCGGCGGATGAGATTCGCCAACAGCTCGAAGAGCATCCCAAAACCAAGAACGGCGCCTTCTGGCACAAGAAGCGCTACCCGTGGCAGGTGTGGCTTGACGGCGTGTACATGGGGATCCCCTTCCTGGTCGGCTACGAACTCGCGTTCAACGGCGGCGAGGAACTGGAGCTGGCCTTGCATGAGTTTCTCGTAGTAGAAGAACAACTACGCGATCCGGAATCTGGTTTGTATTGGCATGCATGGGACGAGGCTCGCGAACAGGTTTGGGCGGATCCGGAAACCGGTCGATCCAAGTATTTCTGGGGACGTGGACTGGGCTGGTACGCCATGGCTCTGGTGGATGTGCTGGAAATGCTTCCGGAGGACTCCGAGGAGTCGAAGCAGATGCAGCGTTTGCTGAACGATTTGGCGGAGGCCTTGGTCAAGGTTCAGGATCCGGAAACGGGCGTTTGGTATCAAATCCTCAACATGCCGGATGCTCCGGGCAACTATCTGGAGTCCTCCGCAAGCAGCATGTTCACCTACATGTTGGCGAAAGGGGTTAACTATGGCTGGCTCGACGATCGCTATCGCGAGAACGTTCGAGAGGCTTGGGAGGGAATGCTGACCGAATTCGTTAGCTTGCACCCCGACGGCACCACCAGCTTGACGCACATTTGTCGGGTGGCTGGCTTGGGCTTCGGGCGTGATGGGAGCTACGAGTACTACATGAGCGAACCGGTTGTGGAAAACGATCCCAAGGGCATTGGGCCGTTCGTGATGGCCGGTTTGCAGGTATCTGAAATGTTGAAGAACTAGAAGCTTATCGATTATGAATTTTAAGAGCGTTGTTGCGAGTCTGGGTATGTTGGCGGTTTCAAGTGGCTTGGGCCATGGTTCCTTGTCAGCGAAGTCGGAGGTGGCCGTTTCCAAGCAGGAGGCCTACGAATGGTTGGTGGCGGAGGAGATACTCGAGAGGATTCAAGCGCCCGCATTTCCGGACGCGGTGTATGATATTCGCGAATACGGAGCGAAGGCGGGAGTGAAGAACGATTCCTCCGCTGCGTTCGCCGCAGCTATCGAGGCGTGTAACGCTGCTGGAGGAGGCAAGGTGCTGGTGCCTGAAGGAGAGTTTCTGACGGGGCCGATCCACCTCCTGAGCAATGTGAATCTGCATCTGGAAAAGGGAGCGGTGGTGAAGTTCAGCACTGATTTCTCGAAGTACCTGCCGGCGGTTTTCACGCGTTGGGAAGGCATGGAGTGCTACAACTACTCGCCCTTGATCTATGCCTTCGAGCAGAAGAATATCGCGGTCACTGGCGAGGGCACGCTCGATGGGCAAGCGACCTTGGACAATTGGCTCGATTGGAACGTCAAGTCCGCCCCTGGAGGAGCGAAGCAGATTCCCGCCCGCGATCGCTTGACGCAGATGGTGGCCGATGGCGTCCCTGTGGAGGAGCGAGTGTTTGGCGAAGGCGATTTCCTGCGCCCGAATTTCCTGCAGCCCTATCGCTGCGAAAACGTGCTCATCGAGGGAGTGAAGATCATCAATTCCCCCATGTGGGAGATTCACCCGGTGCTTTGCCGCAATGTGATCGTTCGCGGCGTCACGGTGATCAGCCATGGCTCCAACAACGACGGATGCAACCCGGAGAGCAGCAAGGACGTGCTGATCGAGGATTGTCATTTCGATACGGGCGACGACTGCATCGCCATCAAATCGGGCCGCAACAACGATGGACGCCGCGTCAACGTGCCTTCGGAGAACATCATCATTCGCAACTGCAAGATGGTCGACGGGCATGGCGGGGTGGTCATCGGCAGCGAGATTTCCGGCGGCGTTCGCAACGTGTTTGTTGAGAACTGCGAGATGAGCAGCCCGAATCTGGATAGAGCCCTGCGCATCAAGACCAACTCCATCCGCGGCGGCTTGATCGAAAACATCTTCGTGCGCGACGTGCAAGTGGGCGTGGTCAAGGACTCCGTGATAAAGGTCAATTTCCTGTACGAGGAGGGGGACGCGGGCGATTTCGCTCCGGTGGTGCGAAACATAGTGGTGCGTCGCCTGGTGAGCCGCGAAAGCAAGTACGCCATGTTCATCAAAGGCTACGAGCACACGCCCATCACCGATCTCCATCTGATCGATTGCCAGTTCGAAGGCGTGCAGAAGCCTAGCGTGCTGCTCAACGTGCAAGGGCTGCTCTTCGACAATGTGCGCATGAACACCGGAGAGAAGACCGATCTTTGGGGCAACCCGCTTTAGATAGCGTTGCCCCTGCGGAAAGTTGACTGGTAATAACGTTGCTAGCCGAAGACTCTTCGTTCTTCAACAGTAGTCCCTTTGTAAATTCGTTCCCTCAATCCCCATGGATAGAAAGTCTATTTCATTCCTCGCTCTCGGCTTGGTTCTCGGAGCCTTGGTCTGCAGCGCGGTGTTTTCCTTTTTAGCGTCCGGCGGCGGCGTTGGCGCCAACACCCGGGTGCTCAAGCTCGCCCACGGACTCGATACCTCGCATCCTGTGCATCTGGGAATGGTCAGGATGAAGGAACGCCTCGAAGAGCTCTCCAGCGGGAGCATGACCATCGACATCTATCCTAGTGGCGTATTGGGATCTGAAGTACAGTGCATCGAGCAGCTGCAAAGCGGGGTGCTGGCCATGTCCAAGACCTCCACGGCTGCCATGGAAAGCTTCATCCCTGAGCTAGGGGTTTTCGGCGTGCCTTATCTCTTTCGCGACGAGGGGCATTTCTGGAATGTGCTCGATAGCGAGATCGGGCATGATTTGCTGGCGGTCGGGGAATCTACCGGCTTGCGCGGGCTTTGCTACTACGACGCGGGCAGCCGAAATTTCTACAGCACCAAAAAGCCGATCCGCGAGCCGAGGGATTTGGTAGGCATGAAGATACGTGTGCAGAACAGCCGCATGGCCATCGCCATGGTGGAGGCTCTAGGCGGATCGCCCACGCCGATCGCTTGGGGCGAGCTTTACTCCTCACTGGCTCAGGGGGTGGTGGATGGAGCGGAAAACAATCCGCCGAGCTTCGAGAGCAGCCGCCACTACGAGGTCTGCAAATACTTCACCCCTGACGCTCACACCCGCGTGCCGGACCTGCTGATGATCGGCACCAAGGTCTGGAATTCGCTTTCCGAAGAGCAGCGGGCTTGGCTGCAGGCCGCTGCGGACGAGTCGTCCGTTTACCAGAGAGAGCTCTGGGCGGTGAAGACTAGGGAATCACTGGAAGCGGTGCAGGAAGCGGGAGTGGAGATAGTGGACTGCGATCCGGCCCTCTTCCAGGCGGCGTGCGAGCCGATTCGGGCGACGTTGGAGGGAACGCCGGTGGCGCCTTGGCTGGCGAAAATCGAGGAGGCGGAGTAGGTCATGGCGCAGGCTAAGAATCAGTTTTTGGAACAGGCCGGGGCCGTTCGGCGCGGTTTGACCGGCGTCTTGCAGTGGGTCGTCATCCTGCTCATGGCCGCTTTGGTACTGGACGTGTGCTGGGGAGTGGCTTCGCGCTACCTGCTCGGCCAGCAGGCGAAATGGAGCGAGGAGCTCGCCCGTTTGCTGCTGGTTTGGGTCTCGGTGTTCGGCGCCAGCGTGGCATTCGGTCACAAGGCCCACCTCGGTCTGGACTATTTCGCGGAAAAGCTTCATCCCAGCGCCGGCAAGTTCAACCGCATCATCGGAGCCTCGCTTTCGCTGGCGTTCGCGGTGATCGTTTTTCTCGTTGGCGGAATCGCATTGGTGCGCGATACCATGGAATCCGGCCAGACCATGATCGCTCTTCCGATCAAGAAATGGTGGGCCTACGCGGCCTTGCCCGCTAGTGGCGTTTTCATGGCCGTGATTCTCTTCGAGCAGCTTCTGGAGAGCATATTCGAACCTGCGAAGCTGGAGGAGGGCGAGTCATGATCGAGGTCGTCCTTATCCTGGTGATCGTTTTCACCTGCATGCTTCTGATGAACGTGCCCATCGCGGTGGCCATCGGCTTCGCCTCCATGTGCGCCATGCTCGCTGACGGACACGACGCGGAGCTGATGATCGCTTCCAAAATGGCCAACGGCATCGACAGCTTTGCCTTGCTGGCCATCCCTTTCTTCATTCTCTCCGGCTTGCTCATGGGACGTGGCGGCATGGCGAGGCGTCTGATGGATTTCGCGGCCGCCTTGATGGGCCGCTTCCCCGGGGGCCTTGGCTACGTCAACACCATGACGTGTATGCTCTTCGGCTCTATTTCCGGTTCCGCCGCTGCCGCGGTGACTTCCATCGGCGGCTTCATGCTGCCGGAGATGAAGAAGAAGGGCTACAACAACGAATTCAGCGTCGCCATCACCACGACCGCGGCCACCACCGGCCTGCTGATCCCGCCCAGCAACATCATGATCGTTTACGCGGTGGCCTCCGGCTCGGTGTCGATCGCCGCGATGTTCATGGCCGGCATTCTGCCGGGCATCCTGATCGGGCTTCTGATCATGCTGGTGTGCTACGTCGTCGCGACTCGCAAGAAGCTCTCGGCTGGCGAAAAGTCCAGTTTCTCGGACATTGTCGTAGCCTTTCGTAGAGCCATCTTGAGTATGCTGCTTCTGATCATCGTGATTGGCGGCATCTTGGCTGGCGTCTTCACGGCGACCGAAGCGTCGGCGATTTCGGTGGCCTACGCCTTCGTGTTGACAGTGATGGTCTATCGCGAGGTCAGTCTGAAGCAGCTGCCGGAGATCCTGCTGCAAGCCGGCGTGACCACTGCGGTGATCATGCTGCTCATCGGCGCCAGCGCCGGCATGTCATGGATCATGACGATCGCCAACATCCCGCAAACCGTTTCGGAGGCGCTGCTTACGGTTTCCGACAACCCGCTGGTGGTGATGCTGCTGATCAACCTGCTGCTACTCTTCGTGGGCACCTTCATGGATATGACGCCAGCGGTGCTGATCTTCACGCCGATCTTCCTGCCGGTGGCAAACAGCCTGGGCATCACGGACATTCACTTCGGCATCATCATGATCGCCAATCTCTGCATCGGTCTGTGCACGCCGCCGGTCGGCACCTGCCTGTTCCTCGGTTGTGGGGTGGGCAATACCACCATCGCTCGGGTGACGCCATTCATGATTCCCTTTTTCATCGCCATGTTCCTAGGGCTGATGCTGATCACCTACGTGTCGGAGCTCTCAATGTGGTTGCCTAGCCTGGTAGGGCTTTGATTAGAGTGTAAGGAACTACGAGATGTCACGAAGCAACGAAGAGACGAACATACGATCCGTCGGGGACTTCGCCAAGTACCTTGGTCTATCCCGATGGACCGTTTCTCGTATTCTCAACGGTCACACCGGCGTGCACGAAGAGACGCGACGGCGCGTGCTCAAGGAGATGGAACGAATCGGCTTCCATCCCAACATGATGGCTCGCAGTTTGCGCGGAGCGAAGACCGGGTTGATCGGCATCTGTCTGCAGGAGATCGAGTCTCCCATTCTCGCTCGCAAGATCGCGCGCTTGCAGGAGAGCCTACGGTCGCGAGGGCTGAGGGGCGTGATAGAAATCACTTCCGGGATCCCCGAAATGGAGCGGGACATCATAAACCACTTTCTTTCGCTGCGCGTGGATGGACTGATCCTGTTCGGCTCCGAGCTCAAGCCGGAGGACCCCTTGTTCGCCCGCCTGAGGAGCGAGTCCATGCCAGTGGTCACAGTGGACGCGGTGCACGAAATACCGCTATCGCGCGTCGAGCTGGACCGCGAGATGGCGATGCTGCTTTGCCTGCGCCACCTCAAGCAGCGGGGGCATACGCGATTCGCCTTGCTGGGCTTGGAAAGCGATCCGGTCTATGGCTCGCGGCGTATCGCGGGCTTGAAGTCTGCTGCCGAGAAGCTGGAGATCGATTGGGAAGGAAGTTTCCAATCCATTTTCGAGAAGGGGCGCAAGGATTGGTCCTACGAGTATGGCTACGATCTCGGGCAGAGCTTACTGCAGATGGAGAACCCGCCTCGTGGCGTGATCGCCCTGAATGATCGAGTGGCCATCGGCGCCATGAAGGCCATCCGCGAGTGGGGCTATTCCATGCCCAAGGACTTTTCGGTCGTCGGATTCGACAACCTCGATGTCGGCCAGTGGACCGAGCCGGCGCTCACTACCGTCGGCCAGAACGTTGCCGAGATGATCGAACACGCCATAAAGATGGTGCAGGGGCTCGTCGACGGCGACCACCGTACCGAAACTCCGGTCGTGAAAGTGCAGCCTAAGCTGCTCGTTCGCTCCTCCAGCTGAAGCGCCCATGCTATCTCGCGAATATGTAAAAGCGTCGCCCGGAAACTTACACGTGTTAGATTATGGTTGATTCCGCGCGGGAATCTCGTCTCTATGGTTGTCCTTCGGAAAAAGCCGCTCGCGTCAGCCTACACGTGACACATATTTATTATGAAACGGATTAATAACTTTCTTTTGAGCAACGATCTACGGATCAAGTCGAACCCCTGCGTCAGTCCGGACTTCTGTCTGGACTGGGAAGGCCTCAAGGAAGACATCGAGTGTGATATCGGAATCGAGCTGCATGAGCACAGCGCGTTTGCTACAGCTGTTGGCTCCTGGATCCTGTTGGAGAACGCTCACGGGGATCACGCCTGGAAGCTGGACGCCTCGGAGGGCGAGGCGGGTAGGGAAGCGCTGGAGGACGGATTCGAGCACCAAGGTTCGCACTATTTTCCGGCTAGTTTCGAGAACCTGATCCGGATGAAGAATCTGGTGCAGGAGGCTAATCCGGAGAGCTCGATCTTTCCCACGGCCTCGGGCAAGCTCGCTAGCAGCACCTTGGGTATCGGAGCCCGCTTCACCACCTTGCATTGGCCTGGTGTCGATTGGGCTATGGCGAATCTGGGCATCGGGGTCACCGCCAACCAGAACAGCATTCCGCGGGAGCTGGTTTTCGACGTGGATGCCATGCTCTCCGACGCGTTGGACACGGTGCCCTTTCCGTTCATCGGGGCCAATGTGCCCGAGGGACACCAGGGGCAGTCGGTGGAAGGCATGAGCCACGGCTGTATCATGGCTAAGCTGAAAACCGGTTTTCATCTCAATGGCATCAACTGGAGCTTCAACGCGGACCACCAGCCGATCGGAGGAAAGTTCGATCAGCGCGAGGACCAGCTGGTGGCGGGCTGCCTGTTCGCATCGTACATCACATTCGATCTCTCGCCTGAACTCGCTCAAACGGAAGCTCCGGCGTCCGCGGTGGAGCGCCGGGCCTTCGTGGCTGCCAATATCGATTCCGATCTGGTGGCGAAGGTGGCGGACCGAGTCGCCGACGCGGGCTTGAAGGTGGCTCCGGACGCATTGGACAAGCTGTTGTGCTACGTCTGGCCATCGATGCTCAAGATGAAGGCCAGAGACGAAAAGTACCGCGCCGCTCGCGAAAAGGCGTTCACCACCGAGGTCGGTCGGCAGTACCTGCGCGAGCTTTCCATCGACGAGCTGCCGGGGCTCACCACGCCGGAAACGACAGCGGTGATGCTCGCCTTGTGCGAGGCGATGGAAATGCCGGTCAACTACGTGGCACCGGCCTTCGGCTTTCAGAAGAACATGCCTTACCCGGACAATGAGGAGCTGCGCCAGCTGATCGATCGGCAGTGGCAGGTCTGCTCCACTTTCGGAGTGAGCATCGGCTTTCACTCCGGATCGGGCAAGTCGGCCGAAAACTATCAGGTCATGGGAGAGGTGACGGGCGGCAATCTGGAAATCAAGACCAGCGGCCGCTACACCTACGAAATGGGCGTGGCGCTCTCCCGGTCGCAGGACGAGGCCGACCAGGAGCTCTGGAGAGACTGGTACCGGTTCACCATCGATCTTGCGGTAGCCGGGGCCTTCAGCGATCTCGATTCGGAGCGAAAGATGGCCCGCGAGTTCATCGTGTCGGCATTGACTTTGGAGGAGCAGCCGACCGACGTGTTCGGATCCGCCGAGACCTGCCGCGCCGCTCTGGAGGCGCTTGAGCCAAGTTCCGAGCACATGTTCTGGTTCGAATACAACTTTCTCTACGTCCTCGCCGCGAACGGGCAGCCGGAGAAGTCGGCCCTGGGCGACCACTCGCCAGCCGGCTACCAGCAGAGAGCCCGTTTCTATTCCATCAGCGAGCAGGGGCGTCTCGAATACGCCCGCAGGGTGGCGAGCTACATCGTGTTCCTCGCTGAGAACACCGGAATCGTTTCGACGGAGATCTGCGATCAGGTTTCCCGAAAGCTCGAATCGTATTCAACGTTCCACGCCTTCCTGGATGACATCCGTCCGACCGTTTGCTCGAACTAGTTCGGCTCCGGTAGGGACGACTGACAAGGCGTTCGCATAACCACAGTCTTACCTATTTTGCTATGACAACACGTATTCTTGTGACCACTACGTCCTTCCAGGACATACCTGGAGACCATCATCGAATGCTTGAGGAATCCGGCTTCGAAATCATTCGCGAGCGCGGTCCGCTGCCCGAGCAGAGAATGCTCGAGCTGGTGGGCGATATCGACGGCATGATTTGCGGGGACGACGCGATCACCGCCGCTGTGATCGACAAGGCTCTGCCGCGCCTGAAGATCCTCTCCAAGTACGGTATCGGTCTGGACAAGATCGACGTGGCCCATACCGAAAAGGTCGGCTTGCCGCTGACCTTTTGCCCCGGGGTCAACCACACCACGGTGGCGGAGCACACCTTTTCGCTCATGCTGGCTCTCTTCCGCCACCTGGTGGACGAGGTCAACTACACGCGCTCGGGCAACTGGAAACGGCTTTCCGGGCACGAGATCATGGGCAAGACCATCGGCATCGTGGGTCTGGGTCGCATTGGACGAGAAGTAGCGATTCGAGCCAAGGCCTTTGGTCTTAAGATCGTAGGCTACGACATCTATTGGCCGGAGGAGTTCGCCAACCAGTACGATGTGGAGCGCCTGGATTCCATCGCGGAGGTTTTCAAACGGTCTGAGATCATCAGCCTGCATACGAACTTGACCCCGGAGACCGAGAACATGGTCAATGCAGACAGCATCGCTACCATGAAGGACGGAGTCGTTATCATCAATTGCGCTCGAGGAGAGCTGGTCAATCCACAGGACATGGCGGCTGCTTTGAAGTCGGACAAGGTGGGCGGATACGGCGCCGACGTGCTCGATGTGGAGCCGCCGCCCGAGGATCATGCGCTGCTCTCCGCTCCCCGCTGCATCATCACGCCGCACATCGGCTCGCGCACCTTCGAATCGGTGCAGCGTCAGGCGGGCATGGCTACGCGCAATCTGCTGAACTTTTTCAACGGCAAGCCAGCCGAGGCTCAAGCCAACAAAGCCCCATGGGCTCCAAACGCTTAAGCGAACCTGACGACGAAAAACGACATGAAAGAGACTTTTCGCATCGTATCCGAGGAATCCCACAACGAACTTGTCGCCGCGGCGTATAAGCATCGTGGGTACACGGAAGAGGAAGCCGCCTATGCGGCGAAATTCGCCACCTACGCTTCGTGGCACGGCATTCGCACGCACAACGCCCTGAAGGCGCTGCACTTGGATCATCTCTTCGGATCCGGCTCCGAAGGATGCGTCCCTGGGGCTAGCATCGAGAAATTGGATACTCGATTCGAAGCGAGCCAGGTTTGGAACGCGAACCGCAAGCTTGGACAGGCCACCGCGTACGAAGCGCTCGAAACCTGCATCGAACTCGCGGACAAGTACGGCGTGGGGCAGGTTTCGGTCGACAACGCCTTCCACTACCTTTGGGGCGGAGGCTATGTGATGGAAGCGGCCAAGCGCGGCTACATCGCCTACACCAATTGCACTGCGGCTCTCGCGGAGGTGGTCCCCTTCGGTGGCAAGTATCCCACGCTCGGCACCAATCCGCACAGCTGGGGCTTTCCGACGGCGGACGCGGTTGGCTTTCCTATCGTGATCGATTGGGCGACCTCCGTTATCGCCATGGGCCGCGTGCAGCAGCTAGCTCGCGAGGGGGCTAGCTTGCCTCCCAATGCTGCGGTGGACAAGGATGGCAACATCACCACCGATCCCAAGGCTGCCGCCGCGTTGATTCCCTTTGGCGCTCACAAGGGCTACGGCCTTAGCCTGATCAACGAGATCGTGGGCGGTTTCATCGGCGGTTCGCTGCCGACGGTTCGCAACCGTAGCTGGGAGTTGAAGGAGGAAAAGCACACCGCCTGCTTCTACTTCCAGGTCATCCACCCGGACGCCATGAGCGCCGGGGCGTTCGCCAAGGGACGCAGCCAAAAGGAGAATATAAAAGCGGTGCTCGACGACATTCTCGGGCACGGCAACGAAAACTGCTTGCTGCCGGGACAGATCGAAGCGGGCTCCGCTGCTCGCAGCGAAAGGAACGGCGGCCTGCTGTTCAGCGAAGCGGAAATCGCCGCTTTCAACGAACTGGCCGAAGAGTGCGCAATGCCAGCTTGGGATGTCGCGGGCCTTCCGGTCGCCAAGGACTAATCCATAGACTCGAAAACAGATTTAGGAACTACCATGAGTATTGAAATCAAACCTGCTGATTCTTGTAAGTACGACATCGTCTCTCTGGGCGAAGTCATGTTGCGCCTTGACCCGGGTGAAGGGCGGGTCCGCACCGCTCGAAGCTTCAGGGCTTGGGAAGGCGGCGGCGAGTACAACGTGGCTCGCGGCATGCGCAAGTGCTTCGGCCTGCGGGCTGGCGTGGTGACGGCGTTCGCCGACAACGACGTTGGACGCTTGGTCGAAGACTTCATCATGCAAGGAGGCGTCGACACTTCTTGGATACAATGGAAGCCGTACGATGGCTTGGGTCGCGAAGTGAGAAACGGCTTGAACTTCACCGAGCGCGGGTTCGGCATTCGCGGCGCGGTCGGCGTGCCAGACCGCGGCCTCACCGCGGCGAGCCAGCTGAAGGCGGGCGATATCGATTGGGAGAAGCTCTTTGGCGAGCAGGGCGTTCGCTGGTTCCATACCGGTGGTATCTACGCGGCCCTGTCGGAAACCACGCCGGACGTGGTGATCGAAGCGGTCAAGGCGGCGAAGAAGCACGGCACGGTCGTGTCCTACGATCTCAACTACCGTCCGTCCCTCTGGAAGAGCATCGGCGGCCACGCCAAGGCTCAGGAAGTGAATCGAGAAATCGCCAAGTACGTCGATGTGATGATCGGCAACGAAGAGGATTTCACCGCCTGTCTCGGCTTCGAGGTCGAGGGCGTGGACGAGAACATTTCCAAGATCGATATCGGCGCCTTCAAGAAGATGATCGAGCAAGCGGTGGCGACCTTCCCGAATTTCCAGGCGACCGCCACCACGCTGCGAGCGGTCAAGACCGCTACCGTCAACGACTGGGGAGCGATCTGCTGGCACGGGGGCGAATTTTTCGAGTCTCGCGCCTATCCGGACCTGGAGATCATGGACCGCGTAGGCGGTGGCGACAGTTTCGCCTCCGGCCTGATTTATGGATTCCTCACCACCGGCGATCCTGCCAAGGCGGTCGATTACGGAGCGGCTCACGGAGCGCTCGCCATGACCACGCCGGGGGACACGTCCATGGCCACGGTGAAGGAAGTGGAAAAGATCATGGGCGGCGGCGGCGCTCGCGTCGTACGCTAGGCGTTTGCATTTCAAAAACAGGAGGCCGGCCTTCGGGCCGGCCCAAGCTATTATGAGCGATTATCTAAACGAACTCTTCAATTTGGATGGCAAGGTGGCGGTCGTAGTGGGCGGCACCGGAGAACTCTGCGGAGCGATGGCGGAAGGCTTGGCCGGCGCTGGCGTGACGACGGTGCTCGTGGGTCGAAGCCAGGAAAAGGCTCAAGCTCGCATCGCCAAGATCGAGCAAGCGGGAGGCAAGGCTACCTTCGAGACAGCCAACCTCGCCGACAAGCAGTCCATCCGGGATTTGCTGGCGCGAGTCTGCGAAGCCCATGGAGGCGTGGATATTCTGATCAATGGGGCCGGCGCCAACTCGCCGACGCCATTTCTGGACATTCCCGAGGACGAATACGATCGACTCTTCGACATCAACACCAAGGCGGTCTTCCTCAGCTGCCAGGTTTTCGGCAAGTACTTTCTGGAGAAAGGGCAGGGCGGTTCGATCATCAACGTGGGCTCCATGTCCGGTGTGACGCCGCTCTCTCGCGTGTTCACCTATTCCGCCACCAAGGCCGCGGTGCACAATCTCTCCAAGAACCTCGCCCGCGAGTGGGCTCCGCAGAAGATCCGCGTCAACACCATCGTGCCCGGCTTCTTCCCGGCCGAGCAGAATCGCAAGGTCCTCACCGAGGAACGCGTAGGCCAGATCATGGGCCATACCCCGATGAAGCGCTTCGGCGAAGCGAAGGAACTGATCGGGGCGACCTTGCTGCTCGCATCCGACTCTGCGGGCTCTTTCATCACCGGCGCCGAGATCCTCGTCGATGGCGGGTATGCCGCAATGACCATCTGAGTCCGTTGCTCGCTTGAACTCTGGCAGGATTTCAGTCACTTCCAACCCCTGTTAGCATGTCATTTATTCACGACGATTTCCTCCTGCAGACGGATGTCGCTCGCGAGCTCTACCACGAGTACGCGAAGGACGAGCCGATTTGCGACTACCATTGCCACCTGCCTCCCGAGGACGTGGCGAACAACCGCCGCTTCGAAAACCTCGCCGAAATCTGGTTGGGCGGGGATCACTACAAGTGGCGGGCCATGCGCAGCAACGGCGTGCCGGAAGTCTATTGCTCGGGCGACGCGGATCCCTACGAAAAGCACCTCGCATGGTGTCGCACCGTTCCCTACACCCTGCGCAATCCGCTCTACCACTGGAGCCATCTCGAGCTGAAACGCTATTTCGGCATCGACGATGTTCTTATCAACGAGGACACAGCCAAGGAGATCTGGGAGGCGGCCAACCAGAAACTGAAGACCGACGAGCTCAGCGCTCACGGCATCCTCGAGAAGTTCAAGGTCAAGGTCGTGGGCACCACCGACGACCCGGTGGATTCGTTGGAAAACCATGCCACGATCCGCGAGCTGGGCATCGATACCAAGGTCGTGCCGACGTTTCGGCCTGACAAGGCGCTGAACGTGGACCGGCCCGTGGCCTTCAACGCCTGGGTGGATGCCCTTTCCGCCGCGACCGGATCGGACGTCGATAGCTTGCAGGACTTGCTCGCAGGGTTGGCGGATCGCCACCAGTTTTTTCACGACAGCGGAGCTCGCTTGTCCGATCATGGACTCGAGCGCTGCTTCTTCGCGGAAACCAGCGAAGCGGACGTGGCGAGGATCTTCTCCAAGGCCCGTTCAGGCGAAGCCGCCACGGCGGAAGAAAAGGAGGCGTTCGCGTTTTTCGTGATGCGGGAGGTCGGTCGCCTCAATGCGAAGAAGAACTGGACCATGCAGCTGCACGTGGGGGCCATCCGCAACAACAACAGTCGCATGATGCGTACCCTCGGACCCGACACCGGGTTCGACTCCATTGGCGACTTCCCGCAAGTGCAGCGCATGAGCCGCTTTCTCGACAGTCTCGACGAGACCGGGGAGCTGCCCAAGACGATTCTCTACAACCTCAACATCGCCGACAACTACGCCATGGCGACCATGTTGGGCAACTTCCAGGACGGGACGGTGCCGGGCAAGCTGCAGATGGGCAGCGGCTGGTGGTTCCTTGACCAAAAGGAAGGCATGGAGGCCCAGATGAACGCGCTCTCTCAGCTCGGCTTGCTTTCCCGCTTCGTAGGCATGCTGACCGATTCCCGCTCCTTTCTCTCCTACCCGCGGCACGAGTACTTCCGTCGCATCCTTTGCAATTTGTTGGGCAACGACATCGTGAAAGGGGAAATCCCACGCGATTTGGCTCTGGTTGGAGGAATGGTGAAAGCCATCTGCTTCGGAAACGCCATGGAGTATTTCGGCTTCGATCAGTCCTGATCCTTCGCCACGGAGCGACAGTTCACCACCCGATAGCTGTCGCTTCATGCGGATCAGTAGCGGCGTGTAGGGCGAGTATTAGCTGCGTTTATTCATCCTGAGGGTCTTTTTTTTGGCAGACGAGCGGTGCTTGACCTTGTTACGTAAGCGCATCTGTAATACCTCTAATGCCAGGATCCGGGTCACGCTTAGAGATTCTTCTCATCGAAGACAGCGACACAGACGTGCGTCTCTTTGAGATGGCCATGGGGAAGGCGCGGTTTCCTGCCAACCTCAATGTCGTCAAGGATGGAGGCGAGGCCCTGCGCTACCTCAGGCGCGAAGGAGCGGCGTTTCGGGCCGTCATCCCCGACATCATCGTGCTCGATTGGAACCTTCCCCTCGTGAACGGGGTGGAGGTACTGCGCGAAATCCGCGCCGACAGCGATCTAGCTGACATTCCAGTCATCGTGTTCACGACGTCGAAGGATCAGGAGGACATGATCGCCAGCTACGAGCTGTGCGCCAATTGCTACATGACTAAGCCGAGCGGGTTGAGGGAATACCTCAAGATTTTCGACGTGATCGAAGAGCTCTGGCTCAGGCTGACTGGTGAGATCCCGGGAGACTAGGAACGGCGGTCCGTTCTCCGCCAACGGTCGCTTGATCGCGTCTTTCTATAGTTGGAACGTCTGAATGATTTGCATCCTTTGGTTTGGCGGCTAGCACTATCGGGCTGAATTTCGTATCGCGAACCCTCTGCCCCCCCCTCTATGAGCTACTCGCCAGCTGAAGACAGATATCAAAAAGTTGAATACAAGCGCTGCGGGCGCAGCGGTCTTAAGCTACCGCCAATATCCTTAGGCCTCTGGCACAATTTCGGCAGCGTAGACGATTTTGACAACGCTCGCGAGCTGGTGCGGTTCTCATTCGACGAGGGAATTACTCACTTCGATCTTGCGAATAACTACGGTCCGGTTCCCGGTTCAGCGGAAACGAATTTCGGCCGCATCCTCAAAAAGGACTTCGAGTCATATCGTGACGAGTTGATCGTTTCTACCAAAGCGGGGTACGACATGTGGCCTGGCCCCTACGGCGATCGTGGATCAAAGAAGTATTTGGTAGCTAGCCTGAATCAGAGCCTGCATCGTCTAGGGCTGGACTATGTGGATATCTTCTATTCGCATCGTCCGGATCCGGAGACGCCGATCGAGGAGACGGTGGACGCTCTGGAGTACGCGGTGCGTTCGGGGAAAGCTCTGTACGTCGGAATCTCGAACTACGGCGCCGAACAGACCGCGGCGGCTTACGCTGAATTGAAGAGCAGGGGCATTCGCTGTTTGATCCACCAGCCACGCTACAACATGATCGATCGTCGCCCAGAGAGTGGATTGTTGGATACGCTCGATGAGCTTGGCATGGGAGCGATCGTATTCAGTCCATTGGAACAGGGAATCCTAAGCGATCGATACCTCGAGGGCATACCCGCTCAGTCGCGGGCCACGCGTAACCACTTTCTTAGCGAGGAAACGGTTCGCGAACGCCAGACGCTTGCTCGGGCGCTCAATGAAATCGCAAGCGAACGAGGCCAAACGCTCGCTCAGATGGCGATCGCTTGGGTGCTCAAGCGCTCGACGGTGGTCTCCGCTTTGGTGGGAGCAAGCTCCACCCAGCAAATCGCCGAAAACGTCAAGGGTGTTGCGAATACTCGATTCAGCGACGAGGAGCTCGCTCGCATCGATGCGATCATAAAAGGCTAGAACCGACTTTCGAAAAATGTATTCGAGACAGGGATACTAGCTGTTGAATCGTTGAATCTGCTCGGCGACTCGCTTCGCTGCGTCGTTGGCCGCTGGAAAGAGCTCGATCGCTTGATCGAGTTTTTCATCGACGCAGAACTCCTCCATTTTTCTCGTGACCTCGAAGAGCTCGTTCGCCCCGAATTCGGCTGAGCTGCCGCGCATGCGATGAGCGAAGAATCGAACCTTGTCCTTGTCGGGACCGTTTTCGATGGCCTCTCGAAGCGATGTCAGGGTCTCGTGCATGCCCTCCTCGAAAATCTGTAGCATTTCAGATACGATGTCCCAGTCCTCGTCGTAGATCTCGGCAAGTTTCTGCGTATCCAAAATGTTAGTATCCGTTTTCGAGTTGGTTTCAGGAAGAGAGTCCTGTCGCTGGGCGTGCAATGGCGTATTCAGAAATGGCTGGTGCTTCGAATCGCGCCACCTGACAAGCGTTTCGGATAGGGTGATGGGAGAAATCGGCTTGCTGATGTAGTCGCTCATGCCTGCTTCTATGCACTTGCCTTTGTCTTCTGACATGGCGTTTGCGGTGAGGGCGACGATCGGGACTTCGGCGCTCGCTTCGCCTGCTTCTCCGGAGCGGATGCGCTTCGTCGTTTCGTATCCATCCATGTCTGGCATCATGCAATCCATGTATACGATGTCGTACTGGTTCTCGCTCAGCCGTTCGATCGCCTCCCTTCCGCTCGACGCGCTGTCCGCCTTGATGCCATGGCGCTGCTTGATCAGTTGCACTGCGATGAGTCGATTCGTAACGTTGTCGTCCACGACGAGAATCTTAAGGTCGACTTCGCTGGTGGAGGACGGACGGAGGTCCGGGGCCCTAGAGTCGTGGGCTGAGGTCGGCGAAGCGGAGAGGGCGTCGAACAGGTTTTGCACCCGCACAGGTTTGGCAAGAGGCGTTTGAGAATCCGAGAGTCCGAGCTGCCCGGGCGAGATATGGGACTCGTGCAATACGATCGTTTTTGTAACCATATTGCAGATACGATCGAGATGCTGTTCGTTCTCCAGGTAGGTCTGATACTCGACGATGACGTAGTCCAAAGCGGCGTCGCATTTCCATGTATCCGAAAGATCGATGCAGCCATCCGGGCCGTTCAAGGCTGGAATCTGCAGCGTGACGCCCCAGTTTTCGAGCCAATCGGCGATGTGCGATCGGGTAAGATCCTTTGGCTCAAGGAGTAGAGCGTTTTTTCCCGAATGCAGTCCGCGGTCGAAACGTGGAGCATCGGACTTTTCCATTTCGGAGGTTTCAGGAAATTCCAGCCAGAAGGTCGATCCTTTGCCAACCTCGCTTTCGACTCCGATCTCCCCGTTCATCAGCTCGGACAAGCGCTTGCATATGGAAAGTCCAAGACCGCTGCCGCCGAATTCACGCGTTGTGCTGGAGTTGGCCTGGGAAAACGATTCGAAGAGCCGATCGATGATTTTCGACTCGATGCCGATTCCGGTATCGATGACCTCGTACCGAATGAGATCGCCCTTCCGCCGCACACGAGCGCTCACGCTGCCGGCTTGGGTGAACTTGATGGCGTTTCCGATCAGGTTGGAAAGGATCTGCCGAACCCGGACGGGGTCGCCAACCGTTTGGCGCTCAAGTTCCGGAGAGCAGTGCGCCACCAGTTCGAGCCCCTTTTGATGAGCGTTCGAGCAGTGAAGCTGGCAAACCTCCTCCAGGACCTGCAGAGCGTCGAAGGAGACCGATTCGAGCGTCATCTTGCCTGCCTCGATTTTTGAGAAGTCCAGTATGTCGTTGATCAGGACCAGCAAGTCGTCAGCGCTGTTCAAGGCGGTTTCCAGCAGCTTTTGTTTCTCTCTGGGCATGCCATCCTCCAGCAGGTGGAGCACGCCGATCAATCCATTCATGGGCGTGCGGATTTCGTGGCTCATGGTAGCGAGGAACTTGCTTTTCGCTAAGGCAGCGGCCTCTGCCAGCTCGCGCGCGTTTCGAGCCTCCTGCAAGCGCGATCTGCTTTCCTCATTCGCTTTCAACAATTCGAATTCGACCTGCTTGAGCTTGGAAATGTCGGTGCTGATCGCGATGTAGCGCACCATGTCGCCTCGGTCGTCGCGAACGCCTACCACCGTGGCGTCGACCCAATAGTAGGTCCCGTCCTTGGCCTGATTTCGCACTTCGCCGCGCCATTTGCCTGCTTCGGCTACCGTATCACACATCTCCTGCCAAAACTCGTGAGAGTGCATGCCGCTGTTGAGCATGCGGTGCGTGTTTCCGATCAACTCGTTTCGAGCGTATTTGCTGGCCCGAAGAAAGGCCTCGTTGACGTAGGTGATGCGTCCTTGGGAGTCGGTCTCGCTGACGATGCCGTGCGCGTCGAGAGCTTGCTTCTGCAGATTCAGGTCGTCCGCAAGGGCCTGTCCGGATCGTACGCTTTCTCGGAGCGCGATGCGGCTGTCCTTCAACGCGGTCGCCAGCCGGCCGATCTCATCATTGGCGAAGGATGTTTCGGGGAACTGCTCTAGCGAATCGCGGTTCGAGTCGATCGAACGGTCGATTCTTGAGAGGGGGCGGATGATGCGCAGTTCCACGATCGTGGGAAGAAGCGCTGCGAAGGCGATCAGGAGGAACGCTGCAAGCAGCAGGATGCCGAAGGAATCGGAACGCTCTGGCTCGCTGATGGTTAACAGGACGATCGCAATGGCCGGACTGGCTCCGGAAAGCAGGCAGATGGGAAGCAGCGCCCGTCGCCGGAGTGAAGTCGCCGCTTTTCGCTGTGAGCCTCCAACCTTCATCGTCGATGGGGAATGGCCGAGATCTCCGCCAGGCGCCGTCGCATGGGATGTGCAGGGCATGGCCTTGAGATCTCGACGATCCGATGCTCTGGGCAAAGACGCGTGGGCGCCACCACGCCGAAAAGGCGCTGGGCGGAAGGCGATGGTGAGTGGTTCATGAAGGTCGAGAGCTCGTCGTTTGTACCAGAGGTACTACCGAATCGGTCTCTCTCCACGGAATCGCAATCGGACGAGGGGTTTTTGACGGAATTTTTCTCGAGAAACCGTCGCAGCTCCAGCGGCTGCCTTTTGACGCGCGCTACGAAAATCAGGGAACGGAGAGACGCGGGCTTATTCGCCGTCCTCTTCTTCGTCGGGCTCGGGGTCGCCTAGCTGCTCCAGCAGGTGCTTGGTCAGCTTGATGTAGTCCTCTGCCAAATTGATGGACGCGTCCTGCTTTGACATCAGCACAGTCGGGATGCCCATCATGACTGCTCGACCGACGGTGACCGAGTGACGCACCAGGTCTGGATAGATGTGCGTCATGGGCGCGACCTTGCCCTGCTGCTTGAAGCGATCGATCTGGGCGTTGAAGCGCTCGAGCGGCACGTGGATCTTCGTGCCTGGTTTCACTGCGTTCAGAGCGACACCGATGATGTCGGGAGTGGGAGCGGAAAGCTGTTTGCGATGAGCTGCGGTGTCGCTCTTGAAGCGGGAAAGCTTGTCCACCAGCAGATGAAATCCGATTATGCTCAAAGCGTCCGGATTGGAGGGCACCAGCACATGATTCGAAGAGAAGAGCGCACACTGGGTGCTGTAGAAGAAGTTTGGCGGGCAGTCGAAAAGGATGAAGTCGTATTCATCTTCCACCGACTTGAGGGCTTCGAAGAAGCGAACGTAGAATGGCTGTCCTTCCTTTCTGGGTACTTCGTGCTCCAGATCCATCAAGGTGAAGGATGCTGGCACCAGATCGAGACGCGGTAGCATTTCTTCGCCATCGGTATCGCGGATGGGGCTTTTCTGGATACAGTCCGACAGCTTCGCGTTTTGGTCCCGAAAGAGGTGAAGAAGAAACTTTTCCGGGGCGCGGTTTAGGGTATTCCATCGGTCCAGACGCATCAGCCAGATGCTCGCATTGCTTTGGGCATCCAAATCCACAATGAGGGTGCGGCGTCCCATATAGGCCAGGCAAGCCCCCATATTTACGATGAGCGAAGTCTTGCCGACGCCGCCTTTGATGTTGAGGAAACTGATCTTCTTTGCCATCTGCTCGGTTGCTTGAGAAGAGTTCAGATCGATCGATGCGGCAAAGAAAATTAGGCCCTATGCCTTGTTTAACAATTCTTTAGCTGCGATCTGGCCGATAGAGCGTTTACAGCCGGTCGGTGGCCAGCTATGTTGCTACGATACGTCCATGGAAAGCGAAGAAAAAGATAGTTCTCTATTTTCCGTTCTTGCTGAGCGTCGCTCGCGCTCCAGTCGTTTGAGCGAACTTGCCCAGCAGCAAGGGCTGGCGCAGCTCCGCCCGGAAGTGGAGGAGTCGGATTCCTCGGAAGTCGAAGACGAGCTGGAGATCAAACCGGCGTTCGACGAGGCAGCGCTGCTTGTATCTGAGAAACCATTACGCGAAGACACTGACTCGGCAGCTGCCCAGATCCTCGCTGACGAACCGTGCGAGCTCGAAGCGAGCGCCAAGCAAGGTGATGACTCCGAGGTCGCTGATACGGAGACTGTCGATGCGCTCAGCGAAGCGGAAATGACAGTCGATTCGTCGGATCGAGAGCAGGGGGAAGAACGGACGCTATCAGGATCCGATGGTGTGGCGGAGGACCCGATCGAGCAGTCCGCAGATAAGCAGCACCAGCCGGATGCCGCCGAATGGTCAGCTGGCGGTGAGGCTTTCGGAGGTTTAGAGGAGCCCGTGTTTTCAGAGTCGCCTGACAATCAGATCGTTGATGAAGATGCGAGCGACGAGCTTCCGGTCGTTGCCCAGAAAGATCGAGAGCCCGATTCCGAGAAGGCGGAGCGAACTCATTCCATCGACTCGGAAGCGATGGAGCAGGAGCTTGATTCTGCGGTCGCCGAAGAGGAGCCTCTTTCAGGCGTGAAGGAGACTGAGGAGGGCCAGGTAGCGGACGAGTCCGAAGTCATCGGTGAAAGCGAGCCGACTGGGCGAAGCGAGGAAGCGCTATTGAGCATGCCGGAGGAAGCTTCGGAGACAAGTGGTGCTGAGGTAGCGACGGAGATGCCGATGCCGGAACCGGAAGCGGAGCAAGCCGAGATTGACGCGGTGGTTGAAAGAAGTTTCGCCGAAAAGGAGATATCGCCAGCGGATGAAAATCAGGAGTCGACCGAGGAGGTCGTCGAAGCCGTGAACGCTTCGATGGCGTCGGATGATCCGCTGGAAACGCCACCTGACACGGATGAGCAGGTGCGAGAAACGCCGGTATGGGAGGAAAGCGAACCGGATCGGGATTTCGTTTCCGGAGACGTGAATCTAGTTGAGGAAGACCTTGCAGCGCAGGCCTCGGCGGAAGATGGGGGACTCGAAGCTGCCTCGGAGCCGGAAGCGCCCAAGACGCCGGAAGAGACCATCGAGTCGTCCGAATCGCCTCTCTTGGACGATCCAGCGTCGCTGGAAAACCTGGAAGTCGATGTGGAGGCGGAATCGTTGGTCGATCAGTTCGGCGATATCGTCGATATTCAAAAGCTTCCGAAATCCAAGCCAAGCAGGGTGCTTTCCAAGGCCAGCCAGCTGGAAAAGGAGGGCAAGCTGCAACGCGACAAACCTGAGCCCAAGGTGCCCAAGCCGACTCATGAGCCGGAGAAGGCGAAATCGCATGGTTTTACGGAAGCGGAAGTGGAGCTGGTGGAGCCCGCTGATAAGCCCAAACCCGTCAAGAAAAAGAAGAAGAGAGTTTCTCTTCTCGACAGCTACTTCAAGGGACTCTGAGCCTTCGCCGGCTTAGCTCGCCCTCGATCGACACCGGTTTCCGATACCAGTCGGCTTCGTTTTCCTTGTCCGTTAGCCAGCGTGCGAGCCCTTGGTTCCTGCGAGGCTTGGATCCGCTCAATAGCGGAGCTCTTTTTCCAGAAACGCAGCGGTATCCGAATTTTGGGGATTGGTGAAAAATCGCTCGCTGGTCGAAAGCTCGCTGATTCTTCCCTTGGTTACGAATGCGATATGATCTCCAGCTCGGCGAGCGAAACTCATTTGGTGGGTGACGACGATGCAAGGCTTTCCCGTTTGTATCAGTTCTTCAATGACATCGAGCACTTCGGCGCTCATTTCGGGGTCCAACGCGGAGGTGGGCTCGTCGAAGAACAGTGCCTCCGGTTCGTGGGCCATGGCTCGCGCGATAGCGACGCGTTGATTCTGTCCACCGGACATTTCATATGGACGCTTCCGAGCGTGGGAAGCCAGCTTGAAGCGCCCGAGCAATTCGAGAGCTCGCGCCTCAGCGGTCTTGCGATCGACTCCATGCACCTTGCGAAGGGGGAGCGCTATGTTTTCCAGAGCATCGAGGTGAGGAAAGAGATTGTAGGACTGGAATACGATCCCCACCGACTTTCGGTAGGCTCGTCGTTCGGCTTCGTCCTGAGGAAGAGATTTTCCGTTGAAGAAGATCTTACCCGAATCCGGTTTTTCCAGTCCCGCCATCAGGCGAAGCGTAGTAGATTTTCCGCCGCCTGACGGACCGACGAGAATCAGGCTGCGCGTTTCGGGGAGGCGGAGCGTCAGTTTGTCGAGAGCCACGGTGGATCCGTAGGTCTTGCGAATGTCTTTCAGCTCGATCTTCATGTATCGAAAGAAACCTTACGCTCCATGTAGCGCGATAGATAGCTGATTGGCAGGGTTAGAATCAAGTAGCCGATCGCGAGCGGGATGAAGCTCTCGAAGGAGCTGAGCGTGGCGGCGTTCACTTCCTGAGCGGCTAGGGTGAATTCGCTGATAGCGATGATGCTCAGCAAGGAGGAGTCCTTGATCAAGTTTGCGAATTGTCCCGCTAGGGCGGGCAAGCTTTGTCGCAAAGCTTGCGGTAGAATGATGTATCTAAACGTTTGATACGAGTCGAAACCGATCGCTTGAGCGGAAAGGAGCTGAGAGCTGCCTACGGATTCGATGCCGGCGCGAAATATCTCGGATAGATAGGCTCCGCTGAAGAGCGACAGCACCAATGTCCCTACGGTGTAGCGGTTATCGATATGGGCGGCGTCGGCGATGACATAGTAATAGATAAGGATCTGAACCAGAAGCGGCGTACCGCGAGTGATTTCGACATAGAGTCGAAAGAGGTAGCGTAGCGGGAGGAAGCGAGATCGGGAGGAAAGGGCCGAAAGAGCGCCGATGATGCTGCTCAAGACAAGGGATACGGAGGAGATTTGCAAGGTGGTCAGCCAGGCTCCCAGCAGTTTGTTTCTGTAGTTGAAAACCGATGACCAGTTCCAATTGTACTGAAGCGAGGCGAATGCGGCGAGTATCAGCGAGCAGATCAGCGAAAGCGCGAGCAGTACGCTGAACCACTTGGCGAGAAACCGAGTCGCCTGGGGGGCGTTGGGTTCGGTTTCAAATAGCAGCGATCTCACGCTCTAGAAGAAAAAGGGGTACCCTAGCTCCTGGAAAGCCTTCTTTTGCTCAGATAGGTATTTGTTTCCCAAGGCCTCGAAGCCGCTGTTTTCGCGGAACGTTCGGAGAAAATCGTTCACTTGAGCCTGCAGTTCGGAATCGCCCTCCTGGATGCCGATGACCCAAGACTCGGATTGGAAGGGATCGAGAAGGGCTCGAGTCGTATCTGCATGGCGGGTCCAGTTTCGATAGATCGACATCTGATCGTAGATGAAGGCGTCCGCTTTGCCTTGGGCTACCTCTAGGGCGGCGGAGGATTCCTTTTCCAAGGTGAGCACCCTGGCCTGAGCGATTTCGTTCATCGCGTAGAGGTGCCCGGTCGTGCCTTGTTTCACCGCGATGGAAAGGCCTTCTCGGTCGGCGTCTTCGATGGAGTGGATGGGGGAGTCTTTAGCGACGAGGAGGCAGAGTCCGGTCTTCAGGTAGGGGTCCGAAAAATCGATTGACTGGTCTCGCTCCTCGGTAGCGGTCATGGAGGAGATAATCAAATCGATCTTGCCGGTCTTCAGTGCAGGGATCAGTCCGGTGAATACGATGTTTTCGATGCGGATCGGTCGGTCGAGATGTTCCCCGAGCGCTTTGGCCAAATCCACGCTCACGCCTGTCGGCTGGTTGTTTTCGTCCGACATTTCGAAAGGCGGATAGGAAAGCTCCATGCCGACGACCAATGTGTTGTCGGGCTCCGTTTCGGCGCAGCTCGCGAGAACGAGCGCGCATAGGAGGGTGGCGAGAAGACCGAGAATGCGGCGTAGTGAGATCATCGGTACAGGATAGAAGTATAGCAGAAAGGCGGGAAGAGTGGGAGCTAGCGTTTTCGCCAGAGGGAGGCGTGGGCGATGCTGTATTGGTTTTTTCGAGCATGCTCTCGAATGAGGAAAGGCAGATTCGCCGTCTCGATCAGATCGAACTGCGCTTTCAGAATCTGCTGCAAGGTTTGAAAGGAGCGAACGGGAACGTCATTTACGGCATAGCCGCCCAGCCAGTTTTTCTTTGGGGTGTACTCTTCAAGCCAGGTGTAAGGCGAGGTGATGGCCAGGATGCCCCCGGCGCTCAAGAAGGAGCCTATCCGGCTGAGGCATCGCCTAGGATCCGGCAGCCTGTCGATCAGATTCGCCATAAGCACGAAATCGAAAACGCCGATCTCTCCGGGCAGATCCATGGCGTCTCCTTGGCGGAAGGAGACTCTTTCCGGACGGGCGTTTGGTGGAATCTCGATTTCGATCGCCTTGGTGAGCTCTCCTTCGTCCGCGATGCTGATTTCGACCCGTTTGCTTTCCAGCAAGCGATTGGCGGCATCGATCAGGCCGTGGGAGTAGTCGATGCCGATGGTTTGCTCGAAGAGGGCCGACAGCTCGCAGGCGCTGCGTCCGACGGCGCAGCCGAGATCGAGGGCGCGTCCCTTCTCCAGGGGGTGGCGCAAGGCGAGCTCCGCGCAGCGTTTCGCGAAATCCAGCGCCTCTGCCGGACCGAGGCCTTCGAAAAGAAAGTCCTCGGCACGTCCATAGTGGAAGAACAGGTATTCGGAAATGGCCTTGTCGGTTTCGTAGAAGCTTTCTGTGGCAGCAGGCATGATGGGCATTGTTTTCGCTGTTAAGGCGGGTGGCAAAGGCAAAGTCTTCGGTTCAACCAACGAGGGGCGTCCCCGCGGGATTGCGTAGCTGAAAATTGAAATTATTTGGCAAAAAACCGATTTCGCGCCATGTTGCTCGACTGTGCCGAGCAAGTTCTCAAGTCGTTGAGTTTTAAGACGATTCGATTCAGGAAACAGATCCAAGATGAGCCTACCCGATATCCCGGACGAAGAACTAGACCAGATGATCTCTCAATCCCTTGAGAGCGTTTTCAAGACGATGCTGGGCTTCGGCCTTGAGTATCGAAGCAGCAAGGATTTCTCGGGAGTGAAAGCGCCCGTACCTGATCTCGGCGGCGAGGAGATGAGCATGGTGTACGTGGGCTCGGTCGGCTTCGTGGGAAAGGTTCACGGTGTGGTCTATCTCTACATGAAGTCGAAATTCGTGGAGCGATCCGCGGCTAAGATCACCGGTCTGGATAAGGACGGTCTGGACTACGAAATCACCTCGGACGTCTGCGGCGAGTTGACCAACGTGTTTGCGGGATCGTTCAAGAACGGCCTCGCGGACCGCGGTTATTCCTCGGTCCTCACTATCCCAACGGTCCTGAGCGGCGACGAGCTGTACATCTCCACCATGGGCGTGGTGAAGCACCATCGTCTCAACTTCTTCGCGGACGGCGACGAGGTGGTGGCGGACCTCGTTCTGGCCGACCCTAAGGACTGACCGCCCAATCGGAAGCGTGCCCTAAGCCGTTTCGCGGCTGGTCAGGGAGCCTTTCAAGGCGCTGGAGATGAATGGGATGAGCTGCTTCTTGCGGCTGACCACGCCCTGCAGGTCGTAGATGACGCCGATTTCGACCGGCGGATAGGGGATTCGATCAATGAACTCCGGGTCGCCTTTCACCAGTAGCAAGGAGTTCTGGCGGTTGATATCGGTCACTAGCATGCAGGCGAAACTGACCCCCTCCTTCTTCACGAAATTCTCCAAGGCCAGGGAGAGCTCGTCGGAGTTTTTCCAAAAGTTCTGGAAGCCGAGTTCCTCGATTTGCGACACGGAGTAGCGGACTCCGTTTTCCTCGTAGAACTTCTGGTCGGCCACGACGGCTTGATCTGGGCTGAGGGAGAGGATGACTGATCCGCTGCTGAAAACCTCCGTAGCGAGGTCGTCGGCCTTGATGCCGGCGATGGACTCGAGCCAGCTCAGGATCTCGGAGTCCTTGTCGGTGGAGGTCGGGCCATTCAGGTTGAGCGTATCGGTGATGATGCCGCTCATCATGATGCCGGCGATGTCGGGCGAGGGCTCGAGATCGTTGCGACGAAAGAGATCCGCCACGATGGTGCAGGTGGAGCCCACTGGTTCGTTGATGAAGAGAATCGGCTGCTGAGTGTTCATGGAGCCGAGGCGATGGTGGTCGATGACCTCCTTGATATTGACTTCCGAGGCTCCGGGCACGGCCTGTCCCATCTCGTTGTGGTCGACAAGCACCAGGTTCGTCTTGATGGGCTTGAGCACGTCGGTCTTGGTGAAAATGCCGGTTAGGTGTCCTTCGTCGTCAGTGACCATAAAGGCCTGAGCGTTGGAGCTAGCGATGCGTCGGCTGACCCGCGAAAGCCGATCCGATGCCGAATACGAGGTGTAGTTGGTCTCGATCAGGCGCTCGATTTTCGATGCGGTGCGGATGGCCCAGGCGGTGGTGGCGGAATCGTAGGGACTGACGATGAGCGAGACGCCGGCGTTTTTGGCCTGCTCCAGCACCTCGTTGTCGATGCCGAGACCGCCCGTGACGACCAACAGCCGAACGCCGATCTGGATGGAGCGCTGCTGGATGTCCCAGCGATCGCCCACGATGATGATCGTCTGGCTGGCTTGGATGGCGTCGGAGCCGTTGAACTTGCCGAAGGAGCGAATATCCATGGCGCCGATCTTGACGTACATGTCTTCCAGCGAGTCCGGTTCCCGCGTGTACTTCACGTCGGCCTGCAAGGCCTTGGCCACGTCGTTGATGCTGGTGTACACATGGCGCATGGAGCGAGGTTCGCGAAACTTCGGGATGAAGTAGTCGCCCATCTGGAAGATGGAGACGAACCCTTTGAGAATGTTGTCCTCGGTCACCACCGGCAGCACGCGCACGTCGTGCTCGTCGATGAGCTGGAGAGCTTCGGACAAGGTGGCGTTCTGGCGCGTTTTCACCACCTTCTTCACCATGATATCCTTCACCCTTGGCGATACGTCGCCCACGAACAGCGGCGTAGGCTGGTTGAACTTGGAGAGAATGGTGTCGATGCGGGCGTTGGTATTGCCGCAGCGAGCGGGGATGAAGCCACGTTGTCCCTGCAGTGATTTCAGATTGGCGTAGGCGATAGCGGAGCAAATCGAATCGGCGTCTGGATTCTTATGGCCGATCACGTAGGTGATTTCGTGGGTCGAGTCGGAAGGCATAAGTGAATTTTACAAAGACGATGAGATCAAACGGATACCGGGCAATAGACAAATGAGAATTTCGGTCGGACTGTCCTCATTTTATCCTGTTCGTGACGCCGCGGCAACAAAAGGAGTTGAAGCGAGCGGCTCTTGCGAATCTAGTGAACCCCGATGATTCAGGAACTTATCGCGAAAGTGGCTTCATTGGAAGAGAATGGCGGGCTCCTTCCCGCCGCAGCGAAAAACATCAAGACCTGGCTGGAGGGCGGGTTTTTGTCAGAAACGTCGCTGGCCAGCTTAAGCGAGCTGCTCGATGCCGGCAATGCGGACGAGCTAAATAATCGATTTTATCGCGAAATCGCTTTTGGCACGGGAGGCATGAGAGGCCGTACCATTGGCATGACGCCCTCGTCTTTGGAGAAGGGCGATATGGATGCCAGCGGCAAGCCGGCTCATCCTGGTGTGGGGTCCAACATGCTTAACGAATACACCGTGGTGCGCGCCACTTTGGGCTTGTTCGCTTACGCCAAGGCCTACCACGACAAGGAGGGCATCGTGGAGGCGCCGAGCTTTGTCATCGCCCATGACGTGCGGCACTTCTCCCGTTTCTTCTGCGAGCTCGCCGCCTCGGTCTGGACCAAGAAGGGAGGCAAGGCCTACATCTTCGACGGGCCGCGCTCCACGCCTCAGCTCAGCTTTTCGGTTCGCCACCTCGGAGCGACTTGCGGTGTAGTGATCACCGCCAGCCACAACCCTCCTCACGACAACGGGTTCAAGGCGTACTTTTCCGACGGCGGCCAGGTGGTGCCTCCCAACGATTCGGGCATCATCGAGCAGGTGAATGCCACGCCCTTCGCGGGACTGCAGGACTACATCGGCGTCGATCTCGATGGCGTGACGGTGCTCGGAAGCGACCTGGATGACGCCTACGCGGACTGCGTCGCCAATTGCGTGGTCGATCCGTCCGTCTTCGAAAAGGCCGATTTGAAGGTGGTGTTCACCCCCATCCACGGCACCGGAGCGGTGGCTACGGTACCTGCGTTGAAGAAGCTTGGACTGGATCCCTTGATCGTGAAGGAGCAGCTGGAGTTCGACTCCAATTTCCCCACGGTGAAGTCGCCGAATCCGGAGAATTCCGAAGCCTTGCAGATGGCGATCGATCTGGCCGAGAAAAACGGATACGACCTGCTCATGGCTACCGACCCGGATGCGGATCGCATGGGCATCGCTGTCAAAGGACCGAAGGGCAAGATGGCGCTGGTGACCGGAAACCAGATCGGCTCCATGATGGCGGAGTATCGCATTTCAAAGCTTAAGGAAATGGGCTGGATCCCTCAGGAGGGCGGACAGAACTGCGCCTTGGTGAAAACGTTCGTGACCTCGCCGCTGCAGGACACCATCGCGAAAAATCACGGTATCAAGGTCGTGAATACGCTCACAGGCTTCAAGTGGATCGGCGAAAAGCTGGGCATCTACCAGGCCGAGGCCTGTTCCAAGCATAAGGCGGAAACGGGCGAGGAGCTGGACTACGACAAGCTTTCGCTCGAGGAGCGGGCAAAGCTGCTGCAGAAGTACAGCACCTACTACGTATTTGGCGGCGAAGAGAGCTATGGCTACCTGCCGAACGATACGGTGCGCGACAAGGACGCCAACGCGGCCTGCGCACTGATTTGCGAAATCACTGCCAGCCTGAAGGCGCGTGGAAAGTCCGTTCTGGAGTTTCTGGATGAGATATATCTGAAAAATGGATACTTCCTCGAAGGACTCGGTCAGCTGGTCTACGAGGGCGCGGCTGGCGCTTCGAAGATCGCGCGCATCCTAGAGACCTACCGGGCCAACCCGCCAAAGCGTTTCCTCGGCAGCGACGTGGCGAAGTTCACCGATTTCGGCGTGGAGGACGTGATCGATCCGGATGGCAAGGAGGTGCCTAAGCAGGATCTCTACTTCGTGGAATTGGAAAATGGATACCGATACGCGGTTCGTGGCAGCGGTACGGAACCCAAGATCAAGTTCTACCTCTTTGGACGTGAGGAGGTTTCGGACGCGGGAGCTTTGGAAGCTACCAAAAGCAAGACCAAGGAGACCTTGGAAAAGCTCAAGGAAGCGATTCTCGCCGACGCTCGCGAACGGGCCGAAAGCTAGCCCCATTTCGGCGGCGCTTCAATTTAGAATAGCGAAACGGCTTTCGGGAAATCCTGAAAGCCGTTTTTCTTTCTAGTGAAGAGATGGTCCGTCTCGGAAGCTCGCTTGCCTATTCGCTCGCTTGCCTGGCTCTGCGCTGGGCGTATCCATCGCGCACCGACGCGTACGGGTCGATCGCGGAGCGCTGCATCGAATCGTAAACGTCCATCAAGCGAGGGAGATCGTTGACGATATCGATGGAGCGAAGGATAAGGCGGTCCGTGGAATCGTCCACCTGCGACCACGGCGTTGGAATCGGCTCCACCGCTCCGTCTGCGAAATCTCCGACCAGATCCCGGGCGCTGCTCGGTCCCATGAAGGGAAGCACCAGGTAGAAGCCGTGGCCAACGCCCCAGGACGCGAAGGCCTGGCCGATGTCCTCATCGGGAATGTCCAACCCGTCGATTTCGTCCGAGACGCGTATGATGCCGCCGATGCCGGCAGTCGTATTCACCAGGAACTTACCCGTTTCCTTGGCGGCGTTGCCGACGCGTCCTTGGAGCAGGTTGCTGGTGAAGCGGGATGGGAACTCCAGATTTTCGAAGACGTTGGTGATGCCTTTTTCCACCGGGTCTGGCATCACACGGGCGTAGGCCTTGGAAAAGGGGCGCACGACCTTGTTGTACAGGCCGTCGTTGAACTTGAAGATCGCACGGTTGACCGGCTCGAGCGGGTCGTTGATCGATACCTGCCGTTCGGCCTCGAAGTCGTCTTGGAAAAGCTCGTCGATATCGAGTCCGTCGTCCTGTCCGACGAGGGAAGCGGGTAGGCCGATAAGCGTGGCTGCGAAAAGAGAGAGTGTGGATGCCTTCATGAAAGTGGCTAGGTGTCGAAGCTATCGAGCTTGCTTTGCAGCAATTTGAGAAGATCGGAGGCGGACTTGGTCTGAAAGTGCTCGTCGAACTGCTTGCGATAGTTGCTGACCATGCTGACGCCTTCGATAAGTACATCGTATACCTGCCATCCGCGATTGCGAATATTTGCCAGTCGGTAGTTCACCGCCACCAGATTGTCGCGAAAGGTCACCGTCGACTTGATTTCGATCTTGTTGTCGGAAAGATCGTCGGTGCCGACGAAGGTGATGTTCGGCTTGGGGCCGTTCTTCAGCTCTCTCGTATAGGAGCGTATCAGCAAATCGGATATCAGCTGCGTGACGCGGTTTTGCTGTTCCTCGTTGAACTCGTTCCAGTTTCTCCCAAGAGCGCGACGAATGATGATGTCGAAGGAGAAGCGCGACTGCAGCAGGTCAAGAATCCGAGCTCGCTTGTCCTCGATGCTGGAGGCGTCGCCTTCGTGCAGGATGTCGACCACCTGGTCGACCGTTTTCTTCAGCAATGCCTCCGGCGTTTCCTCGGCGGCCTGAAGCTGCGCGGGAGCCAATGCGAAAAATAAGGTAGTCAGAAATGCGAATGCGATACGGACCTTCATGGAAAGGATAGGTTGGAAGTTTCAAACGGACGCGGCAGTCGTTAGGATTGCGCCTGCCGGGAGTTTGTTTCGCCTTAATCGTAATACGTTTAGCTTGTCGAGCCTACACGGCTGGAGGGAAGAGGGTTACTTTCCTTCTTCCTTGGTCACGTCGCCGAACGCGAATCGACTGATCAGCCCTTCGATGTCGATCGCGGGTTCGGTGTCCACGATCGGTCCCGACAGCTCGAGGCCCAAGTCGGGCGTGCCCGGATAGATGGAGACGTACTTGTCGCCGATGAGGCCGTTGGTTTTTATGGAAGCGGTGGCGTCGTCGAACAATTCGATGTCGTCGTTGATGCGCAGCTCGACTTCCGCCTTGAGCGACTCCTGATTGAGAGTGATCGGGCCCACGGTGCCGATCTTCACTCCTGCGATCATGATATTGCTGCCTGAACTGAGTCCGCCGACGTTGGTGAAGATCGCGGTGACGGATTTCAGATCGCTGCCCAGGAAACGGCTGCCGCCGATTTGAACGGCCATGTACACGATGGCGAGCAGTCCGATGAGGACGAAGAGACCGACAGAGAAATCGACTTTCTTGCTGTTCATAGAAGGAGCGCCTTAGGCGAGAGTGAGTTGCGGATTGAGAAACGGTTTCAAGCCTTCGGGCGGATCGGATTCCAGCTCCTCGGGGCTGCCCCAGAAGCGGATCTTGCCGCTGTCGAGCCAGGCGACCTTGTCGGTGATCTCGAACACTTCAGGCACGTCGTGGCTGACCATGAGCACCGTGAAGTCGAAGCGCTTGCGGTATTCCCGGATCATGTCGAAAACTGCGTACTTGCGCTGGGGGTCGAGACCGGTGGTCGGCTCGTCGAAGAGAATGATTTTCGGGTTGGTTATTAGGGCTCGGGCCAGGGCGACGCGTTTTTTCATGCCGCCGGAGATTTCCCCAGGGTACTTTTTGGCGGATGAGGCGATATCCGTCTGCTCGAGCAGCGAATGCACGCGCTCGGCGATCTCGCTCCGCTTGGCCTTTCCAGTTTCGCGAAGCGGTAGAGCGACGTTTTCCTCAACCGTCATGGAATCGAAAAGGGCGTTTTGCTGAAACATGTAGCTGCACGGCGGAGTCGAGCCTTGGCCATCGATGGTGACGCTTCCCGCGTCCGGCACCAGCAGTCCCGACACGCATTTGAGCAGGACCGACTTTCCGATGCCGCTCTTGCCGATCACCGTGGTGTGCGAGCCTAGGTCAAGGTCCATGTCGATGGCGTCGAGCACCACCTGCTCGCCAAAGGCCTTGCTCAGTCCACGTATCTGCAGGGTTTTACCTTCGCTCATCGGGTCATCTGAAAGGAGGTTATCAGGTAGTCGAACATCAGGATGGCGATGCTGGAGTACACCACGGCGCGGGTGGTTGTTTGAGAAACCCCTCGGGCGCCGGGAATGCTGGCCTTGAGGTGGGTGAAGTAGCCTTGGAAGGAGCAGATCAGAGTCGTCACGACGCCGAAGACCACCGCTTTGAGGAAGCCGTCGCCGATGTTCTTCAAGCTGACCGCCTCGTAGATCCGATTCCAGTAGGCGCCTTGGTCGACGCCCAGCAGCTCCACGCCAGTCAGGTGGCCGCCGAAGATGCCGACGATGTCGAAAAAGCAGGTAAGAATGGGAAAGCAGATCATGGCCGCCCAGAGTCGAGGCGAGACCAGAAAGCCGATCGGATCGATCTGCATGGTCTTCAAGGCGTCGATCTGCTCGGCGTTGCGCTGGATGCCGATCTCGGCCGACAGAGCGCTGCCCGCTTGTCCCACGATCATGATGGCGGTGAAGACCGGACCGATTTCCAGTATGATCGACAGCGCGACCGCCTGTCCCAGCAGGCTCTCGGAGCTGAACTTGGTCAGCACGTAGAAGAGCTGCAGGCCGAGCACCAGACCAGTGAAGAGGCCGACGATCAGGGTGATGGGCACGCAGCGAACGCCGATCTCGAAGATGGACCGAACCAGTTTCTCGAGGATGTGGCGCTGCTTGGGCAGAGCTACGCTGGCTCGAGCCGAGAAACGTGTCAGTTCCCCGAACTCTCCCACGATGCGGATGGACTCTCTACCTAGTTTGCTAATCATGCGCGGATTCCCATAAAGGACGTATGGGGCGCATACTCGATTCGCGCCGCGTGCTGCGCAAGATTCAAAATGCGAGGATGTTGCGCCTTGAAACGAGCGCTTGACCGGTCGCGAGGCGGTCGTTTCGCGTCGCAATCGTCGGTAGGCCCCGCTCGTCCGCTTTCGGAAAGCGCTTATGGGGCAAGTGAGTAGTAGCGCCGAAGGCGATCCGGCGATCCATTAGAAAACGCTCAGGACCTTAGGTTTTTGACTTCTTGCGAGCTCTATTATTCAGTGCTACGGAATCATGAGCCGACTTCTTGTATCTGCGTTGCTTTTCGCCTTTTGCGGGTTGGGGCCTGCGGTCTTCGCCCAGGGGGGAGCGGACGCGTCGGACGCCCAGCCGCGCCGCTTCGGTCCTTACGAAGCTCTGACCTTCAACGAACGCATCCTGCGGGACGTGAAGGTCACGGAGGATGGGAATGTCTACCTGCAGCTGCTGCCAGAGTACAAGGAGAAGGAGCTCATCGTGAAGATCTCAAACGAGTACTTCGCTGGCTACCGCAAGTGGTGGCATGGCGAGTACGACTTGGTATCTCCGGCAAATCAGGGAAAGACGCCGTACGGGTGGACCGACCACGTGAACACGGCGGGCAACTATATCGAGTATTGGATGGATGGAGACGTCTTTCTCCATCTGAAGAGAGTCGATTGATCACGCATCGGTCGGCCGCGACGGGACGCGCGTCGGCTGAAATCTACTGGAAGGGAAAATGAGTCCAAAACGCACACCAAATCTGTCTTTGCTCCGCGGGGTGACCTTCGGAAATCGAGGCGACTACCAGACCTGGATGCTGGCCGCGTCCGGCATCTGTCTCATCCTCATCGCTGCCTATTCGCTCTTCAACGTGGTGGAGGAAGTCATCATGGAGGATCAGGAGCGACGCATCGAACATGTCGATTTGCCGGATTTCGCCAGCATCGGCGACGTGCGGGCGCGCAAGCAGGCGTTTTTCGACTTCTTGGAGCCGTTCGTGGCGGAGGCCAATCGCGAAATCCTCCAGGAACGGGCCGAGGTCCTGAAGCTTCAGCAGTACTTCGAACGCCACCAGAAGTTGAGCGGATCCCGATTGGAAGCCCTGAACGACTACCTCGAGCGCTACAAGCTGGAGCCGGTGGAGACCGCCTCCAAGCGCACGTTCGAGCGCTTGCTCCTTCGCGTGGACACCATCCCGGTTTCGCTCGCCTTGGCTCAGGCGGCGATAGAAAGCGGCTGGGGCACCTCTCGCTTCGCTCGGCAAGGCAACAACCTTTTCGGCATGTGGTGCTACGATCCCGGCTGCGGCATCGTGCCTAAGCGCCGACCGGCAGGTCGCACCTACGAGGTGGCGGCCTACGAATCGCCCCGTCAGTCGTTCTACGCCTACCTGACCAATTTGAACACCAACGATTCCTACGCGGCGCTTCGCGAAATTCGGGCTGCGTTTCGCGACGCCAGTCGCGAGCCGAGCGGACACGACTTGGCGGAAGGATTGGTGCGCTACTCCCAGGAGCGTTGGGAATATGTGGGCAAGGTACGCCGCATGATCTCCCAGAACAATCTCGATAGCCGGACCTAGCGCTCGGACAATTCCCGGCGAGGTTTCGAAAGCCTTGCCAAAGAGCGGGTAACCGAGACAGAAGGGGGGCAGCGCGTCGCGACGGCGGCGTCCTCCTCCTATGATTTCCAAAGACGAAGCAAAGACCATCCCGCCCAAGGCTCTCTTTCTAGCCCGTTTGATCTACCTGATCATTCGCCTGCTCAGCTTCACCTACCGGATTCGAATCCGCGGAAATCGTCAGGCCTTGCTGGGGCTCAAGCAACGTCAGGACGCGTTGATTCTGGCGATCTGGCACAACCGCATGTTCTATTTCGCCACCTACATGTACCGCTACCTTCTCCGGCAGCGGGACTTCTCCATGGCTATGATGTCCAGCGATTCGAAGGATGGGGAGATCGGCGCCACCATCGGAAAGCTGGCGGGCATGAACGTCGTGCGCGGATCCTCCTCCCGACGCGGCGCCGCTGGCTTGATGGCGCTCTACCGCAAGATAGTGAAGCAGAAGCTCTCCATCATCATTCTGCCCGATGGATCCAAAGGCCCCGTCTACAAAGCCAAGGTCGGCGCCGTGGCCCTCGCCAAGATGACCGGCAAGCCGATCCTGCCCGCCTCCTGCTGGGCCAGCAGCTACTGGAGGATCCGGTCATGGGATCGCATGATCATCCCCAAGCCCTTCGCCCGTATCGAAGTCGTGGTGGGCCAGGAGTTCGTCATCGATCGGCGGGCCGACGATGAGCAGCTGGAGCGCGACCGCCAGAATCTGGAAAGCGTTCTGGATGAGCTCGGACGCCAGGCGGAGGCGCCGCTGAGGAAAGCCAAGGGCGCCAGAGAACGGTTGCCATGCCTCTAGTTTAAGCCATTTCAGTTCATCCCATGCGCTTTCGACCCTGCATCGACCTCAAGAACGGCAAAGTCGTCCAAATCGTGGGAGGCACGCTCTCCGACACGGACGACTCGGGATTGTCCACCAATTTCGAGTCGGACCTTCGCCCGGCCGACTACGCCAAGCGCTACCAGAGGGACGGCTTGCTGGGCGGGCACGTCATCGCTCTCGGCCCCGGAAATCAGGAAGCGGCCCTGGAGGCTTTGGGCGCCTATCCCGGCGGTTTGCAGTATGGGGGGGGCGTCACCCTGGACAATGCCGCGTTCTACCTCGATGCCGGCGCGTCGCAGGTCATCGTGACCTCCTACGTCTTTCGTCAGGGCCGGATCGACTTCGAGCGCCTGCAGGGGTTGTTGGCGGCTATCGGGCGCGACCGTCTCGTGCTGGACTTGAGCTGCCGTTTGCGAGATGGCGCCTACTGGGTGGTGACGGACCGTTGGCAGAGCTTTACCGACACCAAGCTGGATCGCCAGACCTTGGGCGAGCTTTCGACCTATTGCTGCGAGTTTCTCGTGCATGGAGTCGACGTGGAGGGCAGGATGGCTGGCATCGAAGAGCCGCTGGTGGCCATGCTTGGGGAAGAGTGTTCGGTGCCGGTGACCTATGCTGGCGGAGCTCGCTCCATGGAAGATCTGGAACGCGTGAGGATCCTAGGAAAGGGAAACGTGGACCTGACCATTGGCAGCGCCTTGGACCTTTTCGGAGGTTCGGTCCCGTACGCCGAGGTGGTCGCTTGGCATAAGCATCAGAATCAAGGTTGAGAGGGCCAGTTCACGGGTTTCCTCGGGGGAACTGTGGAAATGGCCTAGAACGAAAATAGAGGGCATCCGCTCTTGAGAGTGGCGGCTAGGCGCCGATCCTATTAGAGTCTCCTTGGAGGAATCTATTATGAACTCTCACCTTTGCGCATACCCTTTCCTTAAACACGTTTTCCGGGCGCTCAGCCTCGCTTGCGGGGTCCTCGCTATTCCTGCAGCCTTCGCATCCGACTACTCGGAAGCCGATCTGGACTGGAGCTTCAAGTCCGGCCTCGATCGCGAATCGTTCACCAAGGCGTTCACCCAGCTGACCAAAGACGGTTTTCGCATCGCGGACATCGAAAGCTACCGCCTGGGGCGCTCGAACACGGTTTCCACCATATGGACCAAGATTGGCCCCAAGGACGAGTGGCGCATCGTGATGTCCAAGCCGATCACCGAATTTCTGGACGCTCACAAGAAGCATCAGGATGAAGGCTTCTCGCTGGTGGAATTCGAGGCGGACCGCACCGGCGCTACGCTTCATTTCTCGGGCGTATGGCTCAAGACGGAGGAGGGGCTCGATACGGAGTTCTACTTCGGCATGGAGAGTCTGGAGTTTTCCAATCGATACGGCGAAATGGCGGACCGAGGCTATCGACTAGTCGATTTCGAAGCCTACGAATCCAACGGCAAGTATCGCCATTCCGCGGTTTGGATGAAGAACGACGAGCAGCTGGAGGTTCGCTTCTATCGGGCTATACCGAAGAACACCTTTGGCGAGGTGGCCGCTTCCATGAGAGAGGCCGGATTTCGCTTGATCGACGTGGAGGGCTACCAATACGAAGGCGACTTCGTGTTCGCTGGAGAATGGGTTCGCATGGCGGAAACCCAGTCCACGCAATTCGCCTTCGATCTGCTGGCGGACGAGTTCTACAACAAGAACGCGCTCTACAGCAATGACGGCTACCGTCTCACCGAATTCGAGGTCTACGAGGACCACGATGTGGTGTACTACGCGGGAAGTTGGATGAAGGGTGGCCGCGATGGCGCTCCGGTGGTCGAAAAGCCCAAGGAAAAAAAGAAGGCTTCCTCTTTAGAGAAGTTTCGCTCCGACAGATAACCGACTTCTGGGGGGGGCGGTCTTTTCTAGTCTTCCGCGTCTGCGGGATAGGAGACGCCGATGGCGCTGCGCCATTCCTCCAGGTCGCGGGCCAGCCTAAGCGAATCTTCGACAGTCATTCCCGGAGCGCTTGGCTTTTCGGCGCGAACCAGGCTCGCAAAATGGTCCGCTTCTATGGCGTAGATTGGCCGGGAATCGTATCCACTGATTCGCTCGATCTCCTCTTGGCCGTTGCGGTGCAGACGGAGCTCCCATTCGCCGCCCAAGCGGGCGATGATCCATGGCACGGGAATCTCGACCCAGCCTTCGGATCCGAAGACGCGCGCAGTGTTTTCCAGTTCCCCCAGCGTTCCGGTAGCGATTTGGGCCGCGAGTCCGTTTTCGAATCGCATGGTCGCGAGGGCGAAGGTGTCCACTCCAGTATGAGGATCGAGCTGGCCTTTCAGTCCGCTCAGCGAGCCGCGGAGTTTCGTTTCTCCAGATGCGATCTGGGCGATGAGATGCGCGAAGGATAGCGGGTAGCAGCCTACATCCAGTATGGCGCCTCCTCCCAGCCTCTTGTCGAAGAGGCGCCCTTGAGGATCGTAGTTCGCTTTGAAACCGAAGCTCGCTTGCACGAACTGAACCTCTCCGATTCGCCCCTCGGAAATGAGACGGACAAGCGCTTCAGTCTGGGGATGGCAGCGGTACATGAACGCCTCCATCAACTGCACCTCGGCTTTTCGCGCGGCTTCCGCGACGCTCTTCGCCTGGCGCAGATTCATGCTGAGCGGCTTTTCGCAAAGCACATGCTTGCCCGCTTTCGCTGCCATGATGGCCATCTCGGCATGAAAGGGATGGGGCGAGCCGATGTAGACGGCCTCGACCTCCTCATCGGCCAGCAGCTCCTGATGGCTGCCGTAGGCCCGTCCGGCATCGAATTCGCGAGCGAAGGTCGCGGCTGAGGCTTGACTGCGACTGGAGACCGCTAGCAGCTTCCCGGAATGGGAATGGTTGAGCCCGTGGGCGAAACGGCCCGATATGTACCCAGTTGCGAGGATGCCCCAGCGTAGTTTTTCCATGGTGACAGATTGATTGAGGATGGGAACGAAGCGAGGCCAGTATCATTCGCGAACTCCCGCTCGAGGCACAAGGAGTATTTCCGGAAATCACGGGTTTCGCGTTCGTTTGCGAAACGGCTTTGCGATTGCAAAGGGTCTGCCAATGGCCTCCAGTGTGGCATGGATTTCGAGTTGTGGCGCTGGAGCATGTTCGCCTTGGCCGCTTTGATCATCGGTTTGAGCAAAAGCGGGGTGCCGGGCCTGGGAATCCTCAATGTAGCCATTTTTCAAATACTGTTGGATGCGAAAGACGCAGTGGGATTTGGTCTGCCGCTGTTGATCATGGGAGACTTCTGCTCGTTGCTAATCTATCGTCGCCATGCCGAATGGAAGCATGTGCTGAGGCTGGTGCCCTGGGCAGTGATCGGGGTGATCGCAGGGTGGTTCACTCTTGGGAAAATGGATGGTTCGCAAGCTCGATTGGTCATCAGCCTGGTATTGGCGGCCATGCTGGCCCTTCATGCCGCCAGACAGCGATGGCCGAAGCTGATCAGCGAGGCCTTGCCGCATAGCTATGGGGCTGCGGCGTCGATTGGAGTCATCGCCGCGTTCGTCTCTACGCTGGCAAATGCAGCCGGTCCCATCATGATCCTTTTCCTTCTCGCCATGCGTCTGCCAAAGATGGCGTTCATGGGCACCAGCGTCTATTTCTTCACCTTTCTCAATCTCTTCAAGGTGCCGTTTCTCCACCAGCAGGGGCTGGTCAACTGGGGCAGTTTGGAAGCCAACCTCAAGCTGGCCCCATTCGTGGCGGCGGGAAGCCTGCTCGGCTATTTCTTCGCTCGAAAGATTAGCCAGAATTGGTTTGAGCGCATCGCGTTTTGGTTAACGGTAGTGGCCGTGGCTTACATGCTCTACCTCTCGTTCTAGTCGATGGCACGCAAAGGCGTCAGACAGCTTTGGAAAGACAAGGTCGAAGGCCGATCCACAAGCGGCGCTCCGATTTCGGTCCCGTTGGCGAAACGTCGATTCGAGGGCGCCATTCTCGGCATCGATCCGAGCTTGCGCGGCACGGGGCTCGCGGTGGTCGAGTTTGGCAATAGCGGGCGGGCCGTATTGCTGCATAGCAAGACCCTGAAGCTCAAGCCAAGCCTGTCCATGGCGAGCTGTCTCGGTCAGATATGTCAAGAGGTGCTCCAGATATTGGATACGAGAGAGATCGATATAGTCGCCCTCGAACAGACGATTTTCGTGCAGAACTTTCAAACGGCCCAGATCCTAGGGGCGGCGCGAGGCGCCGCTATCGCGGCCGCCGCCATGCGCGGCAAGGAGGTATTCGAATACCCTCCGCTGAGAGTGAAGCAGGCGGTGGTAGGGCACGGGCGAGCGAGCAAGGAGCAGGTCGCAAAAACCATTCGAAGCTTGCTGGGCCATGGGGCGACGCTGGCGCTCGATGAATCCGACGCGGCGGCGGTGGCCTTCACCCACGCGTTCACTGGAGCTCATTGAGCTGTACCGGTGCGGCGAATACCGTCCGAAAGCGGTTCGAGACGATCTGGCGAAAGGAGCGTGTTTTTTCCATGCGTTTCTCGCTCAAAGCCGGCAGCAAAAAGGGTCACTTCGAAAAGTGACCCTTTTGAGGGCTGGCGGTGACGCCGGCGTTAGGGGGGAACTTTGTGAGGAGGGCCCGGGAGGGCGGTTATTCGCCGTGCAAATGAGGGCGGGCGAGTTCGACGTCCTGATTGCTGTAGTGGCGATCCAGACGTTTGATTTCCAGCTTCATCAGCAGCGAGACGACCAGGGCTACTACGAAGGCCCCGCCGAAGACGTAGAGGCTTTGCTGGTAGCTATGGGTCTTTTCGTAGACGTACGAGTTCAAGGTGGGGCCAACCACTCCGGCCAGCGACCAGGCGGTCAGGATGAAGCCGTGGATGGTGGGCATTTCCTTGAGTCCGAAAAGGTCGGAGATGTAGGCCGGGATGCTGGCGAATCCGCCGCCGTAGCAGGTCAGGACCAGAAAGGTGACGGCCATGAACGCGATAGGGGAACCGGTCAGATTCGCGAGCAAGGGGAAGGCGATGATTTGGATGACGAAGAAGGCCACGTAGGTGTTCGAGCGGCCGATGACGTCGGAGAAGGAAGCCCATATGATGCGACCGAGGCCGTTGAAGAGGGAGATGCCCATGACCAGCAAGCTGGCCATTTCCACGGGCAGACGCACCATCTCGTAGCCCATCTTCTTCGCGGTGGCGATCACTGCGATACCGCAGGCCACGTTGATGAAGAGCATGATCCAAAGTCCGTAGAAGCCAGGGGTGCGAATCGCCTCCATGGCGGTCATCTCGCCGTTTGACTTGATCTTCTTGGCCTTGGCGGGATCGCCGGCGGCGAACTTCTCCGCGTAGCCATCTGGAGGAGGGGCGATGTAGAGGGCGCTGGGAACCATCACGCAGAGGTAGATGATGCCGAGGAAGAGGAAGGCCTTGGTTATGGAACTCTTGTTGTAGATCAGGGTGGAGCGATAGCCCTCTGTCTCCGCCTTGAGAGCCTTGTACTCGGCAGAGTCGGTTTTTTCCGCTCGGAAAAGCTCGGCCGCTTGGTGGCTCTTTTCCTTGAAATCGGCGACGCTCGGAGCGCCAGCGACCATTGCTGCGGCTGCGGCGGCATCGCTTTCCAAGGTCTGCAGGTAGTCGTAGGTTCTGATTTCGTCGCTAAGAACGATTTCGTCCTGGGTGGGGACGAAGATGTCGATCAGCTGAGCGCAGATCAAACCTCCGAAACCGAAGCCCATGATAGCCAGTCCAGTGGCTAGGCCACGACGATCGGGAAACCATTTCACCAAAGTGGAGACCGGGGAGATGTAGCCCAGTCCGAGACCGATGCCGCTTATCACGCCGAAGCAGAGGTAGAACAGCCAAAGGCTTTCCAGATAGCATGCGAGCGAGGATCCCAGCAGACCCAAGCTGAAGAAGACCGCCGAAAGCAGTCCGCCCTTGGACGGACCTTTGCGCTCGATGAATCGCCCGAGGAACGCGGCCGATAGACCAAGGAAGAAGATGGCGATGCTGAAGGCGACCGAGGTGTTGGTGGATGTCCAACCAAAGGTGTTTTCCAGGGGCATCTTCCAGGCGCTATACGCGTAGACGGAGCCGATTGAGACATGCACGCCTACAGCGGAGGCGGCGATGAGCCAGCGGTTTTTTTCTTTCTTCATGGCTGTTTGGGTAGGAGCGATCGGCTCCGGGAGGGTTTTTAAATGGCTTTGACTCCGTAGCGGGCGAAGATGCAGCGGGCGCGTTCGACCTCCTCAGCGGAGGGAGTGGGCGTGTTTTCAAGCTGATAGGGAAGGCCGAGGCGCTTGTATTTGTCCTCGCCCATTTTGTGGAAGGGGAGAATTTCCACGCGCTCGACGTTCTCCAGGGTGGAAACGTATTGGGCGAGTCCATCGATGTTGCTTTCAGCGTCGGTGAGGCCGGGCACGAGCACGAAACGAATCCACACCGGCTTGCCCATGTCGGAGAGCCGATCGGCGAATTCCAGGGTCGGGCTGAGATCGACGCCGGTCACTTCGCGATAGGTGCTGGGATTCCAGCTCTTTATGTCGAGCAGGACCAGGTCGACGTTTTCCAGTAGCTCGTCGGAGGCCTTGTATCCAAGAAATCCTGACGTGTCGAGGGCGGTGTGGATGCCAGCCTCCTTCGCTCCCTTGAAGACGGCATGCAGGAAGTCGGGCTGCATCAAGGGCTCGCCGCCGCTGATGGTGAGGCCGCCCTTTCGCAGAAAGTTCTTGTAGCGAACCACATCGGCCAGCACGTCGCTGGCGCTCTTGAGCTCGCCGCGCGGTCGGCCTTGGGCGTCCGGGTTGTGGCAGTACTGGCAGCGCAGGGGACATCCGGAAAGGAATAGGATGTAGCGCAGCCCGGGGCCGTCCACGGTGCCGCAGGTTTCGATGGAGTGGATGTTGCCGAGGGCTTCCATGAATGCTCCGTCGTTGGGCGGCGCCTGGCAGCTCTGGCAGGGGGAATAGACTGTTGAAGACATGACTTGGTGTGTGGCGCTGTCTTATGGCGTGAGTTTCCGCTCCACGTCTGACCCGCCGGCTCTGGGAGCCGGCAGGACAGGTATGAGTGCGGGGAGATTAGAAGCGTTCGTGGAAGGTGCGGGTGATGACATCCAGCTGCTGCTCACGCGTCAGCTTGATGAAGTTCACCGCGTAGCCAGATACGCGTACCGTGAGCTGCGGATACTTTTCCGGATGCTCCATGGCGTCCATCAGCGTTTCCTTCTCGAAGACGTTCACATTGATGTGATGTCCCTTTTCGGCGAAGTAGCCGTCAAGCAGGTTGCTTAGGTTGCTGATGCGTTCGCTCGAGGTTTTGCCGAGGGCCTTCGGCACGATGGAGAAGGTGTAGGAAATCCCGTCCTGCGAGTGCTCGTACGGGAGCTTGGCTACGGAAGCCATGGAGGCGACGGCGCCTTTGGTGTCGCGGCCGTGCATCGGGTTGGCTCCAGGAGCGAAGGGCTCGCCCGCCTTGCGACCGTCAGGAGTGCTGCCGGTCTTCTGTCCGTAGACCACATTGGACGTGATCGTCAGAACGGACTGGGTGGGAACCGAGTTGCGGTAGGTCGGCTGAGCCCGGACCTTGTCCATGAAGGTTTCCACCAGCTTGTTGGCGATGGCGTCGACGCTGTCGTCATTGTTGCCATACTTCGGGTAGTCGCCGATGACTTCGTAGTCGACAGCGATGCCCTGCTCGTTGCGGATGACCTTGACCTTGGCGTTCTTGACCGCGGAGAAGGAGTCGGCCGCGACGGAGAGACCGGCGATGCCGCAAGCCATGGTCCGGAAGACGACGCGGTCGTGCAGCGCCATCATGATGTTTTCCGGAGAGTACTTGTCGTGCATATAGTGGATGATGTTGAGGGCCTTGACGTAGGTCTTGGCCAGCCAGTCCATCATCTTGTCGAAGCGCTCGACCAGATCGTCGTATTCGAGGTAGTCGCCCTTGAACGGCTCGCTCGGAGGCGCGACCTGCTTGCCGCTCTTTTCGTCAACGCCGCCGTTGATGGAGTAGAGTATGGCTTTGGCCAGGTTTGCCCGAGCGCCGAAGAACTGCATCTGCTTGCCGATACGCATGGCGGAAACGCAGCAGGCGATGCCGTAGTCGTCGCCCCAGTACGGACGCATCAGGTCGTCGTTTTCGTACTGGATGGAGCTGGTTTCGATAGAGACCTTGGAGCAGTAGTCCTTGAAGCCTTGAGGAAGGCTTTCAGACCAGAGCACGGTGAGGTTTGGCTCGGGGGCCGGGCCGAGGTTGTAAAGGGTCTGCAGAACGCGGAAGCTGCTCTTGGTGACCAAGGTGCGTCCGTCCTCGCCCATGCCGCCGATGCTTTCGGTCACCCAGGTCGGGTCGCCGGAGAAGAGGGCGTCGTAGTCGGTGGTGCGGATGAAGCGCACGATGCGCATCTTCATGACCAAGTGGTCGATGATCTCCTGAGCTTCCTCTTCGGTGAGGGTGCCTTCAGCGAAGTCGCGCTCGAAGTAGATGTCGAAGAAGGAGGCGGTGCGGCCAAAGGACATGGCGGCTCCGTTTTGGTCCTTCACCGCGCCGAGATAGGCGAAGTAGGTCCACTGGACGGCTTCGCGAGCGTTCTTGGCGGGGTTCGAGATGTCGAATCCGTAGGCGGCCGCCATGGTCTTGAGATCCTTGAGGGCCTTGATCTGGTCTTGGATCTCTTCACGTTCGCGCACCCAGTCTTCGCTGAAGTCTTCGCTGTCGGAGGACTTGAAGGTATCCATCTTGTCCTTGATGAGACGATCCACGCCGTAGAGGGCCACGCGACGATAGTCGCCGATGATGCGTCCGCGGCCATAACCGTCGGGTAGACCGGTCACGATGCCGGCGCTGCGAGCCTTGCGGATCTCATCGGTGTAGCACGCGAAGACGCCATCATTGTGCGTCTTGCGGTGCTTTTGGAATATCTCGAGGGTGTCGGGATCCATGTCGCGACCGTGGGCCTGCAAGGCTTTTTGGGCGATGCGGTAGCCGCCGTAGGGCAGCATGGCGCGCTTGAGCGGCTTGTCCGTCTGCACGCCAACGACCTGCTCCAGATCCTTGTTGATGTAGCCAGCCCCATGGGAAGCTACGGTTCCCACGACCTTGTCATCCGCATCGAGAACGCCACCCGCGTCGCGCTCCTGCTTGAGAAGAACCTTGAGTTCCTCCCAGAGCTTTTCGGTGCGGGCTGTCGGGCCCGATAGAAATGAATAGTCCTCGGTGTAGGGCTTGTAGTTCGTCTGGATGAAGTCGCGGACGTCGATGGCGTCCTGCCACTCTCCCGACTTGAAATCTCTCCAGGCTTTTTGGCCTGAGGAGCCCTTTGCCACTTCGGATTTAGACTGATTTTTTTCTATGATAGACATAGTTCTCTCCGCTCTCATTTACTTCTTCGTGCCACTGGCAAGAGTGCGCTTGTGGCATAAGATTAATTTATACGGTCCTGTGTGCGGAAAATGATGAACATAACGATGATAAAAAATACAAAAGGGTAATTAATTATCTGATCTAATGATGCCAGCGCCGCAGCTAATGACGAACCTAGGGTTCTGACCCTAATAACAGACGGAATCGAAAGGGACGCTTTTTGCAGGAAGCGCCGTTTCGAGTCGATCGGGATCTATCAGGTGCTTTCGCCGCCGAGAGATTCTAAAAAAGCGTATCTAATACTGAAGCGGTTCGAACGCTTCGATTTTCGCCTCCGTCAGGAGAATCTAGATGGTATTCACCGCGGGCAGGCCGGTGCGGTAGTAGAGTTCTGAAAGTTCTTTCAAATAGGCTGCCGTGCCACCTCTTACCTCACGGATCTGATGGGGCAGGTAGCGCCAGCCCCAGTTTCCGCCTGCGTTGCCTGGCGTGTTGAAACGAGCTTCCGAGCCGAGGCTGAGGATGTCTTGGAAGGGTACGATGGCCAGTCGGGGGACGCTCTTGTAGCAGCTTCGCAGCAGGTCCCAGCCGACTTCGGATCCGTCTATGTTGAAGTAACGGCGCACGTGGTCTCGCACCTCCTCGGAAGCTTCCGCGTACCAGCCGAGGGTGGTGTTGTTGTCGTGAGTGCCTGGATACAGGACGCAATTGGCCTGGTGATTGTGAGGCAGGTAGAAATTGTCGCCTTCACCTCCGAAAGCGAATTGCAGGATGGCCATGCCCGGCAGGCCCGTGTCGCGGCGCAGCTCGCGCACCGCGTCGGTGAGGTCTCCCAGGTCTTCTGCGATGAGCTTGCAGTTTCGAATCTTCTTTTTGATGGCTTTGAAGAAATCGATGCCTGGTCCGGCTACCCATTCGCCCGTCCGGGCGGTTTCGGAGCCGTAGGGGATGCTCCAATACGAATCGAATCCGCGGAAATGGTCGATGCGTACCACGTCGTAGAGCTCGAAGGAGCGCTTGAAGCGACGGATCCACCAGGAGTAGTCGTCCTTGGCCAGGGTGTCCCAATCGTAGAGCGGGTTCCCCCAAAGCTGACCGTCGTCGGAAAAGTAGTCTGGCGGACAGCCCGCGACCGCGGTGGGGAGACTGGTTTTGCCATCGAGCTGGAAGTACTCCGGGTTCTGCCAGACGTCGGCGCTGTCGAGGGCTACGAAGATGGGGATGTCGCCGATGATGGAAACGCCATGCGTCTCGGCGTAGCGTCTCACTAGCTTCCATTGGCCCTCGAAGAGGTATTGATAGAACATCTGGGCGTCGACCGCGCGCTCCAACTTCTTGCGTAGCGGGCTTTTTACGGCTGAAGCGAAGGAGCGAAGGTCCTCCGGCCAGTGGTACCAGGGCTGGCCTTTGCAGTGGCCCTTCAACGCTTGGAAGTAGGCGTAGGGCTCCAGCCAATCGGCGTTTTTCTTCTTGTAGGCGGAGAAGGATCCGTAGGGACGGATTTTCTTCTTTCCGCGCACGAACGTTTCGTAGACCGCGTCCAGAACGGGCCATTTGCTCATAAACAATCCACCGTAGTCCACGAACCCGTTTGGCAGGATCTTTAGCTCCTCCAGTATCTCGTGGTCCAGCAAGCTCTTGGCTTCCAGGGCGTTGAGCGAGATCAAATACGGGTTTCCCGCGAAGGAGGAGAAGGACTGGTAGGGGGAGTCGCCGTAGCTGGTGGGACCGAGCGGGCAGATCTGCCAGTACTTGAAACCAGCTTCGGCGAGGAAGTCGATGAACTCGAAGCAATGATTGTTGAAGGTGCCGACGCCGTATTCGCCAGGGAGCGAGGTCGGGTGCAGCAGAACGCCAGCAGCTCGATGGTCGAGCCAGTTGAACAATGGATCTTTCACGGTGATTGCGTTTGGTTCGAAACGTGTCTGAAAGGAAGCGCTTGTCTCTTCAAATAACAAGCACGCATCAGATGCCGTTCAGCGATTTGGCTGGTCGTCACCCAGTAGTATAAGAAATGGCGCTGATTCGTGCGTAAACGCCTAATACCGGTCCCTTAGAGCAAGGAAGATGCCACGAAACGATCAAGAAAGCGCGTGGAATTGCCGATGTAGTCCTTGGTCAGACTCAAGGACCTTTAGACTAGAAAAAAACGGATTACCGACACTCTTCGAAAGCGGAGTTTCCGGGAGTCGACCCTTCGAGCCGGCGGTCGTTTCGATCGACCGGCTCGCCTGTTTCCGGAGCTGGCGCCGTCAATCCCGTAGCTTTCTGTATGGAACGGGGTTTTGAGGTTGCGGATAGGTCTGGGCCCGAACAGAAAGGAGCCCCGATGGATACGCTTTTGACGCTTCTTCGGGCACTGATTGGAATAGCGGGGCTGCTCTCGCTTTGCTGGTTCGTTAGCGAGGATCGGCGTCGCATCGACTGGAAGCTGGTGGGTTCGGGAATCGCCCTGCAAATTGTACTGGCTTTGCTGATACTGAAGGTGCCTTTCATTCACGCGGGCGTGGCGGCTGTATCCAGTTTCTTCCGTCGCTTGATCGGATTCAGCGACGATGGGGCGGAGATGGTTTTCGGCAGCATGCCGAGCGACGTACCGGTCTTCGGCATGGCCTGGACGGTGCTTTCGGCGATCGTGTTCTTCTCCGCCTTTTCCGCCATCCTATATCATTTGAAGGTCCTGCAAGTGATCGTCTACGTCTTCGCCTGGCTGCTCAGCAAGGCCTTGAAGCTTTCGGGGGCGGAGAGTCTGGCCGCTGCAGCCAATGTTTTCATCGGGCAGACCGAAGCGCCTCTGGTGGTGAGACCGTATTTGAAAAACATGACGCGTTCCGAGATCAACTCGCTCATGACGGGCGGGATGGCGACGATCGCGGGAGGCGTGCTGGCCATCTACATGTCGGCCCTAGGGGGCGATGACCCGGCTCAGGTGGAGGCTTTCGGCAAGCATTTGCTGACCGCTTCCATTCTCAGCGCTCCGGCGGCCCTGGTGGCGGCCAAGATCATCGCTCCGCAGACGGAAAGCGTGGATGGACAGGTCGCCTTTCCCAAGGAAAAGGAGTACGACGATTTGCTCGATGCCGCCACCAAGGGGACCTCGGATGGCCTCAAGCTGGCTCTGAACGTGGCGGCCATGCTGATCGCTTTCACCGGGCTGGTCGCCTTGCTCGATTACGCCATCGGGTCGTGGATCGGCGAGTGGACCGGACTCAATGCCTGGGTCGCTTCGGCGACCGATGGAAAGTTCGACGCCTTCGACTTCAGTTTCATCATCGGCGTGGCGAGCGCCCCGTTCGCCTGGCTGCTTGGGGTGCCCAACGGGGATCTTCTGGTGGTGGGGCAGTTGCTTGGGGAGCGGCTTGTCTTCAACGAGCTCTTCGCCTATCTGCATTTCGCGGAGCTTAAAAGCGGTGGAGCGCTCGAAGATGGAAAGTCGATTTTGATTCTGACCTACGCTCTTTGCGGCTTCGCCAACATCGCATCCATCGGCATCCAAGTTGGCGGAATATCGGCCTTGGAGCCGAGCCAGCGCGGCAACCTGCTACGCTACGGATTTCGCGCCCTGGTCGGCGGCATGGTCGCCTGCTACCTCACCGCCATCATCGCCTCGACGATCCAATCAGGCATCTATTAGGAATTCATCTCATGGATACGAAAAACGTTTATTTGGCAGGCTGTCTCTTCGACCTGCGACATTTGGCGGGAAACGCCCTGTTGGGCCAAAGGATAGAAGAGCGATCCGAAGGTCGCTACGCTATGTATTTGCCGCAGGACTACGAGCCGCCGGAACTGGATGCGAAATCGATCCGAGATAGCGATTTCGAGGGCTTGCTCGGCTGCGACGCCGCAGTCTTTCAATTCGATGGCTCGGAGCTGGATTCCGGCACGGTGGCCGAGTTCATGGCGGCCAAGTTCGCCGATATCCCAAGCGTGCTGTTGCGTACGGACTTTCGTCGCGGTGGCGATCGAAACGCTGAGCCGTGGAATCTGATGTGTAGTTTCTATCCTAGGACAAGCTCTCTGGTGGTCGATGCCATGTCGCTTTACATCAAGCGCGATCATCGATCGATCGGTGGCGTCAAGGCGTCGGAGCTGGCGATCGACGAACTGGCTCAGATGACCATAGAGGCCCTGGATGAAGCGATCGCGATGGATCCGGTGGAGGTGGACTTCGAGGCGGATCGAAAAACGGCCCTCAAGCGCTTGCTGGGCATGTAGCATGAAGCTCGCGCGTCTCGAAGCGACTGATCTCTCGGACCGCCGCAAGGCTGCGGTCTTGGAACTCTGGCAGAGCGTCTGGCCTCAGAAGGGCGCCACGGAGCGCTCGTTTGAGCAGCGCTTCGCGGATCGATGGTCGCCCACGCCGGGAGAACGAGAGAGCGAAGCGTTTCATCTGGTGGAGCTGCATGGCGAATTGGCGGCGGTCAGCCGAAGTTTCGCCCGCGAGATCGCGTTCCTTGACGGCGAACGCCGGGAAAAGGTGCTCGCTTTGGCGAGCGTTTGCAGCGATCCGGCTCTGAGAGGGAAAGGCTACGGCCGCCTGGTGGTGGAGGACGCGTTCGCCCGCATGCGGGAAGATGGCTTTCGCTGGTGCCTCTTCCAAACCGGCGTTCCGGATTTCTATCGGAAACTGGGAGCGAAACTGGTCCAGAATCGCTTTGTTAATTCCTTCTCCAGTCAGGATCCGGAAGCGTCTCCATGGTGGGATGCGTACGTCATGGTCTATGGAGAGGTGGAGCTATGGCTGGAAGGTCGAGTTGACTTGCGAGGTCCAGGCTATTGATTGGTTTCTATGGGCAGCTCCTACATCGAGAAACGAATAGTCAAGGCAGGCATCGATCTTTGCAAGCGACGTATTGATCAAAAGGGTACGCCCATCACGGCCGACGACTTGCGCTCGCTCAAGGTCAGAACCATATCGCCGCCGCTGCAGTGGTTTTACGTGGTGATCGGCTTGGCATTCACTGTATTTGGAATCTGGACGCACACGGAACTTCGCAACATGGCCATTTCCTTCACGCCGGTGCTGGTCGGCTGTTTCAATATTGGATATGCGATCCACGGGCGCCCGAAAAAGGTTTCTCAGATGGAATCCGAGGTGGACCTGATGGAGCTCTCGGCGGATATCGTGAGTCGCTTCGTGGCGGAGATGGACGCTAAGCGCGCTCGCAAATCCTAGGTTGCAATCGCCTGCGAGTCATTGTTGGGTCCGAGAAGGTTTTCTCTATGAAAGTACACACGATCGAGATCGCCGCGGCGATCGAATCAGAGCTCAAGAAGTTTATCGATGATTGGGGTGGGGGCTATCCGATGCGTTTCACCCGCTTCGTGGACCTTGGCGGCAAGCAGACCGATCTCTACGTGTACAAGGCGGAAAAGGACACGCCTCCCTGGATGATCGTGCGCATCAAAGCGGTGATGAAAAGCGAGCAAGGGGAGTGCATCCAGTACTTCGTGAACATCGTCGGTTCTGACAAGCGAATGGAAGAGGTCGTGGTCTCTCCGGAGATCTGGAAGCTGCCCGCCTTGGCCGACAAGGTGCTCAACTTCTCGCGCGACACCTTGCTGCTGAAAATCAACGAAGGCGGGGGCGCTATCGAAGGCGGTGGGCCGAGCTTAGAAGGCGGTTCGGCGCGAAGCGAGCCTCCGCCAAGCTCCAAAAGCGACTCGGAGCCTCAATCCGAGGACGACGACTACGAAGACATCGACACTTCGGGCATCCTGGCGGGCGACGACGACAGTGAGGCTGACATGGGCTTCAACCCGGAGGACGTTTTCGCCCAGGCGAACGCCGGCGGGGATGACGACGTCGACCCGAGCGAGCTGATTCGTCAGATGAACGAAGAGGAATCCGAGGAGGACGAGGAGGAAAAGTGAGGCGTGGCAGCCACGGTCCTCTCGGGGATCGCGCTGATTCGCCCAGATCCTAGTCGAAGGCGTGCACCACTTTTTCCAAGGTCTGCACTAGCTCGGTTTCCGTTTCATCAAGCTCCTCGGTGGACAGCCCGGTGCGGGGCAGCTGTTCCTGCCAATTGGCCCAGTACACGGACTCTCCACGGATACCGCGTCCGATGCGCTCCGCTAGGCAGTTGGAGAGGTTGAGCAGGGCGATGAGCGGCAGCTTTCTCGGAGCGGCTTCGGGAGTGTACTGGTATTGAATCGTTTGGGAGCTTTCCTCGGTGAAGTTCCAGGATACGAGAATGAAGCCGGCGACCGATGGGTTGGTGATGCCAAAGTTGCTCTCCTCCCAATCGATGAGCGGCTGGGTGTTGCTCGCTTCGTAGCGCGGGAAGCGCTCGTCGTCCTGAACGCAGTGGTTGATGACCATCTTGCCCATGTTGCGCAGCAGGCCGATGGTGTAGGCCTCCTGCTCGTCCATGCCGGTCTTGCGGGCGAGCAGCTCCATGCCGATGCTGCAGGCGAGGGAGTTTTCCCACAAGGCGGCGCCGGAGATGTTGTAGGTGGCGTTGTGTTCGGAGAAAATCTGGCTGCTGGCCGCGATGCCTACGAGCTTGTAGAGCTCGCGGAAGCCGATGCGATTGATGGCTTCCTCCAAGGTGTCGACGGACATGCCCATGGAGTACATGGCGCTATTGCTGAGGCGCAGCACTTGAGCGGTCAGCGAGGAGTCGGCATTTACCAGGTTGGTGATGTCGTTGAGGTCGGTCTCGGGGTCCTTGAGGAGTCTGCCCAATTTGCCGAAAATGCGCGGGGAGGGGGGCAGCTGTTTCGCGGCGTTTTTGAGATCGATGGGCGAAATGGTGTTCATAGTGGTTTTTCTAAGCGGATAAATCGGTTTTGCAGCGGGCGACTGTAGGTTGCGGTCGCGGGTTTGGAGGCTAATTTTCAGGGCGGCTCGCGGTGTTGCAGAGGGGCTCTCGCAGGATCCCGCTTGTATTTTACAAGTGGCTCGGAATGATGCTGGGCGATGGCATCGGATTTTACGCTAGAGAAGGAGTTGGCTTTCCACGAAACGGATATGGCGGGCATCGCCCACTTTTCCAACTTCTTTCGATGGATGGAGATGACCGAGCACGCATTTCTCAAGTCGCTGGGGGTCGCTCCGGTCGTGCAGGAGGGCGAGCGTTTCTGGGGCTGGCCGCGGGTGCGAGCCAGCTGCGAGTATCATAGCCCCATTCGTTATGGTGAGCGCTTCGATTGCCATCTGTTTGTGAAGGAGATAAAGCCTAAGGCGGTGGTATATTTCTTTCGCTTTCGCAAACGCCTAGATGGTGGCGAAATGGAGCCGCTCGCCAAGGGCGAGATGACCAGCGTGTATGCGGGGTTTGACGTACCGGAGCAGTCCATGAAGGCCTTGGACTTGCAGGAAGCGCTTTTAGAGAAGATCGAAGTGGCCAGTCCCGAGGCCATGAAAGCGGCCCGCTTCAGGCGCCTGCAGCCGGGGGAGTGAGGCGAAGCGACATGAGTCGGGCAAAAGGCATGCTGGGTTTCGTATCGGCCCTGAGCGGCGCGTCGCTGGCGCTGTTTGGACTGATCTCCCTTGCGATGGCGGCTCTCGGCTGGTCTCTCGCTGGGTTTCTTGTGGGGGTGGCCCTCATCGCGCATGGATCTATCGAGCTGGGCGCTCGATCGCAGTTTTTCGCTCAGGGGAGCGAGAGGTTTCTCTGGCGCCTGTTTTGGAATCAGATCGCTCTGGCGGTGAGCGTGGGAACTTATATCGGCTGGCAGCTTTGGATCTTCGACCCCGAAGCGGTGGCGACTGTTTTGGATGAGCCTTCAGTCCAGGAGTTGCTCAGCTTGTACCCTGCGGAAACCGCGCAGATGCTCCGGGACAATCTGCCGGGCTACGTGCGAGCCGTTTACGTCCTCGCTCTGACCATCGCAGCGCTCGGCTGCGTCGGGATGGCGTTTTATTATTTGAACAAAGGGCGCGCCTGGCTTGAGAGAGGTGAGGAGCCTTCGTAGCGGGGAACGTCGACCGGCCTGATCGGCGCCCGGTCCGAGTCGCTCGGCTCTAGATCTTGCGGCCGCGAGCTTGGACGATCTTCAAGTGCTGAGCCTGCACCTTTCCGCGTTGGAACTTGTTGGCCGCCAGCTCGTTGAGCTTGTCCCAATCCTCTTCCAGTGGAGTGAACTCCTCCCAGTTCTCGAAGCGGCCGGATTGTCTATGGAAGGTGAGCTTGTTGCCGAAGATGCGCGCTTCGATCTTCAGTTTTCCCAGTTCCGGGTCGCGTTTGATCCATCCAATAGGTCGTGGCATATCGAGAGTTCAGTCAGAGCTTTCACCGCTGCTCAACGCAAAAGTAAGTGGCCAACCAGAATAGGGCAGACTGGGACGACGCTCCCTCTCGATGCGTGCGCAACCGATTTTTGCAACGTTGCAAAAAATAGTTGCGAGGAGCGGCTGGACGTTTGTCGGCGACCGAGCCTTGGGGTTCGGAATCGGGCGATAAAAAAACGGCTCCCGAGGGAGCCGTTCGAAAGAGAAGAGTCTGACGTCCTAGGCCGTGAGGCTTTATGTCGTTGGGACTTCCGCGATGGTCTTGAGAACGCGGGAGCAGATCTGGTACGGGTCGCCCTGAGAGTTCGGACGGCGATCTTCGAGGTAGCCCTGATACTTGTCGTTCTTGACGAAGCTGTGTGGCACGCGGATGGAAGCGCCGCGGTCCGCAACACCCCAGGAGAACTTGTCGATGGACTGCGTTTCGTGGAGACCGGTGAGGCGGAGGTGATTGTCTGGACCGTAGGCTGCGATGTGCTCGTCCTTGTTCTTTTCGAACGCGTCCATGAGCTTGAGGAAGTAGGCCTTGCCGCCAACTTCGCGCATGTACTTGGTGGAGAAGTTGCAGTGCATGCCGGAGCCGTTCCAGTCGCCTTGGAAGGGCTTGCAATGCCACTCGACGTCGATCTCGTACTTTTCGCAGAGGCGGAGAAGGAGGTAGCGAGCGACCCAAATGTCGTCGGCGCACTTCTTGGAGCCCTTGGCGAATACCTGGAACTCCCACTGGCCCTTGGCCACTTCGGCGTTGATGCCTTCGTGGTTGATGCCGGCTGCGAGACAGAGGTCGAGGTGCTCTTCCACGATTTCGCGAGCCACGCTGCCCACGTTCTGGTAGCCGACGCCGGTGTAGTATTCACCTTGTGGAGACGGATAGCCGTTTTCGGGCCAGCCGAGAGGGCGACCGTCTTGGAAGAGGAAGTACTCCTGCTCGAGACCGAACCAGGTATCTTCGTCGTCTTCGATGGTGGCGCGGTGGTTGGACGGATGAGGGGTCTCGCCGTCTGGCATCATGACTTCGCACATCACGATGTAGGCGTTGTCGCCGCGAGCCGCGTCCGGGTAAAATGCTACTGGCTTGAGCACGCAGTCAGAGCTACTGCCTTCCGCCTGCTTGGTCGAGCTACCGTCGAAGCCCCAAAGTGGGAGGTCGTCGATGCTCTCGGGAGCCTTGTCGCCGAGACGGGTCTTTCCACGAAGATTTGGCACGGGGGTGTAGCCATCGAGCCAGATGTATTCGAATTTGAATTTAGCCATAGATAATCTGATTAACAATTAGGGTTTGGATGTCCCAGAGGATTGTGAGAGTACCAAGGAGAGCGTCTCGCCTCAGCGACGGGTGCCGACATGAGCAAAAGATGCGCCTGTTTTCAACACCTTTTACTTTTACCTTCCAAATTATCGATTCGGCTCACATTTTAGAGAACAACGCTCAATATCGATCATGCAAGAGATCAAAGATACGCAGCGCGCCGCGGTCCGAATCGGCTTCGACGGTCGCGTGCACAAGCGCTATAAAGGACCGCTCGCCGAGAAGCGTTACGAGAACGAAGTTAGAGTTCTCAAATACTTGGAGGAGAAGGGCTGCGACTTCGTGCCCAAGCTCCTGGAGGAGCATCCCGAGGAGCTTTACATCGTCACCACCAACTGCGGGCACATCGTTTCGCGAATCTCCAAGGAAAAGGAAAAGGCGGTTTTCGATTCGCTGGAGCGCTTTGGAGTGAAGCATGACGACGCCTTCCAAAGAAATATTACCTACAGCCCGCATCTAGGGAAGTTTTGCGTGATCGATTTTGAATTCGCCATCATCTTGGAAACGGGCGAGGGCCTTACGCTAAAGGAAGCAGTAGAAGAACGAGCTGGAAATTATGAGCGACTCAAAGACGACTGATTCGTCTGAACCTTCTCCAATCGGGGAGCTGCGATGGGATGGCATGACCCACCCGGGGCGCTTCCGCAAAAACAATGAGGACGCCTTCCTGGCCTTGACCTTCGACGCCTTGCAGGTGCGCTACCTTGGCAAGTCGGGGGAGTCGGCTACGGAGACCGGGGATTTCGTCTTCGCGGTCAGCGACGGGATGGGCGGAGCCAAGTCCGGCGAGTTCGCCAGTCGCATCGCGGTGCAGAAGATCACCGAGCTGCTGCCGAAGAGCTTCAATCTCGGGGCGCTGGGCGTGGACCGCGGCTTTTCCGACATCCTGGTGGAGCTCTTTCAGCGTATCCATAAAGAGATGACGCAGATGTCCGCCTACTACGAGGAGTGCCGAGGCATGGGAGCGACGCTGAGCTTGGGATGGTTTTCCCCGGGAATGATGCATTTTTGCCATATAGGCGACAGTCGCATCTACTATTTGCCGAGCGTGGGTGGCTTGAAGCAGATCACCGAGGATCATACCCATGTGGGCTGGTTGCAGCGAAGCGGTCAGATCAACGAGCGCGAGGCTCGCAACCATCCTGAGCGCAACCAGCTGCAGCAGGTGCTCGGTGGAAAGTGCCGCCAGATCGCGCCTCAAGTCGGATCGGTGGTGGTGGAGCCGGGAGATCGTTTCCTCTTCTGCAGCGACGGGGTGATGGATGGCGTTTGGGATCGTCGCATCGAGGAGCTGCTGCGCCAGCCGCCACCGCGGTTCGCGGAGCTTCGTCCGGCCGAGCGCCTGATCAAGGACTCCATGGAAGAAAGCGGACGGGACAACATCACGGCGCTCGTGGTCGAGGTGGCCTAGGGCCGCTGGGAGATCCCGGCGTTTTATCCCAGTTTGTTTACTGCAATGTTCCGGGCGTCTTGCGATTCCGTGGCGATGGGCTTTTCTGCATCGTGATGAACGCAGGATCGCGACCAAAGGTGAGGCAGATGTGGACGTTGCCCTATGTCAGGGTAGCGTTGGTCTACCTGGTGCTGGGCGTTCTTTGGATCGCAGGCTCGGATTGGCTGGTCGCGGCGATCGCTCCCAACAAGGCGGTTCTCAACTACTTGCAGACGATCAAGGGCTGGCTGTTCGTCATCGCCTCCACCTTGCTGCTCTATTTTCTGATGCGTCGGGCCTTTCGGGATCTGAAACGGTCCGAGATGGCGAAGAGGGAGATTTTTCGCAGCACGGTGCGAGCGTCCGACCACATCGTTCTGAACTACATCAACCAGATGCAGTTGGTGACCTTGGAGGCGGATCGCGTGGAAGGCTTCGATTCGAGCGTTCGGGATCTGGCCCACCGGATCACGCGGGAAACGGTAGAGGAGATCCAGCGCTTGGAAGCGCTGGAAGCGAAAGGAGCGGACGAAATCGAGCTGTTTCTCAAGCAACGTCTTATCGAAACGCGGGCCGCGATCCAGCGGGCTGCCAAACCGCTCGACAATTAGGCGACAAGGGCGCTGGTGTCACCCGAGGCGAGCCCTGCGAAAAAGGCGCCCCCGCAGGGACGCCTTTCAAATGAAAACTCTGTATTCGCGGATTGGTTACGCCATCAGCGAACGATCATCTGGTCGACGGTCTTGCCTGCTGGAATCATCGGCAGGACGTGTTCGCTGTACGGAGTGATGATGTCCAACACATAGGCTTCTTCGCTATCGAGCATTTCCTGGATAGCGTCTCTGAGCTCGCTCTTCAGGTGCACGCGACGGCCGGGGAGGCCGAAGCCCTCGGCGATCTTGACGTAGTCGGGATAGAGGCCTTCGAGGTTGTCGGGCGAGCCGATGTTGTTTTCGTCTCCTAGGATGGTGTTGCCGCGCACGCTGTTGTAGAAGCGGTCTTCCCACTGCACCACCATGCCGAGGTGCTGGTTGTTGAGCACCATGGCCTTGGCGGCGATCTTTTCGATCTTGGCGGTGGCGAGCTCCTGCACGTTCATGGCGAAGGAGCCGTCGCCGTCGATGTCGATGACATGGCGGTCGGGGGAGGCCACCTTGGCTCCGAGAGCGGCGGGATAGCCGTAGCCCATGGATCCCAGTCCAAGTGAGGAGATGAGGCTGCGAGGATGGTTGAAATTGTAGAACTGGGCGGCGAACATTTGGTGCTGGCCTACGCCGGTCGTGATGATCGCTTCGCCTTGGGTGAGTTCGAAGAGAACCTGCACTGCGTGTTGCGGCAGGATGTATTCGCTATCCGCGTACGAGAATGGATAGTCTCGCTTCCACTCGGCGCACTGGTCTTGCCATGCTTGCAGGTCGGGCTTCTTGAATCCCTTGTCCATCAGCTCGACCATGCGGCCTAGGGCGTGCTTGATGTCGGAGACGATGGGATGGTGGACGATCTTGTTCTTGTTGTGCTCCGATGGATCGACGTCGATGTGCACGATTTCCGCTTCCGGGGCGAACTTGGTGACGTCGCCGGTGATGCGGTCGTCGAAGCGGGCTCCGAAGGTGAGCAGCAGGTCGCTTTGATGAACGGCCCAGTTGCCGTAGGCGGATCCGTGCATGCCGAACCATTTCAGGGAGAGCTCGTGCGTTTCGGGGAAGGAGCCTACGCCCATGAGGGTGGAGGCGACTGGGATGCCGGTTTTTTCCGCGAATGCGGTCAATTCCTTATGGGCTTCAGCGGCCACGACGCCTCCGCCGAAGTAGATGACGGGACGCTTGGCGTCTTCGATGAGGCGGAGCACGTTTTCCAGTTCGCGGTCCGCGGCTTTGGCGGGAAGCTTGTCCTGGCGGTAGGGCACTTCCTCGTCCGAGAGCCATTTGGGCGTGGTCTTGGCCTGCTGGATGTCCTTGGGAATGTCGATGACCACAGGGCCCGGGCGGCCGGTGGTGGCGATTTTGAAGGCTTCCTTGATGATCTTCGGCAGGTCGTTGACGTCGAGCACCAGGTAGCTGTGCTTCACCACGGGAAGGGTCATGCCGAAGAAGTCCGTTTCCTGGAAGGCGGCCTTGCCGATGTACTTGGAATAGACCTGGCCGGTGATGCAGACCAGCGGGGTGCTGTCCATGAAGGCGTCTGCGATGGCGGTCATCAAATTGGTGGCTCCCGGTCCGCTGGTGGCCATGCAAACGCCGGCCTTGCCAGTGACGCGAGCGTAGCCTTCGGCGGCGAAGGAGCCGCCTTGCTCGTGGCGAGGAAGGATGGTGCGGATGTCGGCCTTGCGCTTGGCTAGGGCCTGGTGCAGCTCGAGGGAGGCGCCGCCTGGATAGGCGAATATGACGTCCACGCCTTCTCGGATAAGGCCTTCGATGACGATGTCGGCGCCTTGCATTTCCTGTCCGGTGGCGGCCGGGGCTGCAGGCGTTTTGGTTTCGGTTTTAGAGCTCATGGGCTAGTGTCGGCAATTGGTTCGAAAGTGGGCTCGGGGCGGCGTTCAGGAAGCGGCTTCGTTGATGGGGACGATTTTTCCGTCGGCCAATTCCTCTTCCACCACGCCGATGTTGCGAAAGCGTTGGTAGCGTTGCTCGATGAGCTCTTCCGGGCTGAGCTTCTTGAGCTGGTCGAGTTCCGCGACGATGGCGTCCTTGAGGTTTTTCGCGGCGGTGTCGGGGTCGTTGTGGGCGCCGCCCATGGGCTCGGGGATGACGCCGTCGACCACGCCGAGCTTGTGGATATCGTTGGCCCCGAACTTGAGGGCTTCGGCGGCTTCGGGGGCCTTGGCTCGGTCTTTCCAGAGGATGGCGGCGCAGCCTTCAGGAGAGATGACCGAGTAGTAGGCGTTTTCCAGAATGAGGATCTTGTTGGCGACCGCGATGCCGAGAGCGCCGCCGGAGCCGCCTTCGCCGATCACGGCGGAAACGATCGGGCAGCCGAAGGTCGCCATCTCGCGCAGGTTGACGGCAATCGCTTCGGAAACGTGTCGCTCTTCGGAAGCGACGCCCGGGTAGGCGCCTTGGGTGTCCACCAGCGTGATGATGGGCAGGCCGAACTTGTCGGCCATCTTCATGAGGCGCAGCGCCTTGCGGTATCCTTCCGGGTAGGGGCTGCCGAAGTTGTGGGCCAGCTTTTCGCGGGTGGTACGGCCTTTGTGCTGGGCGATGACCATGACCGCTTCGCCGTTGAGGTAAGCGGTGCCGCCCACGATGGCTCGGTCGTCGCGAAAGGCGCGGTCGCCGTGCAGCTCCTGAAAGCCGGTGAAAACGCGCTCGATGTAGTCCAGAGCGTAGGGACGCTGTGGGTGGCGGGCGAGCTGGACGCGCTGCCACGGGGAGAGATTGGTGTAGATCGACTTCTTGGTGGAGGAGATCTTCTTCTCGATCGCCCGAATCTCTTTGGACAGATCGATGTTGTTCTCGTTGGACAGCTGATGGAGGTGATCCAGCTGGTCAATGAGTCCGCGTAGCGGCTGTTCGAAGTCGAGCGCGTATTTGTTGTCCATAGGCCTGTCCCGTGAAAAGGGGTGGAATTTGGGAGTTATCGCATCAATGTCGAGGCTTAAAGGTCCGCTTGGCGGCGGCCTCAGGAGAGATCGGGAGCGGACTCCATGGAGTCCGGGTTGGCGAGCTGATCCTTCCAGCTGGCCATGCGGGCCTGAGCTCCGAAGCTCTCGGCCTTTTCCTTGGATCCTTTCTCGAGCCAGATGCGCGAGAGGCTGGTGTTTACAAATAGGTCGTCAGGCTTGAGGGCATGGGCCTTCTCTGCTGCTTCGAGGGCCTCGTCGTATCGTTTTTCCGAATAGAGGATCTCGCAGAGGGCGTGCCAGGCTGGGAACGCGTTCGGGGTCTCCGCCACGGTCTGGCGGAGCTTGGAGATGGCGCTTTCGGCGTCTCCCATGGTGAAGTCGAAAGTGGCGTCTTCGACGATGTCGGCGATCGGGTCGTGGTTTTCTTCTCCCATAGCAGGGTTCGGGTGTTTTTGGAAAACGCGGCTAGAGTACAGGAACACTTGGGCCTTGTCAAAGGATCAGCATGGCGTCGCCGTAGCTGAGAAAGCGGTACTGGCGCTCGATCGCTTCCGCGTAGATGTCTTTCAGCCACTGGATTCCGCTGGTTCCTTCCGGGTCGAGAAATGCGGAAACGAGGCAGATGAGGGTGGATTTCGGCTGGTGGAAATTGGTGACCATGGCGTCGACGCCACGAAAGCCCCGCGGCGGGTAGATGAAGAGGCCGGCTTCGTCGGTGAACTGTCCAGGGATCACGGTCGAAGTTTTCGCCAGGTAGTCTTCCACGCTGCGCACGCTGGTGGTGCCGATGCAGACCTTTCGCTTGTCAGGTCCGCAGCGTAGGGCCTGTTGCGTGGCTTCCGAGATCTCGTAGATCTCGCGATGGATCTGATGGTCCTCGATGTTATCGGTTTGCAGCGGCTTGAAGGTGCCCATGCCGACGTGCAGCGCCAGATCGTGGAAGCGGGCGCCTTTCGCTTCGAGCTGAGCGATGATCTCCGGCGTGAAGTGAAGCCCTGCGGTGGGAGCGGCGGCGGCGACGGATTTTTCCGCTGCCGCGTAGACGGTCTGATAGCGTTCCTTATCCGCGCTGTCTCGCTGGTCGTCGGATTCCCGGGCGATGTAGGGTGGCAGCGGCATTTTTCCCAGCTCGTCCGCCATCTCGGCCACCGAGGAATGGCTTTCCAGCTCGAAGGACACGCGGTACTCGGTGTTTTCGTTTTTCTCCTGCACCGTGGCGTAAAAGAATCCCGGTCGCGAGAAGGTCGCTCCTGGTTTGAGGCGCTTGCCGGGGCGTAGCAGACACCACCAATCGGAGCCATCGTTGGTTGCCGGACGCAGCAGCAGGCACTCGGCCTTGCCTCCGGAAACCCGTTCCGCGAACAGGCGGGCCGGCAGCACGCGGGCGTTGTTGCGAAAGAGGAGATCGTTTTCGCCCAGATAGTCCACGATGTCGCTGAAGCGACGATGTTCGATGGCGCGGCTTTCTCGATGAACCACCAGCAGACGCGACGCGTCGCGGCGGGCGGCGGGCTCCTGAGCGATGCGTTCGGCGGGAAGGTGATAGTCGAAAAGGGAGGCGTCCATGAAAGGCGTTCGTTTCGTGCCAAGCAGACACTAAAAAAGGACCGGCGAGCGGTCCTTATGGAAAGTGAAGTGGTGGTGGGAACAGGATTCGAACCTGTGTAGGGTTTCCCCAGCAGATTTACAGTCTGCCCTCGTTGGCCGCTTGAGTATCCCACCAGCCGAGGAAAGGCCGCTTAGAGTCCGAGTTTTGTTTCAAAGATCAAGTGTAAATTTGAGAAAAATTCCGACGACGTTTCGCTCCTGTTTGGCGGGTTTCGGACTGGCGGGAAGTGGCTGATTCCTTCCACGGTGGATTGTCGCAGTTTTCGGAGTCGGTCGAGGTCGCGGCTGCGTTTCGCCGTCTCGTTCGCGGGCTTCTCGTCTTCAGAGCGGATCTTCAAAAAGGTGGCTGCTCGAGCAGCCAGAAGCGCTTCTGCTGCGTTTCGAGCGATTGCGATATGAGGATGGGACGGTTCTCGAAGAGCTCGATCAGACCTTGCTCGTCGATGCGTTGAATCGCGGGAAGCGCCTTGGTTTCGATGTGCGAGAAAAGAGGCTCGGCCGCCGTTTCGATCTCGGTGTACGCTGATCTTGAATCGACGAGCGTCCAGTTTCCCGATTCGGCGATTTCCGTGTATGCGGCGGCGGGTTGCGGGGCGTCGCCCTGCGGCAAGACGAAGGCGAAGACGGCTATGGCGATGACCGCGGCCGCAGCGATCGCCTGTTTCCCGCGACGGACGAAGCGTCGCCTGCGCGCGGAGGATAGCAGCGAGTCGAGGGCCTCTGATTCGCGGTCGTGCTCGATGTCGCGGAGCAGCGATTGGTAGCCGTTGTTTTTGGGGCTAGACATGATTGGGCGCCTTCCGTATGAGTTGTCGTAGTTTCCTTCGAATGCGGGAGAGCTTGGATTCGATGGCTTTTTCCGTGGTTCCCATTTGGGTCGCTATCTCAGCGTGGGTGAGCTGATCGAAGTACTTCAATCGCACCAGCGCCTGGTCTTCGGCCGGGAGACGTTCCAGCGAGCGGGCCAGGGTTTCGAGGCGCGTGGACGGGGTGTTGGCAGGTTTGGGATTGGTTTTCTCTTCAGTTTCTTCGAGCGCGTTTCGAGTTCGAATCTGCGTTCCTTCCTTGCGGTAGATGTCGATGAGCGTGTTGCGACAGATCTGGCTCAGCCAGTTCCAGAACGCGGATTCGGTCTCGAAGCGCCGGACGTTTCGGGCGATTTTGGAAAACGAGATCTGCAGGGCGTCCTCTACATGTCGTTCGTCGCCTCCTGCCACTGCCTGCAGGTAGGATCTGAGTCGTCGGTAGTAGTTCTGGAAGAAGTCTCGGTAGGCCGCTTCGTCCAGCTTGCTCATGGCGGAAGTGAGCTGGGAAACGTCCAGAGCCGGGCTGGGATCCTTTGCTCGGGAAGCGGAAAGCGCGTTGAGGTGGAGTTGAGCCAAGGCGCGGCGCGTTTGGAGGTGAGATCGGGCTAGCGGGACTCGGGGGCTTTCTTGGAGGAGGGTGTCAGGTAGATTTGGAGCAGGGTGTCTTGGGCGAGCTCGACCGCTTTGCGATGTCCGGAGAGGATCAGGATGTTGGTTTCGCGTTGAAACTTTATATCGATCTTTAGTTTCTCCGAGCTCTCCGGCAGCAAAGCGGAGTGAGCGGCCACAGCGGATTGAATGACTGATGAGATTCCTTCGATGGAGCTGTGTTCGAGGTGTCGGGAAATGTTGACCGGGAGGGTGACGTATTTCTCGGGCTCGGGCTCGGGCTCCGGGGTACTTGTTTGCAAACGCTCGCGACGCTGTTCCCGGCGCTCCTCGATCTCTTTACTGACTTTGGAAAGCCGCTCTAGGTTCTTGGCCTCGATGTCGGCGTTGTCTCTTCGCACGACAGCAGGGTTGCGTTGGATCTGCAGCACCCAGATGCCATCGCGCTGGGCTTGTTTGAAGGCCATGTCGAACTCGGGGTGGGCATCTTCCAGCAGCAGGTTCAAGGCCGAGAGGAGCTCGACGTGGGTGACGTTTTTGACCGAAAACGGCGGGATCTTCACCGTGTCCGCCATCTCGGGGACGATGAAATTGAGGGTTTGCGATTCGATAGCCTTGAGGAAGTCGCGCGCCGTGCCCCCTTCGAAACTAAAGTCGAAGCGGGCTGGGCCGGGATCGGAGCTTGTCTGATCGGCCTGCAGCAGAGCGGGGCCTGCGAAGGCGATGATGATTGTCGCGAAAGCGAGGCGGAGGAAATGGGGATTGGATTTCATTGCTGGAATTACGCGAGTCGCCTAGCGTACCCCTCGCTGTTTTTCGTTTTTTTGTGGAGAAAGAATTCCTACAGCAGGCCTGCTTCCTGGAAGCTGTAGTAGCCGAGGCCTTTGGGATCGTTTTCACAAGATCCGATGACGATGTGGTCGAGCAGATCGATGCAGACGACCTCGGAAGCGCCTCGTAGTTGGCGGGTGACTTTTATGTCCGCGGCGCTGGGGGCGGGGTCGCCGCTGGGGTGGTTGTGCACGCAGATCACGGCTGACGCTCCGTGGCGGATGGCCTCTCGATACACTTCGCGCGGGTGCACGAGGCTGTTGCTGGCGGTGCCGCTGGTGACCTCGACTGCCTTGATCAGCCGGTTCTTCCGATTGAGGCAGAGGGTCCAGAACTTTTCCACCTCCAAGTCTCGGCAATGGTTGCTCATGTGGGCGAAAACGGTGTCCGGACTGTCGAAGACCGGCTGGACAGCGGGCGAACGGTCGCGCACGCGTCGACAGATCTCCACGATGGTGAGCAGCTGCAGCGACTTCACGTTTCCGACGCCTTTGATCTTTCGGAACTCGCGGTCGTTCCACTTTAGCAGCCCGTTGAGGGAGCCGGCTTGCTGCAGGATTTCGGAGGCCACGCTGAGCACGTTGCGGCCCTGGCAGCCGCTGCGCAGCACCATGGCGAGCAGTTCGGTGTCGCTGAGGGATCTGGCCCCGTGGGCGACAAGGCGCTCCTGAGGACGTTCGGCCGCGGAGAGATCGCTCAGCCGTGGGGTGAGGTAGGAAGTGGTCATATCAAGAGGAGGTGGGATCTAGGGAGATCCGATTAAGGGTAACGGAAGACAGCAAAAGGAGCTTTTCCTCGGGGTTCAATGGTGGACCGTTGCGAAATCCAGCTGGTTTGGCGGCGATTCGCGTTGGATCCTTGCAACTGCTCCATCGCTTTTCTAGGAGGGAAGCATGAGCGAACGGCTACGTGTAATCGTATGGAATGAGTTTCGACACGAGCGGGACGAGGAAAGCATCCGCGAGGTCTATCCGCAGGGCATTCACGCCGCCATCGCCAGCGGCTTGCAGGAGATGGACCCGGACCTCGAGGTGAGCGTGGCGACCTTGGACGAGCCCGAGCATGGACTGAGCGAAGAGAGGCTGGAGCGGTGCGATGTCCTTTTCTGGTGGGGGCATATGGCTCATGGCGAGGTCGCGGACGCTGTCGTGGACCGGGTGCAGAAGCGGGTGCTGGAAGGCATGGGACTGGTGGCCCTGCACTCCGCCCACTATGCGAAGATCTTCAAGCGACTGCTCGGCACCACCTGCTCCTTGACCTGGCGCGAGGCGGACGAGCGGGAGCGGCTCTGGGTCTGCAATCCCGGGCATCCCATCGCCCGGGGCATCGATCGCTGCATCGAGCTTGAGCGTGAGGAGATGTACGGAGAGCCCTTCGGCATCCCGGCGCCGGACGAGCAGGTTTTCATTTCGTGGTTCGAGGGAGGCGAGGTGTTTCGCAGCGGAAACTGCTACTATCGCGGAAACGGGCGGATCTTCTATTTCCGTCCCGGACACGAGGCCTACCCGACCTATTTCGATCCGCAAATCAAGCGTGCGCTTGCCAACGCGGCTCGCTGGGCGGCGCCGGCTGGCGGACGCTGGGTGGACGAATGCCCAAACGTGACCGAACCGCGCGAGCCGATCGGCAAATCGCGTTGAAGGCTTGAGGTTTGGGCATCAAAAAACCGCTTCGCTACGGAAGCGGTTTGGTGAAGTTGCCCGGTCTGGGGAGGTCGCGGCTAGTTGAAGCGTCGCACGTAGCCGTCGCGGCGAAGGCGTTCCAAAAACTTGGCTTCCGCCTCGCGAGCCATTTGCGAGACGAGGATATCCTCGATGTCCTCGCGCACGTCCTGCAGCGGCATGTAGCCCTCGGGGCGGTACTCCTCGCAGTAGAGAATGAAAAGGTTGTTTTTGATTTTCAGCGGCTCGCTGTATTCGCCTTCCTTGAGCGAAAAGGCCACTTGGGCGAGCTCATCGATGAGGGCCCCGCGGGTGACCCAGCCCCAGTCGCCGCCTTTTTTGGCCTTGGCGTCGTTGCTGTAGCGAGCGGCCAGCTCGTCGAAAGCGAAGCCCATCTCCAATTTCTCAAGAATCTCGTCGGCAGTTTGCTCCAGCACTTCGTCGCCTTCATCTGCCAGCTTGGTGAGTCGGATCAAGCGCAGGTGCAGGGCTTCCGGTTGGAAGAACTCCTGCTTGTATTCCTTGTAGAACTCCTCGATGCGCACGGGGCTGACGATGGTGGCCGACTTGCGCATGTTGCTGCGCATGTAGTTCACGATGATGTCCTCCTTGATCATCACGCGGTGCTCTTCGGGCGTTTTGCCGATCGACTTCAAGTAGTCGAGATAGAGGGAGCGTTTGCCTTCGAACTTGGTGATGATCATCTCCTCGATCTCGTTGTCGACGAAGCTCGGTGGGATCTGCCCCTTGTCTTCGTAGAACTGCTTCACGATGAGCACGTTGTCGGTGAGATTCTGAATGATCTCCGTCTCCATCTCCTCGATGAGCTTGCGAAACTTCATCGGATCGCCATTGGAATCGGCTTGGATTTGCGGCAGGTAGGGCTGCAGCTCGCGTCGCACTTCCTCAACGGTGATGATCTTATCCTCGGCGATAGCGGCGATACTGTTGGCCAGTCGACCTTCCTTGGGCTCCTTTTGGCCGAAAGAGGTGAGGGTGAGTACGGAAATTCCGAAAAAGAGAGTCGCTGTCTTGAACATAAGATAAGTGTAGGCGCGTATCGCTTAGGAGGGGTTGCTAACCAAGTTATTCAGGAACACAATGATTTCGTTGAGCCGCTTCAAGGCATTAGTCGAGCGAAGCCGGGGAAATCTGCTGCCGAGTTTTATGTATTCCGAGGTTTTGCCCCGATAGCGGCGACATTTCAGGCGGTTTCCTTGAGACTCGACCGAATGCACCCCTTTTTGTTCCGCCAGGCAGCGGATCTCGGTGAGTTTCAGAAGCGCTTCGACTTCTGGGGGATAGTTTCCGAATCGGTCCACCAGAGCGGTGCCTTGCTCGCGTGCTTCGGCGGGAGTTTCCGCGAGAGCCAGGCGTCGGTAGATGTCGATGCGCAAACGGGTTTCGCTGATGTAGGTGGCGGGGATGCGGGCTTGCATGGGCGGACATTCGCCTTCCTTCAAGTCAAGTCGCTTGAGCACGGTGTACCCGTCCTCGTGGCGGTTGGCGGAGGTCATGTCGCCTTCGCCTTGGTAAATGAAATCCAGCTTCACGTTGGCTCGGATGGACATGGCGGAGGCCTCTCCCTTGAGCCGCGAAATGCTTTGTCGCAGCAGCTGGCAATAGAGTTCGAAGCCGACGCCCACGATGTGACCGCTCTGCTCGCTTCCCAGCAAGTTGCCCGCTCCGCGCAGCTCCAGGTCGCGCATAGCCAGCCGAAAGCCCGCTCCCAGCTGGTTGTGCTGGCGGATGGCTTGCAAGCGCTTGCGGGCCACGTCGACCAGCCGCTTGTGTTTGTGCAGCAGCAGGTAGGCGAAGGCTTGCCGTTTGAAACGTCCCACGCGTCCGCGAAGCTGATAAAGCTGGGAAAGCCCGAAGCGATCCGCTCCCTCGATGATGATGGTATTGCAGTTCGGGATATCCAGGCCGGACTCGATAATGGTGGTGCAGACCAGCACCTGATACTGCTGGTTGACGAAATCCAGCATCACTCGCTCGAGGCGTTTCTCGTCCATCTGCCCGTGTCCTACGCCGATGGATACTTCTGGCACCAGTTGGGACAAACGAGCCGCCACCGTATCGATGGTTTGCACACGATTGTGCAAGTAGAACACTTGGCCGCCGCGCGAAATCTCCCTCCGGATGACCTCCGCCACTAACGCGTCGTCGTAGCTCTTGACGATGGTCTGGATGGGCTTTCGCTCTACCGGAGCGGTTTCGATGACGCTCAGCTCGCGGGCTCCGGTGAGGGCCATGTAGAGGGTGCGGGGGATCGGGGTGGCGCTCATGGTCAGGATGTCCACCGTGGCCCGCCATTCCTTGAAGACCTCCTTGTGCTTCAAGCCGAAGCGCTGCTCCTCGTCGATGATGGCCAGACCAAGATCCTTGAAGGAAACGTCCTTCTGCAGGATGCGGTGCGTGCCGATCAGAATGTCGACTTTGCCCGCGGCGACGCTAGCGAGGATCTTCTTGATCTCCGCCGGCTTGCGAAAACGGCTGACCAGCTCCACCACGATCGGATAGCTGGCCATGCGGTCGCGAAAATTGAGAAAATGCTGCTGGGCAAGAACTGTGGTGGGAACCAGGAGCGCGACTTGCTTGCCGTCCATGACCGCTTTGAACGCGGCTCGAATGGCGACTTCGGTCTTGCCGAATCCGACGTCGCCGCAAATCAGACGATCCATGGGCGTCGGCTTTTCCATGTCGGCCTTGGAGGCCTCGATGGCTTTCAGCTGGTCGGGGGTTTCCTTGAACGGAAACGCGTTTTCGAATTCGAGCTGCCATTCGGTATCGTTTCCAAAGGCGTGACCGCCGCCGGAGTCGCGCTTGGCCTGCAGCTCCAGCAGCTTCGCCGCGAGATCAAGCGTAGCCCGTTCCGCGGCTTCGCGGGTCTTGGCCCAGCGGTTCGAACCGATTTTTCCTAGTTTGGGGCGGGTCTTGGAGATGCCGACGTAGCGGCTGATCAGGTGCGACTCCTGTAGCGGCACGTGCAATACGACATTGTCGTCGAATTCCAAGGACAGCACCTCGCGCATCTGTCCTTGCATATCCACTTTTGTGATACCGCGATAGAGAGCGATGCCGTGTTGGAGATGGACCACGAACTCTCCGTCGACCAGCTCGGCGAAGTCGAGCAGCTGGTCGACTTGGGACTGGCTGACCAAGGCCCGCTCGCGGGTTGGAGGCTTGCGATGACGGCGCCGACCGAAGAGCTCTGTTTCCGTGATGAGCACGCAGCCTTTGGCTGCTTTGAGCAGGGGCCAGTTGAGGCGTTCCAGCTGGGGACGGAAGTGAAAGCGAAAGCCTTGGTTGAGATCGCCCTTCCAGAACTCGAGCTTGAGCTGCTTAAGCGACTCCGACTCTTGCAGTATTTCCTGTACGCGTTTGAAGTCGCTCTCGTTGGGCAGCACGGCGAACAGTCGCTCGCCGTTTTTCTGCCACTTCAATGCTTGTTCCAGAAAATGAATACGAGCGCTTTGCTCGTCGGCTAGGCGCTCGTCGGCGAATTTGCCGCTGTCGGCAATCGGCCTGTAGTAGGTAAGCGTTTCACCTTCGTAGACGAAACTTTCGGCGCTTTGATCGGCGTCGGTCGCGAGGTCGAGATCGGAAAAGGTCGACCATAGGTCGTTCGCCTTCGATCGATTGTCCCGCAGGGCGACCCAGGCTTTGCCGAGCTCGTTGCCGGAGGCCTGCTCCAGCGCGGAGTCGAAGAGCTCCATGATCTGATCCGGTTCTATGATGCCCCAGGCTACCTCCGCTTTCAGGTACTCGGCGAAACCGTTTTTCGCATCCTCCATCTGGAGACTGGGAGCTGCGTCGATGACGATGCTTTGCACGCTCGCTCCGGAGCGTTGGGTGACGGGGTCGAGCTCCTTGATGGCGTCAATCTCGTCTCCGAAGAAATCGATGCGATAGGGCTTGTCAGCGGATGTTGGATACACGTCGATCAAGCCTCCGCGGCGGGCGAACTGGCCTGGGGCTTCGCAGAGGCCTTCGGCGTCGTAGTCGATGCTTTGCAACGTTTCCACCAAGCCCTCGAAGGAGTGCGTCTCGCCTACGGTCAGGACCAATTGTGAACGCTGCAAGGCGGACGGGGAGGGGACGGGCTGGGTGAGCGATTTGAGGCTCGCGGTGACCACGCTCTTTTCAGGCGCATTTTGCAGAGCGGCGAGCGTGGCGATGCGTTCGCTGCCGATCTCGAATCGTTCGCTCGGGGAATCGTTGTCATCGAACTCCTGCTCCTCGGGGAAATAGAGAAAGCGCGTGGCGGTGGAGTCGCCTCTGACCTTTCGATGAAAGTACTCCAGATCCGCGCGAAGCTGTTCGGCGATGCGGTCGTTTTTTGCGATGACGATGAATACCGGGCGATTGGAGGCGTGTATCCAATCTTCAACGATCGGGGCGATCGCCTCGTCGTTCACTCCGATGCGCTGCTCCCATCGTTCGAGTCCGCTCGGAAGCAAGACTGAAGCGCGTTGGCTCATTTTTCAGTTTCGGGCTTAAAGGTCTCCAAGCCCTGCAGGGCGGCCTGTTCGGCGGCCTCCTTTTTGGTACGTCCGGTGCCCACGCCAAGCTTTTGGTCGTTGCAGTATACCGTGACCTCGAACTCGCGGTTGTGGGCTTCGCCGCTTTGGGCGGTGGTTTCGTAGCGCACGGCGTTGTTGCCGTGGATCGGCTGGATGAGCTCTTGCAGCTTGCCCTTGGGGTTGGTGACGCCGCCAACGGGCTTAGGAGCATCGTCGAGGTAGTTATAAAGGCTCAGCACGATCTTGCGCGAGGTATCGAAGTCGGAGTCCAGGTAGACGGCTCCGATGAGGGCTTCGAAGGCGTCGCACAGGGCGGAGTCATTTTCCGCCACGCCCGCTTGGCGGTCCTTTGGTTTGAGAATCAGGTAGTTGCCCAGAGCCAACTCACGCGCGATCATGGCCATGTATTCACTGCGCGCATACCCGGAGCGGATGGAGGTGAGCTTGCCTTCCCGATGGCGCGGATACTTTTCGTAGAGCTTCTCGGTGAGCACCAGCTGGATGACGGAGTCGCCCAGAAACTCCAGTCGCTGGTTGTTTTTGAGCTGGTCGCGGGTGTTGAGCAGGAAGGAAGGGTGGGTCATGCTCTGGGCGAGCAGACCCTTGTCCTTGAAGACGTAGCCTAACTTGCTCTCCAGCTGCTTGACCTGCTTGTCCGGCAGAGATGTGATTTTCGAACCACGTTTCGCCTTCGCCTTGTCAGAATCTTTGGATACGGATTTGATGAAGCGTTTAAGTTTGGATGCGACCATGGGGCAAGCTCGCGAGTCTGGAGTTGACGCTCGTTACTTTTTCAAGCCGAAGCGCTTGGCGATTTCCTTGGCCAGATTTCGATAGGCGGTGGTGCCGGGGTTCATCTTGTCGTACTCGAAAATGGTTTGGCCGAAGGAAGGGGCCTCGCTCAGACGGATGGTGCGGGGGATCACGGTGTCGAAAATCTTTTCCGGCAAGTTGGCCCGGACTTCCTCGACGACTTCGCGCGAGAGGTTGGTACGAACGTCGAACATGGTCATGATGATGCCGCCCACATCGAGGTGGTCATTCACTCCAGCGTCGCGCAAGCGATCGACCACGGAAAGGATTTGGCCTAGTCCTTCGAGAGCGAGGTACTCGCATTGCAGGGCGACCAGCAGGTGGTCCGCGGCGGCGAGGCTGTTCATGGAAAGCATGCCCAGGGCGGGCGGGCAGTCGATGATGACGGCTCGGTAGTCGCCGGAGTCGAAGAGGGGAGCGAGCGCCGCCTTGAGCTGCAGCAGGTAATCCTCCTTCTGGGCGAGCTCGATTTCGGCGGCGGCCAGGTCGACTTCCGAAGGCAGCAGGTGCAGGTGTTTCCGCCCGGTTTCGATCACCATTTCCTCGATGGAGCCTTCGCCCATCAGCACGGGGTAGACGCTGCGTCCTTCCTCCTTTTCGAAGCCCAGTCCGCTGGTGGCATTAGCCTGCGGATCGAGGTCGATGAGGAGGGTGGGGATTTTCAGGTCGGCCAGGCCGGCGGCGAGATTGACGGCTGTCGTTGTTTTGCCGACGCCGCCCTTTTGATTGGCGATGGTGAAGACGGTAGTGGAAGCCATAGGATTTGTGGCCTTGTATGAGGCAATTTTCCTCAATGGCAATGGAATAGGCGGTGTCGTGTCGATGGAAAACGAGAGAGGGGCGGGCGCGTTTTTTCGTTTTTCTTCTAAGAAAACCCCTACGGCTCGCGTTGTCCTTTTGAACAGGTGATAACAAGTCCAGATATGGGAAACCGAAACGGAGCGAATGAAAACGAAGCAAGGGGCTGACGGGCAACGCTGGGAGCGCGTGTCGCAAGCGGTCGATGAGCATCAGGCCAAGCTCATTCGCTACGCCGCAAGCATCGTGAAGGATCGCGAGCGGGCCAAGGACGTGGTGCAGGAGACTTTTATCCGTCTTTGCCGGCAGGATTGGCAAGAGGTGGAGGGGCATCTGCAAGCTTGGCTCTTTCGGGTGACGCGAAATCTCGCTCTGGACGTGACGAGAAAGGAAAAGCGAATGAGTTATGTGGAGGAGCCGGATTCCATGGAGCGCCTGGCGGGCGATAGGGATGGAGCGGCGCGGGAACAGGATCGCCGGGAACGGGCGGGAAGCTTGCTGGAGCTGGCGGACGCCTTGCCGAGCAAGCAGCGCGAGGTGGTGCTGCTGAAGTTTCAGCAGGATCTTACCTACAAGGAGATCAGCGAGATTACGGGACTGAGCGTGAGCAATGTGGGCTACCTGCTGCATCACGCTTTGAAGGATTTGAAAAGCCGCTGGCAAGCGAGTCAGCCGCTATGAAGAGGAGGGAAGAAACCATGAAGAAATTTGGAAAAAACGATCCGGAGTTCACCGCTCTGGCTTTGGGGGAGCGTAGTGAGGAATTGGATGCGAGCGCGATCGCTCCGGAAGATCGGGCGGAGTTCGAGGAGTTGAAACGGTTTTCCGAACAGCTCAGTCGAGACCTGAAGGCGCCGGCCGGAGACGACGACATCGGAGAGCGGCGACTCGAAGACCTCAAGGAATCAGTCCAACGGAGCGAAGGGGGAACGGCCGTCTTGCGCTTCCCTGGCTGGTTTTCCGCGGTGGCCGCCTGCTTCACCATGGGTTCTATCACGGCTTTGGTGGTCTGGACGAATCGTGATTCGCTGGAAATCGCCGATCTCCCGGTCGAGGTGGCGGCAGTGGCCGAGAAGGCCCCGGAACCGGCCGCTCCGCCTGAAGAGAGGAAGACCGAACGGCCGAATCAGGATTCTCGTCCCCTCAGCGAACCCACCCGATCTACGGGAAGTTCGCAACCAATGCAGTTGAACCAACTGGAGATGCTGATCAACGCTCCAGCGTCGTCCGGTTCTGAATACAAGGATCTGGCGATCAGCCTCAATGATTCCTTAGCGCAGACCGAGGAGATGCGAGTTTTCGATGCCAAGCCGCTGGCGCTTGGCGACGATGGGGCCGTCGCTTTCGGTCCCAGCGTTGCGACATCCTCGAGGGGGCAGGGCGTTCCAATGGCTCAGCCGAGGACGCTGGCCTTGAGCAAGTCGATTGAACAGCCTCGGTTGCCCGAACCCGACCGTCTGGTTCGAGCGGAGCTTCCCAATCGCGAGGGCTACAGCCGTATCGACGAGACGCCATTCACGTCACCCTTGGACAGCCCGCTGTCGACCTTTTCGATCGACGTCGACACAGCGTCCTATGCCAACGTGCGACGCTTCATCGACAACGGTCAGCTGCCGCCGACGGACGCGGTGCGCATCGAGGAATTGATCAACTACTTTCGATACGACTACCCTCTGCCGACGGACGAAAAGCCGTTTTCAGTCACGGTCGATAGCGCCTCCGCTCCGTGGAACCAAGCCCATCGACTGGTGCGCATCGGCCTGCAAGGGCAGGTCGTATCGCAAGCTCAACGCCCTGCCGCGAACCTGGTTTTCCTCGTCGACGTGTCCGGTTCCATGTCGTCGCAGAACAAGCTGCCACTAGCCCAGAAGGCGCTTTCGTTGCTGGTCGACCAGATGCGGGATGACGATCGTATCGCAGTGGTGGTCTACGCAGGCAGTTCAGGCGTGGCTCTTCCCTCCACCACGGCGAACAACAAGGAAACCATCAAGCATGCCATCGAGAATCTGCGTTCTGGCGGGTCGACCAACGGGGCTTCGGGCATCGAGTCCGCTTATGCCACCGCCCAACGTCACTTTGTAGAGGGAGGAATCAATCGGGTGATTCTCTGCACCGATGGAGACTTCAACGTTGGTATCTCCGATCAAGGTGCCCTCACGCGACTGATCGAGGAAAAAGCCAAGTCAGGGGTCTTTTTCTCCGCCGTCGGATTCGGGCAGGGGAACTACCGCGACGACATGATGGAGGTCTTGTCCAATCGGGGAAATGGAAACTACGCCTACATCGATGGAGAGACGGAAGCCCGCAAGGTGTTCGTCGAAGATATGCTCGGCACGTTGATGACCATTGCCAAGGACGTGAAGATTCAGGTGGAGTTCAATCCAGCTAAAGTCGCGTCGTATCGACTCATTGGGTACGAAAATCGAGCTCTTGCAGCCCGTGACTTCAACGACGATAAGAAGGACGCCGGCGAGATCGGCTCAGGCCACAGCGTGACTGCTCTCTATGAAATCGTGCCTGCCGGAGGCGAGGCGGTAGAGCCGATGGTCGATCCGTTGAAGTATCAGAGCGCGACGGTCGAAGAGGGCTCCGAGGAGCTGTTGACGGTGAAACTGCGCTACAAGCAGCCCGATGCGGATACCAGCCAGCTCATCGAGCGCCCCTTTGTCGATGCAGGACAGACCCTCCAATCCGCGAACGACGATCTCCGATTCGCCGCGTCGGTGGCGGCCTTTGGCATGGTTTTGCGAAACTCCGAGCATGTGGGCGAGTATTCGCTGTCCGAGGTGGAGTCTTTGGCGAGCGGCAGTCTCGGTTCCGACCGAGGCGGGTACCGTCGAGAGTTTCTGGATACGCTGCGAAAGGCGAAATCAATCTCAGCGGCTCAGCAACGAGACGCCGCTCCGCAAGGTGCATCAGCGCTCGAGTGACGCCGCTGGCATCGGTTGTCGCTCGAAAGCACGGGAGTCGAGGCCGCTCCGGAGCTTGCCGAGCGCGGAGGGAAGGAGGGGGACGATCGGCGCGCCTGCGAGGTTTGAGGGGAGAGGAGGTTGGGAACGCCAGTCGGAAATTTCCCGAAAACGAAGAGGACGGCTGGACATCGGGCTTCGGGCGCCCGAAGATGGCCGCCTCGTTTACCCCTCCCCGAAACCGGATACGCCCCTTTCGTTTCCCGTTGCCGATTCACAAGACTATGAAAACCCTCCTAGTACTCTTTGCTCTGCTCCAGATGATATGCGTCGCTGCCGCCGCTGAAACCGCGAGTCAACGCCATCGCGTGATCGTACTGACGGATATGGGGGCCGATCCTGATGACGAACAATCGTTGGTACGGCTGCTTCTGTACGCGAATCAGATCGACATCGAAGGTCTTGTCGCGACGACCTCCTGCTGGCAACAGAATGCGATCCGCCCGGATTTCATTCATAGCATTTTGCACGCCTACGAAAGGGTTCAGCCGAACTTGCTTTTGCACGAGTCTGGCTATCCGACAGCCGATGAGCTGAGAGCCGTATCTAAAAAGGGAATACCGAAATACGGGATGCAAGGTGTGGGCGAAGGGATGGACTCGGAGGGGTCTGATTGGATCATCGAGTCTCTGGAGCGAGACGACGCGCGTCCGCTTTGGATTTCCGTCTGGGGCGGTCCGAATGTGTTGGCTCAGGCCTTATACAAGATTGACAAAACCAAATCCGAGTCGGAAGCGAAACGCCTGATCTCGAAGCTTCGCGTGTATACCATTTCCGATCAGGACGATAGCGCCATGTGGATGAGAAAGCGCTTCCCTGACCTGTTCTACATCGCGACGCCTACCGATGACTACGGAAAGTCGACCTGGATCGCGATCAACAACAACCACGAAGGCAGCGACAATACGTTTGTCAGCAATCCATGGCTGGCGGAAAACATACAGCAGGGACATGGCCCGCTTGGAGCAAGTTATCCGGATACCGCTTGGGGCATGGAGGGCGACACGCCGGCGTTTTTGGGTCTCATCCCAAACGGGCTAAGCGATCCAGAACATCCAGACTGGGGCGGCTGGGGAGGTCGTTACGAGTTGAGCATTCCTGATGTCGATGCGTTTGAAGACGGTGCCTCGGTGGTGGTCCCAGAACCGGAAACGCGTCCTCTATGGACGGATACGTCGGACACGTTCTATCCGTATCGAAGAAGTGAGTACAAGCGGGCCATCGAGCGAAGCGAACAGAGCTACAGCGGAAACGCGGTGACTCTCTGGCGTTGGCGGGACGATTTTCAAAGAGATTTCGCCGCCCGTATGGACTGGTGCTTGACGAGCTATGAAGAGGCAAACCATCCACCAACGCCACGCTTGAACCATGCGGAAGAGCTCACCGTGAAGTCAGGTCAACAAGTGACATTAGACGCCTACGGAAGCAGCGATCCGGATGGCGACAGCATTAGTTTTCTTTGGTTCAACTATCCGGAAGCGGGAACCTATACGAAGCCGATCAACGTTGAAGGAGCGGAAAACGTCGACCGATTCAGTTTCACCGCGCCGGAGGTCGATGAGGCCGCCACGGCTCATTTCGTACTGAGGGTGAGCGACAAGGGAACGCCGTCGCTCTCGCGCTACAAGCGGGTGATCGTGACGATCGAACCATAAGTTTTGAAGCTGACTGACGCGAATTCGCTGGGGAGAGTTGGGTCCGGTTTCACATCGGAAGAAAACTCCGCGGGGCTGACTGGAGCACGACCTTCCCTTGTCAGATCAACGTACAGTCGTAGCCGCTTTGTGCCGCGGCTTTCTGTTTGCAACATGATTGCCCTTCGCCCTCACACCAAAACCGTACCCCTATGAAATCGCTTCGCAAACTCCACCTATTCGCTGTCTGGTCGATCATCCTAGCGTTTACCTCGCCCGCGCTCGGCGAGGTTCGTATCGTCGAGCAACTCGCTGCCCAGGAAAGTGGATTTCCTATATTCAATGACGGATCGGCCGCTCGCTTGGTGGTGGATTCGCATGATGCCACGCTCGTCGATAAGGTGGCTCGCCTGTTCGCGCAGGACATCGAACGAGTGACTAGGCAAAAGGCAAAGGTCGTGGATGCGGCCCAAACGTTTCCTGAACGATCGATCCTCATCGGTACCATCGATGGAAACCAGCGGATTCGTCAACTCGTGGAGTCAGGTAAACTGGACGTCTCGGACATCGAAGGAAAATGGGAGCGATATATCGTGCAAACCGTAGCGAATCCCTTTCCAGGTGTGGAGCAAGTTTTGGTGATCGTGGGCAGCGATCGTCGCGGCGCCGCGTACGGCGTTCTCAGTATTTCGGAGGCCATGGGAGTCTCGCCATGGTACTACTGGGCGGATGTGCCAGTGGAGCGCAAGGCGGCCGTTTTCGTAACAGGCGAGCGTGAGGTTTCGCCAGCGCCAACGGTTCGGTATCGCGGAATCTTTCTCAATGACGAGGATTGGGGATTGCAGCCATGGGCCGCGCAAACCTTCGAGCCGGAGGTCGGAGATATCGGTCCGCGAACCTACGAAAAGGTATTCGAATTGTTGTTACGCTTGAAAGCTAACATGGTGGCGCCCGCCATGCATGAGTGCACGCAGGCTTTCTTCACGGTTCCCGGGAACATGGAGATGGCGGACGATTACGGGATCATGATCACGACCTCCCATTGCGAGCCACTGCTCTACAACAATGCCAGCGAGTGGGACAAGGCGACCCAAGGCGAATGGAACTATCAGGAAAACAAGCATGAGATCGTGCGTTCTCTCGATGAGCGAGTCGCTCAGGCCGCTGGCAACGAGAACATCTACACCATCGCCCTTCGAGGAATGCATGATGAGGGTATGATTGGGGTGGAGGACTCGAGCAAGGTGAAGGTGTTGGAACAGGCTGCTCTAGATCAAAGGCGTATTTTAGCGAAGCACATCGACCGGCCGATCGAGGAGATTCCGCAGATCTTCGTGCCGTATAAGGAAGTGCTGGGAATCTACGAGCAAGGCATGAAGCTGCCTGAAGAGATTACCATTGTGTGGCCGGATGATAATTATGGATACATCAAGAAGCTTAGCAACAGCGAGGAACGCAAACGCTCCGGCGGCTCTGGCGTGTATTATCATATTTCATACCTTGGTTGGCCGAATGATTATCTTTGGTTGAACTCAACACCGCCTGCGTTGATGTACTCCGAATTGCAGCGGGCGTATTCGCTCGGCGCGGACAAGTACTGGTTGCTAAATGTGGGGGACATCAAGCCTGGCGAGATGGGGATGCAGCAGTTTCTCGATATGGCTTGGGACTTTTCCTCCTTCGATTTTGGGATGGCGCACGACTATCAGGCCAAGCAGCTCGCGCAGCTGTTTGGAGAAAAGTACACAGAGGATCTCGCTTATATATTCGATCGCTATTACTATCACGGATTTCTCCGCAAGCCGGAGTTCATGACAGGTGACTATCGCTGGAACAGCCTCTTCGAAAAAGAGGACATCAAGGATGTTGGATTTTCCTTTGAGAGCTATGATGAAGCCGAGAATCGCCTAGCGGAGTATCAGCGCATCGCCGACAAGGCGGAAGGTATTTTGGAGGAATTGCCGCCGGAAAAGAAAGCGGCCTTTTTCCAATTGGTGTATTATCCCGTCAAGGGAGCCATGCTCTATAATTCCCAAATGCTATTGGGGTCGAAGAATCGCTGGTACGCGACGCAAGGCCGGGCTTCGGCAAATGGTCTGGTGTCGTTGATTGTTCAGTCGCAGCAAGCGCTCGCCCACCTAACGGAAGAATATAACTCATTGCTGGACGGCAAGTGGAAAGGCATGATGACCGCCCCCGGATTCCTGCCTGAACCTCAACTGCCGCTCACTGACACTGTCTCGCTCGCGGATGAGCCGCAGTGGGACGTATTTGTCGAAGAGGGAGGCTCGGATGAAAATGGGAAGCCTAAGCTTCCCACCTTTAGCAAGTATACACCGTCTGAATACGCTATCGAGGTGTTTAGCAAGTCGCTCAAGTCTATTCACTGGTCAGCGAAAGCGACGAATGAATGGATTCTATTAAGCCGAACCCAGGGTGAAACCTATGGTACGGATCGTGTCGCGGTGAGTATTGATTGGGAGCAAGCGCCGGTGGGCGAAGCGGTGGGCGGATCCATCGTCATCGAGTCAGGGGAAGAGCGCCGGGAAATCGAGGTGTCCGTTTTCAACCCCGCTTCACCTAACGCGGCTGATCTAGAGGGACTCTTCGTCGAAAACGCGGGCGTAGTGAGCATTGCTCCGGCGGATTTCCAGCGCAAGGAGGAGCATGGCGAGGTGACGTTTCAGGTGATCGAAGGGCTGGGTTATAGCAACAAGGCGCTGCAGCTTGGCAGTTCGGTTCTGGACGAAGGAAACGGCTCGTACGTCGAATACGATTTTTATACGTTCTCATCCGGTACGGCGACGGTGAAGGTTTTCATGCTGCCGCTATTCGCGAAAGATCGCGAACATGGAACGCGTTACGGTATTCAGGTCGACGATACGGAGTATCGCGTCTTCGACAATGACGTTAAGGAGTACTCGATGGACTGGGCGCACAATGTAATGCGCAATGCTGCGATCAATAGCTTCGAAGTCGCCATCGACGAGCCTGGCAGGCATACGCTCAAGATCTTTTGCGAGGATCCAGGTATGATTGTTCAAAAGGTCCTGATCGATCTCGGAGGCCTGAAACCTTCCTATCACGGCCCCGAGTCGACGTTGAAGTAGTTCGGCGATGTTGGCGGACTTCAGTTGGAGACCTGTTTCTCCGTCCGATCGTGGAAGGCTTAGACCACCTGATTGGCGCTTTTGGCGGAACTCGAAATGCGAGTTGAAGGCTTGTTGGCAACGTATTCAGTTTCAGGTTACTCGCTTCCCTTCATTCCTTCGAACGGTCGGAAACGAAGGGCGGCCATTCGAACCGTGTCTTTTGAAAGAGATTCATGATCGAATTTAAGCGTCGAAAGCGGGATCTTGGTTTTCGACCCTATGTGAAGCGCTTTGCGCTAAATGATCTCACATCGGCGTGATGAGCGTTTTCCCTGTAGTGAGGCCTTCCCTGGGTTTTAAAAACGGATGAATGTCGCTGGCTTGATCATTTAGGCTGGCCTCCTGAGCGGGACGCATGACTATTACGCTAGCTAATTCCTATGGAGATTTCAGTCCCTTTGATCTTATCGCCTGAAGAGGAGTCGCTGGTCGACATGCACAGCGTTCTCAATGTGTTGAACGTAGTGAATTTCGAGATACTCGAAATCGGCGTATTGCTCGACGCTTCGGACGAGGCTGATCTCCTCATGGACGAGGTGGCTGACGCGGCCGAGATGCTCAAGAATCCCACTCAGTCGAAATTGCTTGTGGCGGGAATAGAGGGATTCGTTGGCAGGCTGGAGGCGGCCCTTGATGCGATCGAGTTGCAGCGCGGGCAGCACGGGATCGCGCAGGTCAAAGCGCGCCGCGAAAACCTCAGGAACATTTTTCGGGTTATCCAGGTTCGAGCCGGAGAGATCCAATCCCGTTTCGAAGCCAAGCGGGCCTGGGTGGAGCACGATATCTCCGATCTTAAGTCTCGGTTCGACCAGTTTCTGCAAGCGGTGGAAAAGAATAGCCATGGCGGCTATCGCATCGTCCGCAATCTGGCAGACAAGCACGACCGCGATTACCTAATAAACTTCGAGCTCACGTCTGAAGAGGGCGAGTCGCTCTGGATGCCGATTGTGTTCCAGGATGTGATGCGCGACATTTTAGCCAACGCTCGAAAATACACGCGACCAGGAGGCAAGATAAACGGTGGACTGCACTTCGGTGGTGGAAGCTTGCGCTACGTGGTGGAGGACACCGGAATTGGCATCTCGCCGGATGAGATCGAAGATGTGATTCGCTTCGGATACCGCGGCGCAAACGTTTCAAGCAGGCCAACGCGAGGAGGCGGCTTCGGATTGACCAAGGCCTACTGGGTGACGCGTCAGCACAACGGGCGCATGTGGATCGATTCCAGTCCGGATGGCACTCGCGTGGAGATCAAGCTTCCCGTGCCTGTAGAGGTGAATGGGGCAGGAGGCGGCTCCAAGGAGACCGTTTCCGTCACTTCATCGAGGAAGGCGGAAAAGCCCTCCGGGTAGGAGGGTTGTGTGAAACGCGGAGGCGTGGGCCGGTACCGAGCGCAGCGACACTCGAGCGACTTTATGAAGTCGCGAGACATCGAAGCGGTTTGCCGGTGAGAGTCAGGAAGCGT
>NZ_JARXHY010000018.1 GCF_031127815.1 Pelagicoccus sp. SDUM812003 | reverse complement strand
AACACGATCAACACGCTAAGGGGCTTTACCCGACCGCTCGGACACCGATCCGGCATCACGACTGATCGATTGAAGTTCTAGCGAGGCTCGAAACTAGATAACACAATTTCTGTCAGGCACATACGAGCCACAGTTGGATTAGGCACAGGCGGGGAAGTCTTTTTCGTGAAGACTTCCCTCAACTGTTTATGGGGTTTGGCGAAACGCTTTGTCGAAGAGGTTGCGAGACTCGTCGTGTCTTCGACATGATCGCGCTGATCCAAGGGGAAGGGCATCGACAACGAAGTCGTTCAGCGCCCCTCGCAGAGATCGATCGCGCTGGCGATCAAGTCTGCGAACCCGATGCTTCGTTCGTTCCGTTTCCGCCATGTCGCATCGACCCCTCTTCGCAGGCAGATTCCTGATACATGAGGAAGGTGGGCGCGAAGGAGCCGCTATGGTTATGTTGCGGTTTCGGTATCTTAAGAAGTGGCCGGGGTGGTGGATGGAGTGCTTTGGACTTCGTCCTCCCCCGCTTCGCGGCAGCGCCGTGGCGTCGGCCATCTCCGCTCATCGCTCTCGCGCCGTAGAACCATCTTCGATAGTCCTCTTTCTTTCACGACTACATTTGCCGAGCTGATCGAAGTTCTTCGTTTTTTCGATCTTCCTTTTTACTTTCTCAAAGTGGTCGGGGTGAATGGATTCGAACCATCGACCTCCTGGTCCCAAACCAGGCGCTCTACCAGGCTAAGCTACACCCCGTAAAAAGGACGGCCAAAAGATTGCTAATCCGGCCTGCTGTCAAGGATATCTTCAACAAGTTTCCGGCAATCGCTGAGGAGCGGCGTTGGAGCGGGACGGCTGGCGTCGCTCCAGAGGCCGACCACGGGTGGGGGGATTGTTAAAAATGGCATTGCGCCGTTGGGGGAAAAGGCTTGTTGTCACGTGAATTCGCCCTCAGCTAAGGTCTTACTAGCAACAGACATGGACTCCCTATCTTCCTCCGAATTGGACTCACCTTCGAAGACGCCGCTTTTTATCGCTATCGCCGCTATCTTGCTCGGCATCGCGGGCTTGTGGCTGGCTTGGACGAGTTTTTCTCGCATCAGCGAGCTTGAGAAGAAGTTGGCCGAGGTGGAGTCCGCTGCTCAAGGGGCGTCTGAAATGCAGGACGCCATCGACGCGAGTTCGGCGCGGGTGGAGCAGGTCGTGGCCAACATGAACACGCTTTCCCAAAACGTGAGCGACGCTCTCAACGAGGTGGGTTCCGATATCACCAAGGTTCGCAGCGACGTTCGCAAGGTGGCGATCGAAGCGGGCACGGCCAAGAAGATGGTCGAGGAGTTGGAGAAAAGCGGTGTGCGCGTGGCGTCGGCTCCGGCTCCGAGCCGAGCTTCCTCCAGCTCGTCCGAACCCGCTCAGACGTCCAAGTCGCCTGACGCCTCTCCTGGCAAGTCCGGCGTCTACACGATCAAGAGCGGCGATACACTGGGCAAGATCGCCGCCGCCTATAAAATCACCCTCACGCAGCTGCAGTCGGCGAATCCAGGGGTGGATCCGCGGCGCTTGCGCATCGGTCAGCAGATCGTTATCCCGGCGGCTCAATAGCCCGGAGCGGCGGCAGTAGATGGCATGAGCCGATCTGGAAGCGATGCGTCGAACGATCCGGCCGGGAGGCCGCTCCCTTGGGAAAGGCTGTCCGAGGAGCTGATCACGCATTGCCCGGTTTTCGATTTCGTTTCCCGTCGCATGCGTCACCCGCGTCGCGGGACGGAGGCTGACTTCTATGTGCTGAAGTCGAGGAACTGGGTGAACGTTTTGCCGATCACGCCTGAAGGGGAGGTGGTGATGGTGCGGCAGTACCGCTTTGGCATCGAGGCCTTGTCTTGGGAAATCCCTGGCGGGGTGATGGATGCGGGCGAGGAGCCGGTGGCGGCTGGTTTGCGCGAGCTGGAGGAGGAAACGGGGTTCGTGCCTCGAAGCTCCCGCCTGCTGGGCAGCATTTCGCCCAATCCGGCGATTTTGGACAACCGCTGCTATTTCGTGCTGGCGGACCATGTGACGCCCACCGGAAGCTTGGCTTGGGACGAGCACGAGGAGCTGGAGACCAGGCTCTTCGCCATGGACGATGTTTACGCTATGGCCCAGCGCGGCGAGATCGCTCATTCGCTGGTGCTGAACGCCTTGTTTCTCTTCTATCCGGAGTGGCAGCGTCGACAGGCTCGTCGCCGATCGTAGTTGTATATCAACTACGAGAATCTGGCGTAGCGAAGCCCTATGCGATCGCTTCGGCGCTTTCGGCTGCCCGCACTTTTGGCAGCGAAAGGCGAACCAGCGCTCCGCCGTCGCTGTGATTGTAGGCTTCCGCCTTTCCGCCGTGCAGGTCCATCACCAGCTTGGTGAGGGCGAGGTTGAGGCCCAGTCGGCGATCGGTATCATCGTCCTCCCTGACGAAGACTTTGAAGATGTTTTTCAGCACGCGTTCGGGGAACCCTTTGCCCTGATCCTTGATTTCCAGGACGATCTGGTCGCCTTCCTGTATCGAACGTATGGTGACAGCGCTTCCGATCGGAGAGTGGCGGGTGGCGTTGTGTAGGATTTCTCGGATACAGATGCTGAAAATGGGAGCATCCGCTTCCACGAGATGGGAATCGTCGGTATCGAACAGCACGGTTTGGCGGTTCTGGGCGAAAGCGTCGCGCAGCTCTCCGGCGGCGTCCTTGGCGAGCTTCGCCAGACGGGCGGGCTTTTTGTCGAGAGGGTAGCGGCGGGCTTTGAGGTTGGTTATTCTTTCGGCCAGGAGGAGAAACTGCTCCAACCGCTGAGCGGAGGCGTCCAGAAGCTTGAAGAGTCCCGCGCTTTCGGGCGGCGGACTCTTTTCGATGCTGGCTTTGAACAGCTGGGTCGCCCCTTTGAGCCCGTTTAGCGGGGTACGGATCTCGTGGCTGATGATCTTGAGAAAATCGTATTTGAGCTGATCGCTCTCCATCAGCTCGAGGTTTGCGATCTCCAGCTCCTTGTTCTTCGCTTTCAGGCTCCTGGTTAGCTCCGCGTTTCGGCGCCTCAGGTCGTAGAGCTCGAGGGCTTTGTCGATGACCTCCTTGAAGGTATCGGGATCCCAAGGCTTTTTGACGTACTTGAAGATGGCCGCTTCGTTGATTGCGGATTCGATGGCGTCGAAGTCGGTGTAGGCGGTGATGAGGATGCGATTGGGCTCGGGGTGGGTTTCGATGGCCCGCTTGAAAAACTCCACCCCGGACATTCCGGGCATGCGCTGGTCGGAAAGGATCAGGTCCACGTTTTCCTTCTGAAGCAGCAGCAGGCCCTGTTCGGCGGTTTCCGCGGTGAGAATGTTGTACTCTCGGCGGAAGGTGTTGCGAAAGGCGTTGAGGTTCGCGTTTTCGTCGTCGACGTAGAGGATCGTGAATTTCCTATTCATTGGCGGCTTCGATCGCTTCGATGATGAGCTTCTTGAGCTCCTCCTCGTCCCAGGGCTTGGAGATGAACTTGTAGAGCCGGTATTCGCTGAAGGCGAGATCGATGTCGTCTGGCTGAGCGTAGCCGGAGAGCATGATGCGGTTGGGCGGCACGTTGGGGTAGAGGTCTTTGATGCGTTTGAGCAGGTCGACTCCGGTCATTTCCGGCATCATCTGATCGGTGATGAGCAGGTCCACCTGGTTTTCGTTCAAGACCTTGACCGACTCCTCGCCGCTTTCGGCCAGCAGGATGTTGAAGTCTCGTCGAAAGGTGCTCTTGAAGACCCGCAGGTTGCTGACCTCGTCGTCGACGTAGAGGATGGTGTACTTGCGCTCGCTCATTTGGATACGGGTTCGGGTTGGGTTTTGGGCAGGCGAAGCTCGAAGGTGGTCCCGCTTCCGGCCTCGCTGCTCAGGTCGAGCTCTCCGTGGTGATCCTGCACGATGGAGTAGGTGATGGATAGGCCGAGCCCGGTGCCCTTGCCGATCTGCTTGGTCGTGAAAAACGGGTCGAAGGCTTTCGAGCGGACCTCCGCAGGCATGCCGATGCCGTTGTCTTCGAAGGTGATGCTGACCTGCGAATCGATCTGTCGGGTGCGGATGACGATTTTGCCGGGACCGTCCTTTTCCTCGATGGCGTCGATGGCGTTGCTGAGGATGTTCATGAACGCCTGGTTGAGTTTTCCCGGAAAGCACTCCACTTCGGGCAGCTCCGGGTCGAAGTCCTTGGTGAGTTCGATGTCGTGCTTGAGCTTGTTCTTGAGCAGCACCAGGACGCTCTCCAGGTCGTCGTGGAGATTGGAGCGCTGCCAGCTTTCCTTGCCCATGCGGGAGAACTTGCTCAATCCAGCGACGATGTCCTTGATGCGGGTCGCTCCGTGCCTGATGTCCTTGAGCGTTTCCTCGAGGGCTTCGAAGGCGGCTTCGAAGTCGCTTTCCTGGTACTGCGCCTGCAGCGCGGCGAGGCTGGATTCGAGGTCGCCCGAACGGAAGAGGTCTCTCATCTTTTCCACCACTTCCTTAACGTCATCGAAGTCCTTGCTCATGCTGTTGACTCCGGCGTAGACGAAATTGATGGGGTTGTTGATCTCGTGGGCAATGCCTGCGGTGAGCGTGCCCAGCGAGGCGAGCTTCTCGGACTGCACCAGCTGGGATTGGGCCTGTCGCAGCCGGTTGAGGGTCTCCGCAAGCTCCTGCTTCTGAAGCGTCAGATCCTCGGCCTGCTTGGAGAGGGCCCGGCGGGCTTTGGTCAGTTCGGTGATGTCTCTGCCAATGCCCACGATGCCGATGATCTCGCCGGTCTCCGGATCGCGAAGCGGGGCCTTGCTCGTGTACAGGTCGATGTGCTGGCCCCGTTCGTTGCGGGCAGCTTCCTCGCGCTGGTGCAGGGTCTCGCCGGTGGCGATGATGCGTTGATCGTCGTCGTAGTACTTCTGGGCGAGCTCCGGTTCGCAGAAGTCGAAGTCGGTGCGTCCGATCAGGTCCGCTCGCTTCTCTTGCCCGAAGAAGTCGACCAGGCGCTGGTTGGCGTTGAGAAAGCGGCTCTGCCGATCCTTGACGTAGATGAAGTCCGGCAGGTTGTCGATGATGGCCAGGAGCTGGGCGCGTTCGGTTTCGACCGAATCGAATCCAGGCGCGGGGCGATCGCTTCGATTGGGAGGAGGGGAGGCCGGCCGGCCGGGGGTATTCGATTCGGGGCTCACAGGTCTTTTGGGGCGATGAACGCGCGAGTAGGGGGTGCCTTTATGGAGGAGAGAAGCCTTGTACTATGAGAAGGTCGAGAAGGAGGACAAGGATGAGAATTCGGAATTCTTGCCGATGCCCGATGGGACGCTCGCGAACCATCGATGAGCTATTTCGATGAAGCGTCGACAATAGAATATCTAATATTGCGAATCGGTTAATCTTATCTTCTTGTTCGCTTTGCGCAAAAGTAGGATTCCTAATTGACCCGAAAGGTATCACCGATTACCCGTTTCCACCGACTCTCGGAGTAGGTTATTCGATAATCTAATCAAGGAGTTCAGGACTGTTTTATCCGATGAATATTCTCCAAGCACTCTTCAACACGTCGATCGGCAAGAAGATCGTAATGGCCGTGACCGGGCTTATTCTGTTCGGTTTCGTCGTCGGCCATTTGGTCGGAAATCTGCAGATTTTCTCTCCGCCTGAGAAAATCAATGCATATGCCCATTTCCTGCAAAATCTTGGCCCGGCTCTCTGGGTGATTCGCGGTTTCCTTTTGGTCACTGTGCTGCTTCATGTCTGGATGGCAGTCGCTCTCGTGATGGAAAACAAAGCGGCTCGCGGTCCCAAGGACTACGCCAACCAGCAGACGCTCAAGGCGTCCTACGCGTCGCGCACCATGCGCTACAGCGGGCTGATCGTCCTGGCGTTTATCGTGTACCACATCATGCACTTCACTACGAAGAACACGCATGGCGAGGCCTTCTATCCGACCACCATGCTTCATGGCGAAGTGGTGGCGGACGTGCACACCATGATGGTGCTTGGCTTCCAGCAGCCTTTGGTGGCGGCGTTCTACCTGATCGCCATCGCTCTGCTGAGCTGGCACTTGAGCCATGGCTTGGCTAGCATGTTCCAATCGCTCGGTCTGCGTACCAGAGCCTGGTCCAGCTGCCTGAACAAGTTCGCTGTGGTCTTCAGCGTTCTCTATTTCCTCGGAAATGCCGCGATCGTCGGTGCGGCGTTCACCGGCGCGGTGAAGATTCAAAACGAAGAGGTCAAGGTCGCGATGGGCGAGATCTGCTCAGTGAACTGCGAAGTCTGCGAAACTGTCCAAGCGAAACACTAACCTTTCCCTCCCAAATGAAACTAGATTCCAAAATTCCATCCGGCCCGCTCGAGAAGAAGTGGGAGAAGCACATCATGGAGGGTAAGCTCGTCAACCCTGCCAACAAGCGAAAGTACGACATCATCATCGTCGGCTCTGGCTTGGCAGGGTCTTCGGCCGCTGCGACCCTCGGCGAACTCGGGTACAAGGTAAAGTGTTTCACTTTCCACGACAGCCCGCGTCGCGCTCACTCCATCGCCGCTCAAGGCGGCATCAACGCCGCCAAGAACTACCAGAACGACGGCGACAGCGTGTATCGGCTTTTCTACGACACGATCAAGGGTGGAGACTTCCGCTCTCGCGAGGCCAACGTGTATCGCCTGGCCCAAGTCAGCGCCAACATCATCGACCAGTGCGCGGCGCAGGGCGTGCCCTTTGCCCGTGAATACGGTGGCCTGCTCGCCAACCGCTCCTTCGGAGGCGCTCAGGTGTCTCGTACCTTCTACGCTCGCGGCCAGACTGGTCAGCAGCTTCTGCTCGGGGCGTACTCGGCGCTCAGCCGCCAAGTCGGACTCGGCACGGTGGAGCTCTGCGCCAATGAGGAGATGCTCGAGCTGGTGGTGGTCGACGGCCACGCCAAGGGCATTATCACCCGAAATTTGAATACGGGCAAAATCTCTCGTCACTCCGCTCACGCGGTCGTGCTCGGCACAGGGGGGTATGGAAACGTATTCAATCTCTCCACTTACGCTCGCCAGTCGAACGTCACGGCGGCATGGCGTGCCCACCGAAAGGGAGCCGCCTTCGCGAATCCTTGCTACACTCAGATCCACCCGACCTGTATCCCGGTCTCCGGCGACTACCAGTCGAAGCTCACGCTCATGTCCGAGTCGCTTCGCAACGACGGTCGTATCTGGGCTCCCAAGAAGAAGGGCGACAAGCGTCCCCCGAGCCAAATCCCGGAAGACGAGCGCGACTACTATCTCGAGCGCAAGTATCCAAGTTTTGGTAACTTGGCTCCACGCGACATTTCCTCGCGCGCCGCGAAGGAAGCTTGCGACGATGGCCGCGGGGTAGGTGAGACGGGCCTCGGCGTGTACTTGGATTTCAGCGACGCTATCAAACGTCTCGGAGCCGACACCATCCGGGAGCGCTACGGCAACCTTTTCGACATTTACAAGGAGATCACCGACGAGAGCGCCTACGAGGTGCCGATGCGCATCTACCCTGCGGTCCACTACACCATGGGCGGCCTCTGGGTGGACTACAACTTGATGAGCAATCTCGAGGGTCTCTTCGTCATGGGCGAAGCGAATTTCTCCGACCACGGAGCGAACCGCTTGGGAGCTTCCGCTCTCATGCAGGGACTTGCGGACGGCTACTTTGTCTTGCCGTATACGATTCCCCACTACCTCGCCAATCTCGACCGCGATTCCACGCCGACCACCGACGACCAGGAATTCGTCAAGGCCGAAGAGTCGGTCAAGGAGCGCACGGAAAAGCTGCTCGCCAACAACGGCAAGCAGTCGGTTAAGAGCTTCCACAAGCGTCTCGGCAATATCATGTGGGACCACTGCGGCATGGCTCGCACCAAGGAAAAGCTGGAAGAAGCGATCAAACTCATCCCCGAACTTCGCAAGGAATTCTGGGAAGACGTCCGCGTCCCCGGCGAAGGCAAGGAACTCAACCAGTCGCTCGAGAGCGCGGGCCGCGTGGCCGATTTCCTCGAGCTCGGCGAGCTCATGTGCCGCGACGCCCTGACCCGCGAGGAATCCTGCGGAGGTCACTTCCGCGAGGAGCACCAGTATGAAGACGGCGAGGCGAAGCGTGACGACGAAAACTTCGCTCACGTAGCGGCTTGGGAATACAAGGGCGAAGGGCAGGAGCCGGTTCGCCACATCGAGCAGCTCGTGTACGAGGAGGTCAAGTTCGCTACCCGCAGCTATAAGTAAGCCAGCAAGCTAATAACCGAAGGAAACAATTACCATGAACGTTAAACTACGCGTCTGGCGTCAGAAGAATAGCGAAACAGAAGGTCGCTTCGAAACCTACGAAGCTAAGAACCTCAACCCCAACATGTCCTTCTTGGAGATGATGGATGTGGTGAACGAAGACCTCACCGATGCGGGCGACGAGCCGATCGCATTTGCCCACGACTGTCGCGAAGGCATTTGCGGCACCTGCTCATGCATGATTGACGGCAAGCCTCACGGCCCCGAGAGCGGGGTGGCGACTTGCCAAACCTACATGCGCACCTTCAAGGACGGCGACACCATCACGGTGGAGCCCTTCCGAGCCAAGGCGTTCCCGATCGTGAAGGACTTGGTCACCGACCGCGCCGCCTTCGACAAGATTCAGCAAGCTGGCGGATTCGTCACCGTTCGCACTGGGGCGGCCCCGGATGCGAACTCGATACCCATCGGCAAGGATGTGGCGGACCTCGCTATGGACGCGGCGGCCTGTATCGGTTGCGGCGCTTGCGTGGCTGCGTGCAAGAACGCCTCCGCCATGCTTTTCGTTTCCGCCAAGGCGGGCCAGTTGAATCTGCTTCCCCAGGGCAAGCCGGAGAAGGATCAGCGAGTGCTCAACATGGTGGCGGCGATGGACGAAGCGGGCTTCGGAAACTGCACCAACCAGTACGAGTGCTCGGCTGCCTGTCCGAAGCTGATTTCCGAGGAGTTCATCTCCAGGTTCAATCGCGATTTCTTGGCGGCTTCGGTGAAGAGCGCCTTCAAGTCCAAGGCCCTCTAGGCGGCGATCTGTTCGTCGCTCTGCACTTTTTTCGATGCCCCGGCGCTCTGCCCGGGGCATTTTTCTTTTCTGACGACGTCAGCTAAGTGGACTGCCTCGGGAAACGGGCTAGAACAGCTCCAAGGCTTGGGCGCTCTCGAATGCGATCCAAGCGAAGCCGAGGACCACCGACCAGACGAAGGCCAATGCAACCAACTTCTTGATACGCTTGGTCTTTTCGTGCCGGTTGAGCACGCGTTTTCTGAAGCCGCTCTGTTGCAGAAAGCTCACGAACTGGGCGTTTCGAACGCCGTCGACTGATTGGTGGTGACGCAGCAGGGCGTCCTCCTTCACGGGGGAGCGTCGCAATCTGGTCTTCAAGTAGTCGTACATGGGTTTTCCTATAAGGCTCTGAAAAGGGTACTTATTACAAGACGTAAAAAAGTATCCGCTGTTCAAAATAATATCGACAGTAGGCGCTAATACTAAAGTCGGGGCTTCTTTGTAGGGGAAAGCCGAAGCGATGCCCTGAGCGCTAAGCTCTGAAGCCACCAAGGGATTGAGTGAGATTTCCTAGCGACTTAGCTGATCTTTGCGGGTCAACCTAACATCATCGCCTTCCGTTTCAAGGGCGAGCGACCTGAAAATGAGGAGTGAGTTATGGAGCAAAGATGCTGTTGCGCTCGGGCGATGAAGCGTTGAACTTCCATTTCGATGAGTCAGAAGTCACGGATTGCGGTTTTAGGGGCAGGCGCTTGGGGCACGGCGATGGCCCTGCATTGCGAACGTCAGGGGCTGGAGGTCGTGATCGTACCTCGTCGCCAGGAACAGGCGGCCAGAATGATGGTGGAGCGAGAGAACAGCGACTATCTTCCCGGCTACCGATTTGGCGATTCGCTTCGAGTGAGCTCGGACCTTTCCGCTTCCTTGAAGGATGTCGACGTCGTTTTTCTCGGCATCCCTTCCTATGCGCTTCGCGATTGGTGCAAGCGTATCAAGGAGACAGATACCGTCGCCTTTGATCGCGCTCTCTTTGTAAGCCTAGCCAAGGGCTTGGAAATCGCCACCCGGAAGACGCCTTGCGGGATCGTGCTGGAAGAATTGCCGCAAGCGACCGTGGGTGCCCTGTCGGGACCGACCTTCGCTGGCGAGGTGGCTGCCGGAAAGCCGACCGCTATGACCCTTGCGTTCGACAATCTGGATACGTCGCGCTGCGAGGCGTTGCAAAACGCGGTGAGCGGGCCGAACCTGCGCGTCTACGCCAGCTCCGACCTGCGTGGCGTGGAGCTGGGCGGCTGTTTGAAAAACGTTTACGCCATCGCGGCCGGGTGTTGCCAAGGTCTTGGTCTAGGGGACAACGCTCTGGCGTCTCTGCTCACGCGGGCTGTCGCGGAGATGATGCGCGTGGGGCAGTTGCTGGGAGCTCGCGCCGAAACGTTTTACGGGTTGAGCGGCTTTGGCGATCTTGTGGCGACCTGTCATGGCGATTGGAGCCGAAATCGCACCTTCGGTGAAACCATCGCCCAGGGGCGAAGCGCGGCGGACATCATTGCTGGACAGAAGACAGCCGTTGAGGGCTATCGAACAGCGAAGGCGTTTTTTGAAGAGTGCTCGGAGGCGGGCATCGATGCGCCGATCTTGCGGCAGGTGTATCAGATCTGCTACGAAGCGAAACCGCCTCTTTCCGCATTGAGCGATTTGATGAGTCGCGACCTCAAGCGCGAATAACTGGATACAGGCGTTGTCGCTGATAAGTGCCCGGCCAGGCGTTTGAGGGCTCGCAATCTTATCGCGAGTTGATGGAGTTTGCTTCGTGGCTGCCAGTTCGACTAGACGGGTTTATTCGTGGGCGTGTTTCGACTTCGCCAATTCCGCGTTCGGAACGTTGGTCCTGACGTTTATCTACAACACTTACTTCATGAACGGGATCGCCCCGAGCGAGTCGGAGGGGACGACGCTTTGGGGCAACACGGTGGCGATCGCGTCGCTGGTGATCGCCTTGCTTTCGCCGGCATTGGGAGCGGCGGCGGACGCGTTCGGGTGGAAGAAGCGGTTCATGTGGGTAACGGTGACCTTGGCGTGTTTGGCGACGGCGGGTCTGTATTTTCCGCAAGCCGGCGACGTGTGGCCGGCGTTGCTTTTATTTGGCCTGGCGCTGGTGGCGACGGAGCTGTCGATCGTGTTCAACAACGCCTTTTTGCCGGAGATCGCTCCGAGGGAGAAGCATGGCAAGGTGTCGAATCAGGCGTTTGCTCTGGGGTATTTCGGTGGTCTGATTTGTTTGTTTATCGCGATGGCGGGGTTCGTGAACGGGGAGGACAATGCGGCCTGGTTTGGGCTCGATAAAGATGTGTTTCAGCATGTACGGGCGACGAACGTACTGGTGGCGATTTGGTTTGCTGTATTCAGTCTTCCGCTACTGCTCTGGGTGAAGGAGGTGAAGCCACCGCAGCGCAGCGATGGATTTCTGGTGGTGGCAAGAAAGTCGTTTCGACGCATCGCTGAGACCTTTCGCCATCTGAGGGAATACCGTGAGTTGTTTTGGATGCTGGTGGCCCGCATGTTTTACAATGACGGGCTGGTGGCGATTTTCTCGTTCGGTGGAATCTATGCCACGGTGGAGTTTGGTTTTACCTTTCAGGACCTGATGATTTTCGGCATCGCTCTGAACGTGTGTTCCGGCTTGGGTTCCTTGCTCTTTAGCTTCATCGAAGATCGTATCGGCAGTCGCATTACAATCGTCATTTCACTACTCGCTTTAGTGGGAGCTACTGTGGCGGCTTTGTTCATCGAATCGAAAAACGCCTTCTGGGGCTGCGCTATCGTGATCGGTCTTTTCCTCGGACCGAACCAGTCGGCTAGTCGGGCCTATTTGAGTCGTTTGACACCGTTGGAAAAATCGAACGAGTTCTTCGGCTTCTTCGCGTTTTCGGGTAAGGCGACTGCCTTTCTTGGTCCCTTGCTTTACGGCCAAATGGTTGGGATCTTCGATTCGCAACGGGCCGGTATGGTAGTGATCCCGGTTTTGATGACCGTCGGCATGATTCTCTTCCTTTGGAAAACCCATCCAAAGCCGGAGAAGAATACTTCTACTCCCTAGCAAGTATGTGGGATAAGGATACAGTGCTGGTTGTGGAGGATGAGCCTTCCATTTCCGATAACGTCACCTTCGGGCTCAAGCGCGAGGGGTTCGCCAGCGTGGTTGTGACGACAGGATTCGAAGCGATCGAGCAATTGAAGAAACGCGCTTTCGCTTTGGTCGTGCTCGATGTTGGATTGCCGGATACGACCGGTTTTGAGATCTGTAAGCAGATTCGAGAGATTTCCCAGATCCCAATCATCTTCCTCACCGCTCGAAGCGAAGAGATCGATCGGATCCTTGGATTGGAGATCGGAGGGGATGACTACGTTTGCAAACCCTTTAGCGTGCGAGAATTGGTCGCGCGAGCGCGCGTGATCTTAAGGCGAGGCCGAGCGGAACCGGTTCCAAGCAACAACAACAAGAACGGCGATCGATTCGGCCCCTTTCTTCTCGACGAGTCGCGCTACCAGATTTCTGTCTCCGACAAGACACTCAACCTGACCCGCTACGAGTACCGGATGTTGAAAGTGTTTTTGAAGAGGCAGGGGCGCGTGCTGACCCGCGAACAGCTTATGTACCAAGTGTGGGAGGAACCGGAGGCGAGCGGCGAGCGCACGGTGGATGCTCATGTAAAGTCGATTCGGGCGAAGTTGAGATATGCGTCGCCAGGTGTTGAATACATCCAGACGCATCGGGGGATTGGGTATTCGATGCAGTTTTGAAATGATCTTAAACCACAGATCGCTCAGATTTACCCAGATAGTTGTGATGAGGGAAGGAAGGGAACGCTGCGAAGCTCAGCTCCATTCGTGCGCAGATTCGATTTCTTCATGAGGACACTCTGGCAGATTTTGACCAATCCTGAATTGCGGGGACCGCGCTGGCTGCGATTGCCCAAGCGGTTCATCTCCATTCGGGCGAGCATCTTGCTGGTTTACTTGCTGGTTGTGGGCGGGGGCTTTTATGCGATCATGTCGACTCTGGCGGAGGAAATCCAACCGCGCTACTTGGAGTCGATGGAGGAGTCGCTGGTCGATACCGCCAACATTCTCGCAGCTCAGCTCGAACAAGCTGCAGAAGAGAGCGGCTACTCGGCGGACGCCATCGAGCAGATTTTCGAACGAGCCTACAGTCGCCGTTTCGTTGCTCAGGTCTATTCGCTGCGCAAGGAGTCGGTGGACCTGGAAGTCTACCTGACCGATGCGCGGGGAGTGGTGTTGTTCGATTCGTCTAACCGAGAAAATAAGGGAGAAGACTTTTCGAATTGGCGGGATGTCGCTTTGACATTGAGAGGTGAATACGGAGCACGGGCCACCTGGACGGAGCGAGATGGCGAACGAGCGTTGGTTTTATACGTTGCCGCTCCGGTACGAATTGATGGACGTATCCAAGGAGTAGTGACAGTTGGGAAGCCGACCTCATATGTTAACGAGTTGATCGCGAGCGCGGAGGACCGGTTTGAATTGTATGTCATATTGGCAGGTATCGCTGTGTTGTTGTTGGGGGCCTTGCTGTCGCTCTGGTTGACGCAGCCGATCAAGCGTTTGATCGCTTACGCCAATGCCTTGCGCGATGGGCGAAAGGCGGAGTATCCGCGGCTTTTTGGAATCGAAGCGAACGAGTTGGGACGGGCGTTCGAAGAGATGCGACTCGCCTTGGAAGGAAAGCAGTATGTGGAGCGCTATGTGCAGAGTCTCACGCATCAGCTAAAGTCGCCTTTGTCGGGCGTGAGTGGAGCCGCAGAGCTGCTGGAAGAGGACATGGAGCCGGAAGAGCGACGAAAGTTTCTCGAAAACATACGTCGTGAGTCCGAGCGCATGCGACGCATCGTGGATCGAATGTTGGAGTTGGCTTCGGTGGAATCGCGGCGAAGCTTGCAGAATGTGGAGAGTATCGATCTTGCAGTTCTTGTGCAGGAATTGATCGAAGGGTTGGAGCCCAGTTTCAGGTCGGCTGGCATCGGGTGTTACATCGAGACCGACGAACCGGCTAAGGTCGATGGTGAGCGGTTTTTGATTCGGCAAGCGATCCAGAACCTATTGCAGAATGCGATCGATTTCTCGCCTGAGGGAACGCGGATCATGGTGCGTGTCGCTGGCAAGTCGGTTGTCGTGGAGGATCAAGGACCGGGCATTCCTGACTATGCCCTGTCGAAGGTGACGGATCGTTTCTATTCGTTGGCGCGTCCGAAAACGGGAGAGAAAAGCAGCGGCGTTGGGTTGAGTTTCGTGAAAGAAATCATGGCCTTGCACCGTGGAACGTTGTCGGTGGGAAACCGCCAAGAAGGCGGGGTTCGAGCCCGGTTGACGTTTTAGAGCATTTTTAGTTTCATCTGTCGCCTTGCTTAACCCGCTTGGCGAGGCGTGACGCGGCGGCCCCGCCCAACCTTGGCAACTAGTCGAAAGAAAAGCGCTCTAGGCGCCTCGGCTCCGGCCAGCCTAGATTTCACGGAGAGATCATCTTCATTTCATAATCTCCGCGCAGAGCGGAGGTAGGCTAGGGGAATGAAACCCAATACTCCTCTGCTTCTGATGCGATTCTTTGCTCATTTAGCGTTTTTCCTCATTTTGGCGGTCTGGTCTTCGGGGCAGGAAACTGACGAATCGGAAATGCCCTTTTTCGAAGTCAATGGGCAACCCGCGAATCTGGACCTGCTGCCGCTGAAGGATGTCGATGCCAGTATCGAGATCGTGGGTACGATCGCTCAAGTGGAGCTTGTGCAGACCTTCGCGAACGTGGGGGATGAGCCGATCGAGGCCGTGTACGTTTTTCCTGGTTCGACGCGCGCTGCGGTGAGCGCCTTGGAGATGCGTATTGGCGACCGTGTTGTGGAAGCGGAGATTCAGAAAAGAGAGCAAGCTCGCAGGACTTATGAGAAAGCGAAATCGGAGGGGAAGACAACGAGCCTATTGGAGCAGCAGCGTCCGAATGTGTTTCAAATGAATCTAGCGAATATTTTGCCCGGCGATGTGATTGAGGTGACGCTTCGCTATACGGAGTGGGTTGTGAAGGAAGAGAATGAGTATGGATTTGTGCTACCACTCGTTGTGGGCCCCCGGTTCTCGGAAGGTGACTCGGACTGGGTGGACAATCCGTTTTTGTCGGAAAGCAAAGCATCCCTGGTCACCTATCGCCTGGGAGCTCGAATCCAATCCGCTATCAGTGTGGAGGAGGCGACTTGCCCATCGCACTCAGCGGAAGTCGTATTTCACGATGAGCGAACGGCTTTGGTAACCCTGGAGGGCGATACTTCGTCAGTTGGCAACCGCGACTTCAAGCTGAGGTATCGGGTATCTGGAGACGAGGTGAAATCGGGGGTGTGGATCAGTGAAAGCAATGGGGAAAAGTACTTCATGGCTGCGATTGAACCGCCGCGTCTTCAGACACGAAAGCGAATGCCGAGGGAGTACTTTTTCATCGTCGATGTATCGGGCTCGATGTCGGGGTTTCCGCTCGATACCGCGAAGCGAATGCTGGAGCGGCTGGTTGCTCGATTGGATGCAGAGGATCGATTCAACCTAATGCTCTTTTCTGGGGATTCTTCGGTCTTCGCCGAGCGCAGCGTTCCAGCGACTGTTGAGAATTTGACGGCAGGGGTGAACTTTCTGTATCGCACAAGAGGGGGAGGCGGCACCTTGCTCTTGCCCGCAATGCAACGCGTGTACGCCACGGAGCGAGACCCGGCATTCAGCCGTAACATTGTCATCATGACCGATGGATACGTAACGGTGGAGGAGGAAGTCTTCGAGTTGATTCGCGAAAACCTGAATCAGGCGAATGTGTTTGCTTGTGGAATCGGGAGCTCTCCGAATCGCCATTTGATCGATGGCATGTCGAGAGTGGGAACGGGAGAGGCCTTTTATGTCGCTAGCCCGCATGAAACCGAAGAGGTTGCGAATCGGTTTTCTGAATACGTGAGCGAGCCTGTTTTATCTCAAATGACTTTGGAGTTCGATGGCATCGACGTTTTTGATGACGAACCAGCGAGTTTACCGGATCTCTTGGCCGAGCGTCCGGTGATGGTTTTTGGCAAGTACACCGGAGATGGGAGTGGGGCGATTACTCTTTCAGGTCGAGCGGGAGACAGTGAGTATCAGGAATTGGTTGATTTGACGAAGGCGGTGGATCTGGCAGGGTCTCGATCGCTCGAGTATGTGTGGGCTCGGGAGCGAATCCGTCGCCTCTCCGACTACAATCAGCTCTGGCCCGATGATCAGAGGGTGGAGGAGGTCACCCGACTCGGCCTGAAGCATTCGCTGCTCACGAAGTATACCTCGTTTGTCGCGGTGGATCGTGAAATACGAAATCTGTCTGGAGGCGATCCGGCCAAGATAAAACAAGCTCTGCCGCTTCCGAAAGGGATGGCGCCTGGGTTTGTGGGGAGCTCGGTGCCGGTCACGCCAGAGCCTGAAATGTGGGCATTGATGGGACTAGTGCTTGTAGCGGTCACTTGGATACTTGTTCGTCGTGCGTACTGAGTCGGAAGTAGACCAAAAGCGTCGAGCACGCTTTTTTGAGTGGCTGGCGAGCGCTGATACGTTTCGCTTTGGGTTTGTCGGCCTGCTGCTCGTCTCCTGTTGGACGACCGTCGAATGGTATCTAGCCCGAATGAAAGACGGTTCCGACGAACCGTGGGGCGTTTTAGCTCTCTTGGTGGCAATTGTCTTTTCCGTCCTAGGGCGTAGGCAAGCATTCGCGTCGTGGAGGTATGGGATCGCTGCGGGCGCGTTGCTAATTCCCGTCATAGGCGACCGCCTTGCGACGCCGCTCATCTTTTCATTGTTTGTGGTTCTGGCGCTGGCTTGCTTGTTGGTTGATCGGCGTTGCTGGTTGGGGCACGTCGGGTTGTATGTTCTCGCTTTGCCGTTAATCTCATCGCTGCAGTTTTACGGAGGTTACCCGCTGCGGTGGTTGATAGGGAAGCTGAGCGTGGGAATTCTTAACGTAATGGGTGTAGCGGCTGAAGCTCAGGGGACGGTGATGAAGTGGCGTGGGGAGATGATCGTGATCGACGCTCCGTGCAGCGGGGTCCAGATGCTTTGGAGTTCAGCTTTTCTGGCATGTGTTCTGATCTGTATTCAGAAACCGGATTTCCGGAAATCGCTTCTTATCCTGCAGTTCGCCAGCGTGAGCGCCTTTGCGGGAAATGTGATTCGGAATGTTCTCTTGTTCTTTTTGGAATCCGGTTTGGTGAGGGCAGGTGGATGGGCTCACGATGTGGCTGGCTTGGCGGTATTCGCGATGGTCTTGTCGGCGATCGTTTGCTTTGGAAGCCGCAGAGGGATGGCAAGGAGCGGTCTGCCGATGGGGGAGGTTTCGGAACAAGGAACCGCGCTCCTGCGCTTGAGTTTGTTGGCGATGATTTGCGTTTTGTTCGAGCAAAGTGGTTCTGGGGTCGGTCGCCTTTCAGAAGGTAGAGAAGTCAGTGGCGAGATTGTGGATGATGTTCGTGATACGCTCTTTCAAGAAGGGTGGACGGCGTTGCCACTTGACGGCTCAAGTGCCGACTATGCTCGTAGATTTCCGGGATCCATTGAGCTTTTCTCAAAGGAAGATCGATATTTGGTAGTCAGAGTTATCAATCGCGCGACTCGGCGTTATCACTTGTCCGCTGACTGTTATCGAGCGATTGGATACAAGACGGAGCCAATGCCGATCTTGAGGCAGATCGATGGTGCGATGTGGGGACGGGTGATGGCAATGCGAGGAGATGAGCGGATCGAGGTGCGCGAGCGCGTGGTATCGCTCGATGGTCAGAGTTGGACGGACCCCTCGAGTTGGTTTTGGTCGGCGGCTCTTGGTCGATCGCAAGGACCTTGGGTAGGTTATTCGGAGTCGGTAGTTGTGAGATAAATTCCAGCGGATATAAATCCTGTACAAAAGGCCTCGGTGTCATTGGAGCAACGCCTCAAACGCTGGAAACCATCACCTCGAGGCGTTGGCGTCTAGAACCCTTTCTTGCTGCAGATCTCGCGAACTTCGCACAGGACTTGGTTCGACAGGTTGATGAAGGCGACCAGGGATGCGTTCGACTCGATGCGTTCGTCGATGGCGAGGCCGAATACGTCCGCTTGGGCCTTTTTCACGCACGCTTCCAGCTGTGTTCTTTCTTCTGAGCTGGCGATATCTTCAACTTTGGAGCGAAGTTCGAGAATCTCTCGGTAGAAGCGATCGATGGTATCCTTCTTTCGATTACGATTGAAGCGGGCGAGGGCCAGGAAACCGCTGGCGATGGCGGCACAGAAGGTGACGATCAGAGCGATCACGTCCGCCCAGCGTTCCACGAAGGAGGGATTGTCTCGTTCCAGATAACGTCGACTGCCGGGATGGAGATGGAGAACGAGGTGGTGGGGATTGAAGTCTTCCTTGAGCTGTTCGGTTACGAGGGAAAACGGAGCCGCGACTTCCTGCACGTTTTCCAGAAGCAGTTTGGCGACTTTTCTGACGAGCTCCTCTTCGCAGTCGTCTTTGGCGATGAGGACGGTCTGTGTTGAAATGGTCAATACAGGCGATGGATTGAAACTCCCGTAGAGTCCGGCGGGCAGGGTGAAGGTTTCGATGCCGTTGTAGCGAAGAGCGATTCCTTCCGCCTCGGTGCCTGCGCCAAGATTTGCTGCGTCCCCGAAACTGAAAAGCTCGTATTCGCTAAGCTGCGACAGACTGTCAGCCGTTAGCAGTCCTCCCAGCACGAAGTAGACGTCGGGCTCGATTTCCCAAGGATTGTCCAGAATCTGGTAGTCTTGCTCGACCCGAAGATCGGTCGTCAAACGGTCCAGCAAGCGCCAAGCGGGACCACCGATGGGGCCCGCGTAGACGGTTTTCCCGTCAAGAAGATCAGCCAGCGAGTCCGCGCTCATACCCTTTTTATGGAGCACATGAAGAATGCTGGGGTAGAGAGGAACGACGGTGGCGAGGTCTTTTATTTTTCGCTCAGGTTCCTCCGCGATGGCGAACACGACCGTTCCGTCGAGCACCGCTTGCAGGATTTCCGCTTCGTTTGCAAAGCTGGTAGTAGACGCGGGAAGCTTGTTTTGGTTTAGGAGCCCGGAAACTGCCTGGGCGATAGATGGACCTGGCTCTTCGACGGAATGCCCGATGACGATCGAGTGCTCTCTTTTTCCGCAGCCTGCTAGAGCGACGAGGATCAGGAGCAGGAAAAGTGGCGTGAAAGCCCGTCTGCTCATTCAGATTTCTCCAACAAGTCGAAATTGTAATCGGCTCGTTGGCGGAGGCGCTCGGAATTGTTTTCCCAGATCATTCGGCCATTGGTGAAGGCCGTCACTTCGAACAAGAGCAGTTGATCGTTTTCGACCTTGAAGTTGGTGAAATCCGGGCAGGTGAGTCGTCCCATGGCCAGAGCGGTGGCGCACCATCCGCCGTAGGAGGGCAGGTAGCGTTCGGGATCGGCGCGGAACGCATCTCGGTTTTTCTCGGAGGCGAAGCGGTACGCGCAGTTCCCGCGCGAGACCTCGTAGGTTTCGAGCCCCCTCTTCGGTTGGTCGTCCTGGAAGTAGCTCACAAGATCGTATCCGCCCATGGCGATGCCTCCCGGCGGGCAGGGGTGCTCCTCTCCTTTGCCGCTCTTCAACAGGCGCTCGCGCCGTTTCTGCTCCTCGGGTGTGAGCTCTTCAGCGAGTTCAGTTGTTGGAGCCTGCGGCGTTTCGGGTGTCTCGCTCTGAGCGGAGAGTAGCGAGGGGTAGGAGCTGGCGATCAGTAGAAAAAAGAGTACGTGCTTCACCTGAGTGTGGGTATGGGTTTAACAGGAGTTGGAGTGGGAGCAGAAACTTCGAGCAAATTTCGAGCCAACAATGCGTTGATTCCTGAGCGAAGGAAACCCGCATAGACGCACACTGATTTGGACGGTTCAATTGCCTGGTGGCGAGCGGCTGTTCAGGTAGAAGCGAGGCCTACTGGCTTACCGACTGGTCTAAGGCGCTTGGGCGGTGATGACGGCGCGCTTGGGGGCGGGGTAGCCTTCGATGGTTTTGCTGGGGTCGGTGGGGTCGAGAAAGTCTGAGAGGGATTCGAAGATCATCCACTCTGTAGAGCGCTGCTCGTCGGTGGTGGTAGTGGAGACGTCGACGACCTCGATGTCGCGGAAACGGCAGCGGGTAATCCACTGGACGAGGGTGTCGACGGTGGGGATGAACCAGACGTTTTTCATCTTTGCGTAGTATTGGTCGGGCACGAGGGAGTAGCCGTGGGGGCCGTCGACGATGATGGTCTCGAGGACGAGCTCGCCGCCTGGGCGGAGGAAGTTACGCAGCTCATAGAGGTGATCGAAGGGAGAACGACGATGGTAGAGTATCCCCATGCTGAATACAGTATCGAAGGCGGGAATTGCGGGCGGGAGGCCTTCGATGCCGAAGGGGAGGACCCAGACTGGCGGCTCTTTGAGGTATTTGCGGACCGCGAGGTACTGCATAATATAGAGCAAGAATGGGTCGGTGCCGAGAGCAAGGCGAGCGCCTTCGCCTGCCATGCGCCAGCAGTGGTAGCCCGAGCCGCAGCCGATATCGAGCACAAGGCGGTCCTTAAGCGGGGAGATGCCGGGGAGGAGGCGATCCCATTTCCAGTCGCTGCGCCACTCTGTGTCGATGTGGGTGCCGAAGAAATCGAAGGGACCTTTGCGCCAGGGGCGGAAGTGGTGGAGGGTGTCGGGGAGGGTAACGCGTTGCTCGGTAGTGATATCTTGGGGACGCCCAATCTGGATTGCGGGGGAGGAGAGGGATGACGCTGAAGGCTCTACCTGTGGCAGAGCGTCGATGGCTCCGAGCCAGCGTTCGAGGTGGCCATTGTTGGATTCGAGAATTGCGGGCTCGACGGTGGCCTGCAAAGGTTCAATCCACGGTTCGAGATCGGTACTGGCGAGATGCTGATAAAGGTCGTTGTAGGTGGAAAGTGGAGACATCTAAACGAGAACGTAAGAATGAGAAATTTAGGAGGGAGGAACGATTGGCGAAGTTTGGATGCGGTGCAGCACGTCGTTTTACACTTCAAGGCGGAGCAATGTTTCAGCCCGCGGAGATTGCGTTTTTATGGGGGCGAGAAAGCGCTCGATGGGAATGCTTCGCAACCGAAAAGTCATCTCAGCCGTCCCCCTTGGCAGGGAAATTACTCCTGTTCCTTTTATGAAATCCTCGGATCTGCTTGTAGACTGTCTCGAATCGGAAGGCGTCGAATTTATCTTCGGCGTTCCAGGGGAGGAGAATCTAGATTTTCTGGATTCTCTTTCTCGATCTAAAATCAAGTTTGTGCTGACGCGGCACGAACAAGCGGCGGGGTTCATGGCGGCGACCTATGGACGCTTGACCGGGAAGGCAGGCGTTTGTCTCGCCACGCTGGGGCCGGGGGCCACTAATCTTGTGACGGCGGGCGCCTATGCGCAGCTGGGAGCGATGCCTTTGGTGATGATTACGGGGCAGAAGCCGATCAAGAGCAGCAAGCAAGGGCAGTTTCAGATTCTCGATGTGGTGGATATGATGGCGCCATTGACTCACTATTCGAAGCAGATCGTGAGCGGGAGTTCGATTCCCTCTCTGGTAAGAAACGCGTTCAGCTCGGCGGAGGAGGAGCGCCCGGGAGCGGCTCACCTCGAATTGCCGGAGGACGTGGCGCGCGAGGAGGTTGAGGATCTCAAGCCAATCTTGGCCAGTTCCCGTCGCCGCCCTGTGGTGGAAGAGAAAGCCCTTCTGGAAGGGTGTGAACTGCTGAGACGCAGCAATTGTCCGATTCTTTTGATCGGCGCTGGGGCGAATCGAAAAATGACCTGCAAAATGCTGCGGGAGTTCGTGGATAAGCTTTGTATCCCATTTGTAACTACGCAAATGGGAAAAGGAGTGGTTGACGAAAACCATGAACTCTTCGTGGGCAACGCGGCCTTGTCGGATGGCGATTTTCCTCACCGCGCCTTGGAGTCGGCGGACTTGATTTTGAACGTCGGCCACGACGTGGTGGAGAAGCCCCCGTTTTTTATGAATTCGACTGAGCGGACCGTGATCCACGTCAACTTCGTTCCCGCAAAGATCGATCCGGTCTACTTCCCGCAAGCGGAGCTGATCGGGGACATCGCCCACACGATCTGGCAGCTCAATCAGCGTTTGGAGCCGCAAGCGCATTGGGACTTCAAGGTGGCGATGAAGGCCCGCGAGGGGAGGATTCACCACGGAGAAGAGCGGGCCCGCGACGATCGTTTTCCTATGTTGCCGCAGCATCTGGTGGTGATGCTCCGTGAAGCGATGGCGGACGAAGCGGTGATCGCTCTGGACAACGGAATCTACAAGCTGTGGTTCGCCCGCGACTACCTGGCGACGCTGCCGAACACGGTCCTGCTCGACAACGCGCTGGCTAGCATGGGGGCGGGGCTGCCGTCCGCGATGGCCGCTAAGCTGGTGTATCCCGAGCGGCGGGTCATGGCGATTTGCGGGGACGGCGGCTTCATGATGAATTCGCAGGAGCTGGAAACTGCGGTTCGCTTGAACTTGGATTTGGTGGTTCTGGTTCTCAACGACTCGTCCTATGGCATGATTCGCTGGAAGCAGGCTGACATGGGATTCGAGGATTACGGGCTGTCGTTTAAGAATCCGGATTTCGTGGCCTACGCCAACAGTTATGGGGCTACGGGGCATCGCATCGAAGCGACCTCAGAGTTGGTGCCAACCTTGGAGTCGTGTTACAGTAGTGGCGGTGTGCACTTGATCGACTTGCCGGTGGACTACTCGCTCAACAGGCAGGCCCTCTTCGAAGACATTCCGCGAGCGAGCTCGGAAATAAGCGAGTGAGCTAACCCCTAACCAAAGCAGATTTATGAAAACCGCCCTCAAGGAACGTTATCCCTACTACTTGGCGAACCGGCCGGTCGCGGCCAACGAGGATTTGGAGGTGACCGATAAGTACTCCGGCAAAGTCGTGACGCGAGTGGCGTTGGCGGACGCCGATGTCATTGAAAAGGCCATCGAAGCGGCGGTCGAAGCGACGGAACCGATGCGAAAGCTCGCTCCCTTCGAGCGAAAGGAGGTGTTGCTGCATTGTGTCAAACGCTTCGAAGAACGAGCGGAGGAGCTCGCTGATGTCTTGAGGATCGAAGCGGGAAAGCCGATCAAGGACAGTCGCGGAGAGGTGACTCGATTGATCGAAACCTTCCAGATCGCGGCGGAGGAAGCGGTTCGCGATCACCAAGGCGAGGTGCTCAATCTCGAAATAAGCGAGCGCTCTAAGGGCTATCGAGGCATGTATAAACGCGTGCCCATCGGTCCGTGCTCCTTTATCTCGCCCTTCAATTTCCCGCTGAATTTGACGGCTCACAAGGTGGCGCCTGCTATCGCGGCTGGATGCCCGTTCGTATTGAAGCCCGCCAGCCGAACGCCATTGGGAGCCCTCATGATAGGGGAGATCCTGGCGGAAACGGATTTGCCGAAAGGCGCCTTCTCAATACTGCCCTGCAGTCGCGATGGTGCGGACCTCTTCACCGAAGACGAGCGGCTGAAGCTTTTGAGCTTCACTGGTTCGCCCGATGTCGGCTGGAAGCTCAAGTCGAAGGCCGGAAAGAAGAAGGTGGTGCTCGAGCTCGGAGGCAATGCGGCCTGCATCATTGATAAGGGAGCCGATCTCGAAGATGCGGTTTCACGAGTGGTGACGGGCGCGTTCTATCAGTCAGGCCAGAGCTGCATCTCGGTGCAGCGCCTATTGGTGCACGAGGAGGAGCGAGAGGCCTTTGTCTCCAAATTGCTATCCGCCACCAAGCAGCTCAAGTCAGGCGATCCGGCGGATGAGGACGTGTTCGTGGGACCCATGATCGCCGAATCGGAAGCGGAGCGTCTGGAAAACTGGATACAGAAGGCGAAGGAGGCTGGAGGGAAGATCCTCTGCGGCGGCGGCCGTGACGGGGCGGTGGTAGAGCCGACTCTGATGACAAACGTGCCGAAGGACCAGCCACTGCAAGCCGAAGAAGCGTTTGGGCCGGTAGTGGTGATCGATACGTTTTCCGATTTCGATGAAGCCCTGCGAGAAACCAATGACAGTCGATACGGAATCCACGCGGGTGTCTTCACTCCCTCGCTTGACCATGCAATGAAGGCTTGGGACGAGCTGGAAGTCGGCGGGGTGTTGATCAATGAGATGCCATCGTGGCGGGTTGACAATCTCCCCTATGGAGGGGTGAAGGATAGCGGTCTCGGCCGCGAAGGTCTGCGCTACGCGATCGAGGATATGACTGAGATTCGAACGCTCGTTATACGTTCAGCATAGGCGTGATTAACTTCTGAATACGAAAGCATGCCCAAAGCCCTTAGAACCGACCTTCATAAGCTCGCCTCGACGACGAACGTCGTGGTAGCGCTACTGCCGATCGCCTTTTTCGCGGCCGGGTATTTTGTTTCCTTTTACTTTCATTTCCTCACCGTCGCTTCCTTCTTTTTGCTGATCGTGAACTTCTTCTACCGCCACGTGCAGAAGGAGCATTCCATTTTGCGCAACTTCGGGTTGCTGGGGCAGGGGCGGTACCTGATCGAGAGTCTCGGTCCTGAGTTTCGCCAATACTGGTTTATGGGAGACCGGGAGGAGAGACCGTTTAATCGCTTGGAGCGGGCGGAAGTCTATCGCAAGGCGAAGAACGTGGACTCGGTGGTTTCGTTCGGTTCCTTGATGGAGTACGACGCCAACGAGATCAAGCTGCGTCACTCCATGTTTCCCACGCCTGTTTCCAGACGAAAGCCCTATCGTTTGACGGTGGGCGAGGAACGAGGAGTGAAGAAGCCCTATGTGTTGACCAAGCCGTTCATGGTGAGCGGCATGAGCTACGGGGCCTTGGGAAGTCATGCTATTCGGGCCATCGCCCGCGGAGCTGCCGCTGCGGGGATTCCCATGAATTGCGGCGAGGGAGGGTATCCAAAATATCACTTCATGGAGGATGCGGACATCATTTTTCAGCTCGGAACGGCGAAGTTCGGAGTGAGAAACAAGGATGGAGATTTCGAGCCAGAAAAGCTGCAGGAGATCGCTGCAAATCCTCAGGTTAAAATGGTGGAGATAAAGTTTTCCCAAGGAGCCAAGCCCGGCAAGGGCGGAATGCTTCCCAAGGAAAAGATATCCAAGGAGATCGCGGAGATGCGCGGAGTTAAGATGGGAGAGGACGCCATCTCGCCGCCGTATCACAAGGAGTGCTCCGATTTGCCTTCCACCATCGCCTTTATCGATCGTATCCAAAAACTGGTGGATGTCCCGGTCGGCTGCAAAATGTGCATCGGCTCTTTGGACGAATTCAAGGACTTCGTGCAGGAGTGCATTCGCCAGGATGTGTTTCCAGATTGGATAAGCGTCGATGGGGGAGAAGGGGGGACCGGGGCGGCTCCTAAGACGTTTATCGACTACGTCGGCATGCCGCTTTTTCCAGCCTTGCACGGAGTGGTGAAGATATTGGTAGAGCTCGGCGTGCGGGATCGTGTGAAGGTGTTCGCGGCCGGCAAACTAATCAACGCGGCCCGGCAAAGCATCGCGTTCGCCCTTGGAGCGGACGCCATCTACAGCGCTCGCGGATTCATGCTGGCCCTCGGCTGCATTCAATCTCGCGAATGTGGCGCCAACACCTGCCCGGTTGGCATCACGACGCAGAACCCGAAGCTGCAAGCAGGCTTGGTGATCGAGGACAAGGCCAAGCGAGTGAAGCATTATATCGAAAACACCTTGCACGACCTCGACGAAGTGGTGGTGGCGATCGGCAAGTCCTGTCCCACGGAGTTGACCGTGGACGACCTGTTTATTCCGTCCGTTTGCAACCTCTACCAGATGGTGGAGAATGAACCGGGGCTGCGGAAGCCTTTGCAGGATCTGCGTTCCAACCAATAGCCCTCTCTCCGTTATGAAACCCTCTCTCTTGATAAGCTGGATTTTACGGATCGTGGTGGCTCTGATTTTAGGCCCGGCGGTTTATTTCAAGTTTAGCTCCGCAGATGCGGCTATCCAAAATTTCACTACGCTAGGCATGGAGCCGAGCGGCCGGTACATCGTGGCGATGTTGGAGTTGATCACGGTGTTGCTTCTGCTTACGCCGCAGGGCGTGGTTTGGGGCGCGATCTTGGGATGGGGCGTGATGAGCGGAGCATTGATCGCCCACGCGACTGAGCTTGGGTTCTCGGGGCCCGCGATGCCGTCGGCATTGATGGCGATCGCTAGCTGGATTCTGTGCGCCGCGATCGCTTTTCTTCATCGCGAGAAGGCCCTGTTTCTCAACGCGATGTTCGGCGGAAAAAGCCATCGCTCGGATACGGACTAGCTGAAGCGAGGAAGAAAGTGGATACATGATTTTGCCCACGAATATCACGAATCTTCACGAAGATTCGCGATTGCTTTAGCAAGATTCGCGACGATTCGAGTGGGTGGGTCGGCTCGTCCCCGAGACGACCGCTTTCTCTTGATTCACGTTTCTCGAACGTCTCGGGACGAGCCGTTCCACCTTCGAGGTAATTTGCTCTTGGGTCGTTATTCCGCTGCTTTTGGCGATGTGCCATTTTTTTCTGCCCACGAATTACACGAATGGACTCGAATGCTTTTTTCGAGATTCGCGACGATTCGTGTTATTCGTGGGAGGAAGTTACTTAAACGCGAGGAAGGAAGCGAAGTTGAAGCACTGCAGCCAGATCTCGTTGCGGGCGAAGCCGGCTTGGTCGAGGCGTTGCTCGTGGGCAGGAATGGTTTCGGGGACAAGCACGTTTTCCAAGGCGCTGCGCTTTTGCGAGATTTCCAGGTCGCTGTAGCCATTCGCCCGCTTGAAGTCGTGGTGCAAGGTTGTCAGGTCTTCCTGGATACGCGGGTCTTCGAATTGGATCTTTTCCGAAAGCACCAGCACGCCGCCGGGAGCGAGGCCGTCGTGGATGCGGGTGAGCAGCTCAAGTCGTTGTTCGATGGGGATGAATTGGAGAGTGAAATTGAGGACGACGATGGAGGCGTTTTCGATGGGTGTGGCTTGGATGTCCTGGCAATGCAGGGTCACGGGATAGCGGGTCTGCAGGTCGACCAGATGGCTGCGGCAGCGCTGCAGCATGGCCTCCGAGTTGTCGATGCCGACGAACTCGAGCTCGGACGTCTGCAGATTGCTGCCCATGGCTACCATGCCGGCGCCAAGCGAGCAGCCGAGATCGTAGACGCGAGTGCCGGGCTGGGCGTAGTGCTGGGCGATTATGCCCAGCAGGGATAAGGTCATGCCGTAGCCAGGGACGGAGCGACGTATCATGTCGTCGAATACGCTCGCGACCTTGCTGTCGAAGGCGAAGGCCTTGATCTGCTCTTTGGGCGTGGCGTAGACTTTATCCTGCGACATCGTATTTAGATGGAATTACTCTCCGAGAAACTTCTCTTTGAGTTCGTCGATGGCCTGATCGTCCATTTCCACAAGTCCCCCTAGAGAATAGGCATCGATGAGAGAGCCAGCGCTGAATTCGGCGACTTCGAGGCGATCGTAGGCCTCCAGTAGCGATTTTCCAACTACGAGAACCGCTTCGTTCTCGATGAGCAGTACGGGCGTCTTGGCATCGATGGCTGAGGAGACCGCTGACTCGTTGGTGTACTGTGCGCCGAACGGCAGGCGAGGGATGTCTCGCAGTAGGATGTAGCTCTCCGGGATGGTGCGGGTGGCGAAGGGAGTGTCGGTGAGGCAGAAGGCGGCGCTGGAGGGCGGCTGGGCGGTGATGATGGCGTTGATCCACGGGTGTTCGCGGTAGACCTTTTCGTGGAGCTTAACCGCTCGAGACGGGACTTTGCCCCGCTCGCGCTGTCCGTTTTTTATCAATACGACTTCGGAGGGGTCGAGCAGCTGGCGATCGATAAGCGTCGGGCTGATGAGGAAGCTCTCCTCGTCCAGCCGGGTGGAGACCACGCCTTCGAGGCTGGAGACCAGCTGATGGTCGTAGGCCCGGTGCATGATTTCGCAGAGGTTGCGGCGGCCGGCTTTTTCGGCGCTGCTACGTTCTCCTGGATCGAACTCTGGCAGCAGGTGCTTTCTCTGGTGGCGGAGATCGACCTGTTCCTGGGTGAGTTCTTTTACCTCGCCCAGCCGGCCTGCTTTTATCGCCAGTTGGGCGGAGAACTCCAGGGTCTCGAAGCGCCAGAAGGCGTCCAGCATGTCCTTGCCGCCGCAGACCACGCCGTGGTTTTCCAGCAGCACGCATTCGTTGCCGCGAGCGAAAGTTTCGGCGATGTTTTGCCCGAGCTGGGCGCTGCCCGGAAGGGCGTAGGGAGCGAAGTCGATGTTTTGGCACACCTCGTAGGCCTGCGGCACGATGCGGGTGGGAGGCAGCTTGCGAACGATGCTGTAGGAGACGAGGGCAGGCGGGTGGGCGTGCACGATAGCCTTGAGATCGGGGCGGGCTTCGTAGATCGCCTTGTGAAAGGGGAATTCGGAGGAGGGGCGGTGGCGGCCGTCGACGGTGCCGTCCGGCAGCACGCGAACGATGTCGTCCCAGGTGAGCGAGCCCTTGTCGACCCCAGCTGGGGTGATCCAAATGGTGCCGTCGGACTCGCGCAGGGAAATGTTGCCGCCCGAAGTGGTGGTCATGCCGAACTGGTAGATGCGATTCATGATGCTGAGCAGCTGATCGCGGGGGTGCATGAAATCGAAATTCATAGGTTGGGCTTAGTTACGGAAATTGCCGCGGAGCACAAACGGATTCGCCGTTTGGGTTTCCGTGGCCTCGGCTTGCTTGCTCGGAGGATGGCTCTACGGTGGTCGCGAAAATGAAGGTCTGGCTGGTGGAGTTTTTCGGGAGTCGCGAGCTGAACTACCTGTTTTGGGTGGCGACGCTGGCCACGACCCCGTTTTGGCTGCTGATGCTGTTCTGGCCGAAGAGTCGGGCGGCGCGCTGGCTGTGTCAGCTCTGGGTGGGGCCGCCGCTGCTGGGCGTTTTCTATCTCTATCTGCTCTATTTGGCGGACGATCTGACCGGACTGCCCGTTTTGGACGGGGTGGAGATGAAGAGCGTGCGCCGGTACTGGGCTCATCCTATCTTGTTCATCGCTTTATGGATGCATCGCCTTGCGGTCGACTTGTTCGTGGGGATTTGGATCGCGCGCTTTGGCAGGGCCAGAAACTGGGAGGTGCGGGGCGAGCTGGTATTGGTTTGGCTGGCGGGACCGATAGGCATGCTGGTCTTCGCGGGGCGGTACTGGCTAGCTAGGATCCGGGGACGATTGTCGTGAGAGAAAGTGAACATCCGAGGGCTTTGCTGGACTAAGAAACGACGATCCGCTTGCCTCCCCTCCATCTATGCTCGCTCGATTCACCACCGCTGCCCTTCTAGCGATTTTCTGCCTCGATTGCTCGCTTCGCGCCGACGCCTTTCTCGGCGTGAGACGAGCCGAGATCGAGCAGGTGATTGATCTCGGATACAATCTGGATCCTGCGGTGGAGGAAGCGATTGAAGGTCTCAAGGCGAAGTATCCCGAATCTCCCGTTCCTGGGTTGCTGGAAGTCGGGCGCTTGTATTGGAAGCAGAACTACCTGGAATGGGACACGGAATCAAAGGAGCGCTTCGAGAGCGTTTCCAGTCGAGCCTTGAAGCAGGCGGTCGACTTTAGCAAGGAGCATCCCGAGGACAGCGACGCCCAGTTCGTAGTGGCCATGATCGAGCTGTCTCAGGTTATCTACTACGTCGATCATCATCGCTGGTGGGCGGCCTTCTGGAAGAGCCGAGGCAGTCTCAAGACTATGCGTCAGCTGTTGGAGAAATCGCCACGCTATGCGGATGCCAAGCTGCCGCTAGGCATGGCGAACTGCTATCTGTCCAAGACTCCTGGATACCTGAAGCCGCTGGCGTTTTTGATGCGTTTCAAGGGAGATTGGGATACCGGAATTCGGTTTATGCAGGACTTGAAGCAGGAGGGCTTGTTCTGTCGAGTGGACGCCGGGTACTACCTGGGCGGAATCCAGATCGAGTTGGTGGGCGACCGCGAGGCGGCCCGCGACGAGTTTGCGGAGCTGGCTCGGCGCTATCCTGGTAACCTGAAGTTTCGATCCATGTGGGCGGAATTGGAGCGAGGGCTGGGAAATGCCCAGCGGGCCTGGGATCTCGCGGGCGAGGTGGTGGCCGATGGGCGGATTTCCGATTTTCCGGCGATTCGTCTGAGGACGCTGGAAACCAGGGTTTGGAGTTCCCTCGCTTTGGGCGAGTATGACAATACGCTCGCTGCGATCGAGACCATCGAGGAGGTCGCCGCGGGCTTCGAGTTTCTTGCTCCCCGGCTCGCTTGGGCGACGCATGCTCGGGCGGAGGCCTTGCTCGGCCGGGGCGAAGCGAAGGAGGCGCTGGAGCTTTGGGCGAGCATCGACTCGACTTACCCAGGCGTCCATGAGGCGGCCCAGCGACGCGCAGCCGAGGTGAAAAAGTCCCTCGCTGGAAAATAAGAGTCTCTCCGGCGGCGTTTTACAGTTGTCTCGCCGCGAACGCGTTGCTGTCTAGATCCTTCGATGAGCAAGAAGAACGGCAAGTGGGTAGTGACGGCGATCATTGGGTTCGTGTTTCTAATCAGTCTGATCGCGGTGGTGGTGCAGAAGCAGATCAACGCGAATCGCGGCAAGCCAGCCAGCTCCGCGGAAACGGCCAGCGAAACGGCGGCGGAGTAGGTGGTTGGCCGGGATGGAGGAAGTGAGGGCTTGTCGGGTCGGCGCCTCGACCTAAAGCGCGAAGACTGGCTAATACCGCTCTTTAGGAATGAGTTGACCTAAAGCGAGGCAGCTCTATGGCGTTTGGGTTCTTTTCACCATGAACCGCGTATACATCAAGACCTATGGCTGTCAGATGAACGAGCGTGACAGCGAGCAAGTCGCGTCGTCGTTGCGCGATCGTGGCTACAGCATCGTTGATAACGAACACGATGCGGACGTCGTGCTGCTCAATACCTGCAGCGTGCGCGACCAGGCGGAGCAGAAGGCCATCGGCAAGGCCGGCTACCTGAAAAAGCGCAAAGTGGAGAATCCCAACTTCCTGCTCGGAGTGATGGGCTGCATGGCCCAAAACCGCGGTAGCGAGCTGATCGATCGCTTGCCGGACCTCGACTTGGTGGTGGGCACCCAGAAGTTTCACCGTGTGCCGGATCATTTGGACAACCTGATCCAGAGCATGAACGGGCAGGGCCCGCGTCCCAGCTCCATCGTGGATCTGGCGGAGGAAGCCGGTTCGCAAAACACCATCCGCGACCACATCGGCAAGCAGGGGCAGGTCAGCGCTTACGTTTCCATCATGCAGGGCTGCAACATGAACTGCGCCTTCTGCATCGTGCCCAAAACCCGCGGCCGCGAGCGAGCTCGTCCCATCGAGGAGATCGTGGACGAGGTGACCGGTTTGGCGGAAAGCGGGGTCAAGGAAGTGACTTTGCTCGGCCAGATCGTGACCAGCTACGGGCGTCGCGATTTTCCGGTGGTGGGTGGCAAAAGCCCCTTCGTGCAGCTGCTGGAGAAGATAAACGACATCCGCGGCATCGAGCGCATCCGCTTCACCTCGCCCCATCCGCGCGGCTTCAAGCAGGACCTCGTCGAGGCCTACCGCGACCTGCCGAAGCTCTGCGAATACGTGCACCTGCCGCTGCAGGCCGGCTGCAACAAGACGCTGCGGGCCATGAACCGTCCTTACACCAAGGAGCGCTATTTGGAGATCGTGGAATCGCTGCGCAAGGTGGTGCCGCACATGTATTTTTCCACCGATATCATCGTGGGCTTTCCGGGCGAGACGGAGGAGGACTTCGACGAGTCGGCCAAGTTTTTCGAGGAAATCGGCTACGACATGGCCTACGTTTTCAAGTACAGCATCCGCACCGGCACTCCGGCCGAGGTGATGCCCGACCAGATCCCGACCGAGGAAAAGGAGCGCCGCAATCAGGTGCTGCTCGATATCCTGCACAAGAGCTCGCTGAAGCGAAACGAGTCCCTGCTCGGCACCACGCAGCAGGTCTTGGTGGAAGGCCCGGCCAAGAAGGGCGACAAGTTCACCGGCAAGACCCGCGGCTTCCGCACCGCCATCTTCGACGCCGACGAGCGCTTGATCGGGCAACTGGTTGACCTGAAGGTTGATCGGGCCACGGTGAGTTCGCTCTACGGCGACATTGAGCTTGCGGGGGTAGAGCGCTGAGCCTTTCTTGTTGGCAATCGTGGAACTGACCCTTTTTCAAGCGACCCTCTTTTTCGGATTGGCCCTTCTCCTCATGGGAGGGGCTTTGCTCTTTAAGTATGGTCCGGTTTCCGCGGTGGCGCGTACCTTTCCCCGGTCTTCCCAGGCCGGCGTGGTGCTGATGATCGTAGCCATGACCTGGACCGCGTGGAAGGTCCTTCACCTCGGGGCGGCGGACTACGGAAATTTCAAGCAGTACATTCTGATCGGCTTCGGCCTGTTGGGTCTGGCCACCTTCAAGTACGCCCCGGACTTTCTTTCGGTGCGGGCGGCGAGCATCCTCTATCTGTTCTTGGCCAACAGCTTGCTGGACAGCGCTTGGATGCAGTACGACAAGCCCATGAGGCTGCTTCTGGTGGCCCCGACCTATCTGGGCATCGTGTTCGCGCTCTATCTCGCCTACGCCCCATTTCGCCTGCGCGATTTCCTCGCTTGGCTGTTCAATCGGGAATCGCGCGCCAAGAAGCTGGCCACCGCGCTGGCCATCTACGGCGCCTTGTTGAGCGGTGTGGCCTTCGCGCTCTAGGTCGCGACATCGTCAAGAGACCTCAAGCCTCTGTACATGGATATGAAGTCCCCCAAGGAACACGTCTCGCTGCTGCTGGTGCTGGCAGGTCCGGCCGGCAGCGGAAAAACCACGCTTTGCGAGCGTCTGGTCGCTGAAACGGAAAACACCGAGCGCGTGGTCACGTGCACCACGCGTTCTCCGCGCGAGGGAGAGCGGGACGGGGTGGACTATTTTTTTCTTTCCGACGAGCGCTTCGATCAGGCCATCGCCAACGGCGAGTTTCTGGAATGGGCCAAGGTTCACACCAACCGCTATGGCGTGCTCAAGAAAGTCATCCAGGACAAGCTCGACGCCCATATCGACCTCGTGATGAACGTCGACGTGCAGGGCGTGGCCAACATCCGGGAAGCGGCCAACGCGGACCCTGCTATCTGCCAGCGGTTGGTGACGGTTTTCATCCTGCCGACCGACCTCGAGGTGGTGCGCCGGCGCCTGCGCGAGCGAGGACAGGATGACGAGGCGGAGATCGAGCGTCGCATCCGCACGGCCCGGAAGGAAGTGACGCTTTGGCCGGAGTTCGACTACGTGATCTCCACGCGAAGCAAGGACGAGGATTACGCCTCGTTGCGCAGCATCGTGCAGGCAGAGAAGATGCGGGCCCTACGGCTGGTCTAGCCGTTAGCTCGACAAAAGGGCGGAAGGGCTGGATTTCGTTTTCGCCGAGGGTCGCGCAGGAGTTGCCTAAACGGGCCGATTGGGACTGCGAGGCTTGGAGGCCTGTATTTACAATCGTAGCGGGTTGCGTTATCCGTGTTTCTGCTTTGGTTGGGCGGACTAGATCGATTTGTTCACTGAGCTAAAGCTACCTACGTCCCAATTGTATTACTACCCCTTCAAATGACTCGCAGGTCCCGAAGACGCGCTTTGCTACCATGAAGAGGATCTGCTTCGTTCACCTGCTTGTCTGCTTGCTTGCCTGGTGCTTCTGTGGAGCGAAAGCGGCTGGAGCGAGCGACGATGTGTCGCAGGAGAGCCTCTACGCAATCCTGTCCTACAAGTTTCTCCGCTACGCCCAGTGGCCGGAGGAGATGGTGGCCGATGAGGGGGAGCTGGTGATTGGCGTCTATGGAAATTCCAGCGCCGGTCGAAGGTATCGAGAGGCGTTCAGCGACCTTTGCCGTGGCTTGGGCGAGAGCGCGGGAGCCCGTTGTCGGGTGGTGGACCTGTCGGATCCCAGCGTGGACACGCGCCAGCTCAAGCTGGTTTTTTTCGCCGAGGAGAGTCGCCGCGTTCCTCAGGAGCTAATGGACCAGCTGCGGAGCCAGCCGGTCGTGCTGGTAGGCTACGATGACGCGTTTCTCGATCGCGGGGGCATGATCCGGCTGAAGACCAAACGCAGCCAGGGCAGCTTCGATGTGGACCTCGACAACGTTCGAGCGGTGGGACTCGACTTCAAATCCAGCTTTCTGCGCTTGGCGGACCAGGTTCGGATCGGAGGCAAGCGATGATCGGCCGCATGGGCAAAGGCCTTTGGAAGCGAGTCGAGGACGCCTTGAGCGAGCTCTCGCTCAAACGCAAAATCGCCTCCATCCTAGTCATGTCCGGTGGCATCGTGGCCATGGTCACCGTGGTATCGCTCGCGGTTTTTGAGCTGGTGACGGCCCGTCGGGATCTCATCGAGGACTATCGCTCCTTGTCGCCGGTGCTGAGGAGCTTCATCAGCCCAGCCATCGAATTCAAGCGCGCCGATGACGCCAAGGAGCCGTTGGTGGCGTTTCGCAAGCAAGGCGACCTTTTGTATGGGGAAGTTAGATACGCCGATGGACAGTTGCTGGTCTCCAGTGGAACCCTGCCGATGTCCGTGAATCTGCGGGAGGTCGATCAGGACGTCACGATTTCCTACTTCGACGCCCTCATCGTGGCCCGCTACCCCATCCACTACGAGGACGCCTTGAACGGGAGCGACTCCGTCCAGCCGCAAGCCTACGTCTATCTGGTGGGCGACCTCAGCGAGCAGTATTGGCGCTTCGGATTCAAGGCGGGTTTCATCGCGCTGACCCTGATCATTGGCGGCATCGTGGTGTTCATCGTTTCGGCCCGGCTCAGTCGGGTGGTGACGCAGCCGATCCTGGAACTGTCCGATACGTTGAGGCGCATCTCGCGCGAGCAAGACTTCTCGCAACGGCAAGCCAAGGCCCACGACGACGAAGTGGGCCACCTGGTCGATTCCTTCAACGAAATGATGCAGCAGATCGAGCGACGGGATGACATCATCCGAGCGAACGAAGAGCGCTTTCGCGGCTATTTCGAACTCGGCATCGTGGGCATGGCGATTCTGGACGAGAACGGTTCGTTCATGGAAGCGAACGGTCAGCTCTGTCGGCAGCTTCAGGTGGACTACGGGAAACTCTTGTCGAGCCGGTTCGACGATTGGCTGGATACGGGCCCTCAAGGCGAAGAGCGAGGTTTCGCTGGGATTTGCGATCGATGCTCCCCAGGGTACAGCGGGGAGTTTTGGCTGCGAGGGGACGAAGAGCGAAATATCTATGTCATTGTATCTATCAGGCGGGTACGAAGCGCTCGATCGGACGCCGGCTGCTCCTATCTAGCACTTTTTCAGGACATCACCGACCGCAAGAAAGGCGAGGAGGAGCTGTTGGCCTCCAAACGGGCGGCCGAGGAGGCGAATCGTTCCAAGGATGAATTCTTGTCGGTCATGAGCCACGAGCTGCGCACGCCGCTCAACCCGATCATCGGCTTCGTGGATTTGATGATGCAGTCGGACCTCGATGCCGAACGCCAGGGCATGCTGCGCTCCATCCGGCGGTCCAGCGAGCATCTGCTGACCTTGATCACCGATATCCTGGAGTTCACGCGAGCCCAGGCTGGCCGTATGGTGGCGCTCAAGGAGCCGATCGATCTGCGGGAGCTGTGCGAAAACGTGGTGGAGATGATGGCCCGCAGCGGGACGTCCAGAGGCGTGTCCGTAAGCCTTCGCCGTTTCGATTTGGACTGCTTGCCGCGTGGGATGGCGATAGAGTCGGACGAAGGAAAGATACGCCAGATCGCGTTGAACCTGCTGTCCAACGCGGTGAAGTACAATCGGGAGCAAGGGCAGGTATGGCTGGACGCTTGTCTGTTCGAGACGGACGCAGGCTATCGTCTGAGAATGTCGGTGGAGGATAGCGGTCAGGGAATCGCGGAAGAGAAGCTGGAGTACATTTTCGAGCCGTTCACGCAGTTGGACATGTCGCTGCAGCGTCGGCATGAAGGGGTTGGGCTGGGGCTTTCCATTTGCCGGCGCATCATTGACTGTTTGGGCGGAAGGATGGAGGTGAGCAGCCAGCTCGGTGTGGGATCGACCTTTCAGTTCGAAATCCCGGTTGCGTTGGTGGAAAGCTGCGAAGTAGGGCCGCCCGAGCCGGAGGGCGAGGAGAGCGAGTCGATGGTCGCCTTCGACTTCGCCAGCTCCTGTCGCGTGCTGGTGGTCGAGGACGACGTCGAAAACAAGCGCTTGGTCGCCGCTAACCTAGCTCAGATGGGAGTCGCCTACGAATGGGCGGAAAATGGACTCGTCGCTCTGGAGAAGCTCAAGCAGGATCGCTACGACCTGGTGCTGATGGACATCCGCATGCCTCTGATGGACGGTCTGGAGGCGACACGAGTCATTCGCGAGGGAGAGAATGGGGAACGCCGCGTGCCCATCGTGGCGATGACGGCTCACGTGACCGCGGGCATGCGGGAGGAATGCGTGCGCGTGGGCATGGACGGGTACATTTCAAAGCCGGTTCGCTTCGAGCAGCTGGAGACCTACGTGCGTCGCTATTTGGCGAGCTAGAAAATGGTTCAACCCTAGTTCAAAACCAGATTTAGGCGCCGAATTTCCGGAAATGATTGATTTACGAGAGGATGTTCGCATATTCCTAGCTAATACGAGCAATCAGTTGTGCCCGACCTGCGTATAGCGGGTAGTGGTTCATCGCCGATCCACGATAATGTCCTCGCCTCCAGTGACACCAAGCAAACAATCCGAATTGAGTATGAGCGCAAATGCAGCCACAGTTTCCGTCGAATCCGAGAACACCATGAGCAACGCCAATCCAGCTCGAGCGGTTGTGGACGAAACCGAGCTTATACAAGCCGGTTATCGTTATGCGCTTTCGATCGCCCGTCACCACCAAGACGCGGAGGACCTCGTTCAGCAAGCGTGGCTGAAACTGCAGCGAGCCTACGGGCGCGTGGAGGGGACCCCGGTTTTGTTTCGCACCATTCGAAACCTTTTCTACGACATCAAGCGCCGCAACAAGATCGTGCAGTTCGAGCCTTTGGAGAAGTCTCCGGAGCCGGGCAAATCCGAAGCCAACGGCGTTTCCATGGACATGGAGATCGTGATGAAGAAATTGCGTCCTGAGGAACGCGAAGCGCTGTATCTCAACGTGGTCGAAGGATATACTGCGACCGAGATCTCAGATCAGACCGGTTCTCCTCGCGGCACCATTCTTAGTCACATCCACCGAGCTCGTCAGAAACTTGCGAAAGCGTTCGGAGGGGAATTCAAGGACTCCAGCCATTCGTAGTTAGGGCAGGGTACATTGGATAATGAACGAGCAAGACTTAGATCAGAAATTCCGCGACTGCTTTCTGGCGCAAGAGCTTTCGAGAAAGTCGGTGGAGCGAATCCTTGCCAGCGGTAGGGAGAAAAAAAAAGAGCATGACCGCGACGCCTGGTGGAGGCCATGGCTTCCAGTGGCGGTGGCGGCTGCTTTCGTAATGCTGATGTCTTTCGAACTCGCCAAGCGCTACGACGTTTCGGAGTTCGCTCAGAAGGTGGCTGGCGAAATCGCCATGCGTCACAATGGGGATCGCCCCTTCGACATCGAGGCCAGCAGCTTCGACGCGGTGCAGAACGGGCTGAAGGATTTGGCGTTTTCCGTCACGCCGCACGTGAAGCAGGGCTTGCTCTCCGCTTACGAGGTGGTGGGCGCTCGCTACTGCTGGCTGGAAGGGCAGCAGGGCGTGCACCTCAGGGTGAGGAATCGCTCCAGCGGGGTGCTTTGCTCGCTCTACATCGCTTCGCTGAAAGGCCCGCTTTCGGAGCTCAAGGCCACTGAAAACGAAGTCCATCTTGACGCGAACGACGTTCGCATGTGGGAGGACTCGGATCGACTGTTCGCTCTAGTCGAGTAGCAGCCCGCGTTTCCATAGCGGTAAAATGCTGTGAATCAACATTTCTAGGCGCTCTTCGGGGTCGCCTTTTTTTGTGAATTGCGCCATTTGGAGATGTTTTGAAGGGAGGTTCGAACCATCGGCCTCCTTCCCGTATTGAATAGCGAAATGGTAAATCTCCTCGTCATAGATCCGCTCGAATTGACGCTGCGCGACGCGGCAGGAAAGGACGTTTGGACCTCGAAGAGCTGCTATTTGAACCAGTTTCGCGGGATCGATTCGTTGCGGATCGAGCTCGTTGGAGGCGCGGACCCGGACCTTTGCGAGAAAGCCCTTGCCGCGGACGGGGTGGTGCTGGGCGGATCTGAAGCGTCCGCTTGGGAGGACACGGGATTCAACGATCATCTGCTCGACTTGATCGCCATTTGCCGGAACAGCCAGATCCCGTTGCTAGGGGTTTGTTATGGGGCCCAACTGCTGGGACGGGCTCTTGGCGGCCATGTCGCTCGCCATCCGGACGGCATGGAGCTGGGGGCGCCGCCGATTCGCATCACCGCCAAAGGCAAGGAGCACTTTTTGTTCAAGGGCATCGCGAGCGGTTGTCTTTGGGCGATTGAAACCCATTCCGACGCTGTTTTGACCCTGCCACCCGACTGCGAGCTGCTCGCGTCCAACGCCCACACCCCGGTGCAGGCGTTTTCGTTTCGAGGGTTGCTGACAGGCGTGCAGTTTCATCCAGAGATGACCGCCAGCGATCTTCGCTATCTTTGGCAGGCTTTCATGCAGCAGGGCATTGTCTCGGAAGTGACGGAGCAGCAGTCCCGCATCTTGGAGGCCACGGAGTGCGAGGCCCTGCCCATCGTCTTCCGAAACTTCGTCCAGCGGGTGAAGGTCAACTCGTTTGTGGTCTAGGCAAGGGCCCCGCTCAAGGGGGCGTTTCGAGGAAGGGGGCCTTATTTTCCGATCCAGCCCTTTCGCTTGAAGTACCAGAGCAGGCCTCCCGTGGAGAGGATGCAGACCAGCCAGAAGACGAGGTACGAGTAGTCCCAATGCAGCTCGGGAAGCACATCGAAGTTCATGCCGTAGACGCCTGCGAAGAAGGTGATGGGTAGAAAGAGGCTCGCCATGATGGTGAGGGCTTTCATCACTTCGTTCATTCGGTTGGAGACGATGGATATGTAGAAGTCCTGCAGTCCGTTGGCCGTTTCGCGCGAATTTTCGATCAGGTCGATGATCTGCACGGAATGGTCCTGTACGTCCCTCATGAATACGCGAACGTCAGGTGGAGCGGGCGAGGCCTCATCCATCGCCAACTTGCTGGCGAGCTCCCTGACGGGCCACATGGAGCGACGCAGATTGAAGAGCTCGCGTTTGATCAGGTAGATATGCTGTTGAATGCTCGGCTTAGGGTCCTCCATCACTTGCTGTTCCAATCCGTAAAGGACGTCGCCGTAGTGCTCAAGAATCGGATACACGCTATCGACGACCGCATCCAACAGCGCGTACGCTAGGTACCAGATGCCCATGGAGCGAAAACGTGAATTCGGTTTCTTGATACGCTCTCGGATCGGATCCCAAACGTCGCCGGTCTTTTCCTGAAAGGTGATGAGGAGGTTCTCCATTACGATGAAGCTGACCTGTTCGCTCACCAGCTCGCCCTCGTTGACGATGCGTACCATGTCGGCGATGACCAGGCTGTGGTTCTCGTAGAGCTCCAGCTTGGGGCGCTGCGGCGTGTTGAGCACGTCCTCAGCGGCCAGGGTATGGAACTGGTGGGCTTTGCGAAGCTCGTTGATGATGTAGGGGTGGAGGATTTCGACGTTTATCCAACGGTGGTCGCAATCGGCCGAGAGGGGATGGGAGATCAGCTCTTCGACGTTGGAGAAGGTGTGCCTCACCATGGACTCCTTCCCGAAGTCGATGCACTCGAGTCTAACCGCGTCCGCCTCGGGGCGCTGGTCGACGCCTTTGGCGAATTCGATGCCCGGCGAGCTGCCCACGTTGGCCTTCTTCTTGCGAGAGCGGCTTACGGGCGTCGCGAGAAACTTGGATACGGCGCTTACGGTGCCGGACAGGGTTCGGTGGCGGTGGGTATCTTGTGGTTCGACAGGGTTTGTCATAGATCTAGGGTTGGTGTACGATGTCGTTTGTCTTAGGAAAGCGACGCCCGACGCCTTTAGTTAGACCGCTTTTTTCTAGAGCGTGCTTGCGGGCTAACCATAGGGAAAGTATGCACCATGCCGATGTTTTTTCACACCTACTCTCTTAGTTTGTTGGCGCTGCTCATGGCTCTGTTGGCCGCAGCGAATGCCCAGGCGTCCTTGCAGCCCGGAGAGGCTCGCGTTTGGGAAATGCAGGAAATCCTGCTGGAAGCCCAGGGGGAATACGAGAATCCCTACATGGAGGTGGACTGCTGGATCGACTTGCGGGGCCCCGATGGCGAGCGACGCGTTTATGGTTTCTGGGACGGAGGATCGAGCTACAAGATCCGATTCGTGGCCACGCAACCGGGGGAATGGAGTTGGACTATTGCTTCAAACCAGACCGAGGATCCCGGTTTGAATGGAGGAACGGGAACGCTTCGAGCGGTGGCCTGGACCGAGACGGAAAAGCAGGCCAATCCCAATCGCCGAGGCTTCCTTCGGGCGACCGCGAACGGACGGGCCTTGCAGTATGCCGATGGAACGCCCTTCTTTCTCACCGGCGACACCTGGCTTGCAGGGGCCACCTGGCGTTTGCCGTGGAAGGGCGAAACCGTATCCGAGGACTACACGCCCGGGCCTGGAATCAGCTTCGAAGAAGCGGTCGCCTACCGTAAGCGGCAGGGCTACAACTCGGTCAGCATGGTCGCGGCCTTTCCCAACTGGGAGGCGGACCATCGCGGAGCGACCTACGCTAACCAGGACGGCGTATTCATTCGAAACGCGTGGGAAAAGTTCGGCCATTGGGCGGCCAACGCTACCATCAGCACCTCGGATGGAGCCATCACGACCGCGAAGGACATGCATGACGAGCAGGGAAATCGTCCTTTCGCAGTCTTCGCAGACCGGGAGGGACTGCCCGATTTCAACCGGTTGAATCCCTCCTACTTTCGCAGTCTTGACCGAAAGATGCATCACCTTTCTCGACAGGGCTTCGCTCCGTTTCTGGAGACGGTTCGTCGCGATTGCGCCCCGGCCTGGAAAGCCTATTTCAATTTCGACGAATCCTACTCCAGGTTCGTACAGTATTTGATCGCTCGATACGGAGCGTACAATATCATTTTCAGCGGCATCCATCTGGATTGGATCCCGGAAAAGTTCAGCCTCACCGAGCATGAATTCAACGCGGCTTTGACGTATCACCGAAAGAAATACGGTGGCCTGCCCTTTGGTCAGCCGTATACCGCATTGATCGACAGCTCCACCTACAAGCGCTTTGGCCATGGCGAGGATTGCCCTTGGCTGACCATGCATACGGTGGGGAACAAGCCTCGAAATCACGCCATCTACGCATCGATTGAAGAGATCTTTCTGCTGGAAAATCCGTATCCTGCGGCGAACCTGGAGCCATACTACACGGGCTGGAATCATGAGATCAATCGGCCGGGCGGGGAGACGCCCGAGGCGAATTCCGATCGGGACAACTACTTCGCCAGGTCGCAGATGTACGGTTCGTTTCTCTCTGGCGGTTTGGCTGGCCATGTCCATGGAACCGCAGCCTACGATATCACTACCACCGGCGAACCGTCCGGTTGGCGTCCGCACATCTGGACCGCTCTCAAGTACGAATCCGGCAGCCAGATGCAGCACTTGAAGCGATTCGCTCTTTCGGAGGGCGCCCGTTATCAGGATCTGCTGCTAGCGTCCTCTTCGCTGAAGAAACGAGAATCCAAGTTCGCTTTCGACGACGGATTGGATGGCTGGTCGTTCATGATGAGAACGGAAGATCGTTCGTTCGCCTTGCTCTATTTCGAAAACGGCGCCGTGAAAACGACGATTTCCGGCATGAAGCCGAACTCTACGTATCAGTGGATCTGGTACAATCCTCGGACTGGAGAATGGGACTCGCCGGTGAAGGTCAAAAGCGACCTGCAAGGAAAACTCGACACGCCGAGCTTTCCGGAAATGGAAAAGGGGGTGATGAGCGATTGGGCTGCGAAACTCGTTCTTCCCTAGTGGACCTGTGAAACGAGGCCTCGGTCGCTGCTTCGCGAACAAGGCCTCGGTATTGAAATTTGAATACGATACATGCGTATGCGTATGGTGTTTTCCTAGCGGCCGAGATCCAGTACGGTGGTAAATCCGAGAGCCGAGAAAATGAGAATGGAGATGAGTACTACAGTGATCATGTTATTTCTTGGTTGAGCGTTGAGTGTTTCAATGAGTGTGTACCCATGTATAAACACGCCCCGTGCCACGGTTACCAAGAAAGTCGCAAGTCGCTGATTATGAGCGAAAAGAAATTTAGGGCTTTCCCATCGATCGGATTAGCGTCGAGGCCTGTCCCAAAATTGGGATGTCCGCCGTCCCGTTTTCGACCCAGCAGAGGAGCGGACGTCTACTAGGGCTCGCAAAGGATACGCAAGGCCGCATCGATGAGACTCGGCTTTAGGCAAAGCTCTATTTTCCAAAGGTGACGCCTTGCCAATCATCGGTCCGGAAGGGAGCTGCAGGCAGTCCCTCGCCATTGTAGAGATTCGCATCGTCGGGATTGCTCGCCCAGGCGTACCGCACGGCCACGACCTTGCGTACATTGGGGCTGGATACGATCACCTTGTCTCCGACAATGCGAGCTTTGGCCCAGTGAAAGACTTGGTCATCACCCGCTACCGTGAAGCCCTTGAGGTAGCCGTACCTGTCGTTCACGGCGTGGAGACCGCCCTGCGTGTGATCGAACGAGAGCACCATTTCGCGACCTTTTGGGGTCATGGCCCGAAACCGCGGACCGGTGTGAACCAGATCCATGCCATAGGTGTCGTAGAGAGCGTTCAAGGCCAACCGGTAGCCGACGTCTCGCTTGTTTCGCGGATGGATGTCGTCCGCTTCGCCTAGATCGATGAGAACGGCTTGACCGGTCCGAGGCAGTCCGAGCGCGAAGTCTTGCGCTTCGCGCAGCTCTGCCCATGCGGAGTTGATTGGCTTCTTTTGCGGAGCCATGTAGTTGGCGAGTTGAGCCCAATAGAAAGGGAAATCCCAGCCCCAGCCATGGCGCCAGTCCTTTATCAGGCTGGTGAAGTACGAACGGTATCGGTAGGCGTGATTGACGTTGTTTTCGCCTTGATACCAAATCGCACCGGCGATCTGGAAATCCAGCAGCGGGTGGATCATGGCGTTGTATAGGAGAGATGGATACGCATTGGGGCCAGCGATGGTCTTTCCGAAGTCGCTTGAGAGCACGGACGGGCGGTAGACCCAATTCTCCGTCAAGGGGATCTTCACTCCGTCGGCCTCGATGAAGAGCAGGTTGGGGTCCCCGTGGAATCCTCCTCCGCCTTGATGGTCCACCACTTTGACCACCAGCGTATTGGCGCCGGCCTTCAGCTTGCCTCGCGGTATGTTGTAGCGGCGCGGGGCGTCCCAGGCCGAGGTCGAGCCAATGCGTTCCCCATTCAGGTAGGTGACATCCTGGTCGTCTATCGGAGTCAGGCTCAGAGTAGCGGGGGAGCCAGCCAAGGCTTGAGGGATGTCGAAGCTCTTTCGGTACCATACGATCCCATCGGCGGCCCCGATTTCCCCCAGCTCCCACGGCTGTGGAAGGGTGACGGGTTTCCAGTCGCTGACATCGGTTTTTGGAGACATCCACTTTCTCTTCTCTCCGGGGGCCTTGCTCATGGCTTCGCGAAACCGTTGGCGATTGGCTTGGGCCTCCTCGAAGGACTTCGCCATCTCTGCCGGATCGAGATCTTCGTATTCGCCTGTTTGAGACATGACTTCCCAGCTAGTCCATGTTTGGATGTCGGTTCCGCCCCAGGATGAGTGTATCAGTCCTATGGGTACTTCTGTTTGCTGATGGATTTCCTTTCCGAAATAGTAGGCAACTGCGGAAAACTCGGCCGCGCTCTCTGGTCGACAGACGCGCCAGCCGCTCGACGACACATCGTCAAGCGGTTGGAAACTCATTTCCTTTTCCACCGTGAAAAGGCGTAGGTTGGCATGGTCCGCCTTGGGGATGTCTTGGCTGGCCCGATCGGTCTTGCTCAAGGGCCACTCCATGTTGGACTGGCCGCTACAGATCCAGACGTCTCCCATGGCGATGTTCGAAAGTTCGATCGTGTTGCTTTCGCCTGCCACGGTCAGGGTGAGGTCCTCGCCGCTAGCGATGCCCTCGAGCGTCGCTTTCCATTTCCCTTCCAGGTTGGCTTGGATCGTGGAGCGTTGTTCCTGAAGCTTTACGCTCACCGATTCCCCGGGATCAGCCCAGCCCCAGACGACGATCGGCCGATCGCGTTGCAGGACCATGTGGTCGGAGAACAGGGCGGGGAGCCGGACGTCGGCCTTTAGGGCGGAGCTTACGAGGAGGGCGCCCAGCGTGGCGAGGGAAGCGAGTTTGGTGATACGTGGCATATGCGGGGTGGGTGCGGAGGGTTATCTCGAAGCGAGCGGTTTGAGAATGGGGAAGGCTCGCTGAAAATCAAAGCTAGAAAGGCGGGACTCCGCTGGGTTGACGGGAACGGGCACGAAAAAGGCGGCTCCCTGAGCCGCCTGATTGAACGCAGTCGCTTCTGTGTTTGTTTAGGGGGCCGCGAAGCGCACGGTTTCGCCCGCGGCGCGGTGATTGGTCCAGAACGCCTCGCCGTCGAACGCGAGGGATCGAGCGGGAAAGGGAACCTTGGCCAGGTCTTGGCAGGCGCCGCTTTGGCGATCTATGCGGGAGAGGACGTAGTCGTCTGTTTCTTCGTCCGCCGTATTCAGAATGTAGAGGTCGTTGTCCACGATGGTTTGTCCGCAGATGCCGCGTGGCGCATGGTAGTGCTTTTCCACGTCGCCCTCCTCGCTCAATGCCAGAATCCTCTGGTTGTACCACTGGCTGACGTGCAGGTTTTTGCCGTCCCAGCTAAGCTGGGAGCCAGTGTCGTCCGGGCAGGGCAATGCGTAGACGGTATCGAATCCGTGGTTAGGGATGCAGCGCCGGACGATGCGGTTGTCCTGATCGGTCTCGCCGCAGAGCACGCGTAGTTCATTATTCACTACGACCATTCCAAAGGGGAGCCCGGGGGCGTCGCATTGCCAGGTCACGCTCCATGAACGGGGATCGATGTGGTAGATCTTCTTGGTCGCGAGGGAGCCCATCCAGAGGCTATCGCCGTCCCAGGCGAGGGATTGCGGCATCTTAGCGGGCGCCTGGAGGCGTTGGATTTCGGTGATTGTCTTCATGCTTCTTGGGCGCGGGCGCTGCAAGGCCGCGAGTTGGTCCGTTTTACTTGTTGTTTTCTAGACGAAGGAATTTTGCCGCTGATTGGTAGAAAGCTTGCACGGGGCGCTCGTGGTAGCGCGATCCGAGGCAGATCAGGCTGTGGGGAAGGGTGCAGCTGAAGCCGTCCCAGGCGATGATGCTCCCGTCGTCCAGCTCCTTTTTCACGATGGCCTCGTCCATGATGGAGAGCGCCGCTCCGTTGCGCACGAAGCGAAGGCAAGTGGTGTCTTCGTCGATGATGAAGCGTCGCTCGATCTGCAGCTCGTGAGCTTTGACGATGCGTTCCATGAGTTGGTAGTAGCTGCACTCCGGGGTCTTGAAAACCCATGGGAGCGATTGCAGCGACTTCCAGTCGCCTCCTTCGAACGCGTGTTTGAATTTTGGAGACGCCACCACTCGAATGGTATTGTCCTTGAAGCGGGCGCTCAGGATTTTCGGCGAGTCCACCTCTCCCTCATGCAGTCCGACGTCGATTTCGCCAGCCAGCACCCCCTTTAGGATGTAGCCGCTGGAACTGTGGAGAAACTCCAGTTGCAGCTTCGGATGGGAGCGGTGGAGCGATTCCGCGATGGAGTCGAGTGGCACGTCGTCGGGGCCGCTGTTCACGCCGATCACCAGTTTGCCCGACGGGCTCGATTGCAGGTTTCGAGCGAGATCGCCAAGCGCCTTGGCTTCCTTGAGAATGGCGTATGCCCGTTCGAGCAAGCTCTCCCCATCGAGGGTGATCTGCATGCCGCGCGAGCTGCGATCGAAGAGGGCGATGCCTAGTTCGTCCTCTAGGGCCTTGATGTGAGCGCTGATGGACGGCTGGCTGGAGAAAAGGCGGGCCGCGGCTTTCGCGAGCGTGCCTTCTTCGGCTACGGCGACGAATGATCTGAGTTGGTAGAGTTCCATGGAGGCGAGCGCTCAGGCTGGCCCGGAGCGCAACGATCGCTTGGTATAGAAATTGGGAGAGTCTGGAATTGGCGAGTGGAAACTGGATGTCTGACGCGTCACCCACGGGTTTTGGCCCGCGGTCGCTCGATGAGGATGGTGTGACCGTGCAGGAAGATCTTCCGCCCTGGTCGCCCCATGGCGGTGGCGTCGGGCGAGATGGGAGGCAGCGAGCGGTGCAGCCACCGGATGGCTTTGCTCAGGATGGTCCTCAGGGGGCGATTGCGTGATTTGGCGTTGCTCATCCGGTCATTATGCCAGAGTGGCGGCCGCTTGGCCATTTGTCCTTTCCTATGGTTGCTTTCGGAAAACCTGATGGCTGGCGCCCGGCGTGGAGACTGGTTTGACGCCGCGGCGCATTTGCGGCTCGATGCGGCCATGGGCGAAAGCAAGTACAAGCTAGCGGTGTTCGATCTCGACTTCACCCTTTGGGATGCAGGGGGCACGTGGTGCGACTGTCTGACGCCGCCCTTTCGGAAAACCGCGCAAGGCGTGCTCGATGCTCGCTCGGCCAAGGTGCGCGTGTACGAGGACGCTCTGTGGGCCTTGGAACGCTGCCGGGAGCTGGATTTGGACGTGGCGGTGGCCTCCAGAACCAACGAGCCGGACTGGGCCCGCGAGCTGCTCGATCTGCTGGAGCTGAGGGATCGCTTTCGTTGGGAGGAAATCTACCCGAGCAGCAAGGTGAGGCACTTCGCGGCCTTGAAGGAGAAAAGTGGATACATCTACGAGGAGATGCTGTTCTTCGATGACGAGCGTCGAAACATCGTGGAAGTGGGGGCGCTTGGAGTGCGGGCGGTGCACGTGCGAGACGGGTTTCGCCGCGGCGTGGCCGAGAAGGAGCTAGGCTAGCTGCGGCGCGCTCGGCGGTCGCGCCCTACCTGGCGAAGGTGGCGAGCTTGTCCGGGTTGCGATGAATGAAGAATCCTTGTATCCGATTTTCAGACACGTGGATGTTGATGGCGGACACAGGTATTTCGTTTTCGTAGATTATCAGCCCTGGAGCCCCATTGTACCACGTGGGCCGATGGGCATAGACGTTTCCGGATTGGGCCGCCTGCTTGCTGGTGGTGACGAAGAACTTCGAGATGATGGCGACGCCTTGCAGGACCTTTCTTGCGGCGAAGGCTTTTCCGCCTCCGTCGGATACCAAGGTAGCGTCTTGGGCGAGCAGGGATTCCAGGGCGGCGAGGTCGCCTTGGCGGGCCGCATCGAGGAAGCTCTCCATGAGACGGCGGTGCAGCTGAGGGTCGGTTTCGAATTTCGGCTTTCTCTCGCGAGCGGCGGCCCGAGCCCGGGATACCAGCTTGCGACAGGCGGCTGGTGTTTTGTCCAGGATGGATGCGATCTCTTCGTATCCATAGGAAAATACGTCGTGCAGCAGAAAGGCGGCACGTTCCGCCGGGCTCAAGCGTTCCAAGGTGTAGAGCAAGGCGGTGGAAACGGAGTCGTCGATGGCCAGTTGGTCCGCCGGGCTGCTTTCCTCGACCAGCAGCGGCTCGGGAAGCCAGGGACCGACGTAGCGTTCGCGGCGGGCTCGGGCGCTTTTTAGGCGATCGATGGAGAGGCGGCTGCAGACCGTGACCAGCCAAGCGCGCGCATTGGCGATGGTTTGGGTATCGGTCTGATCCCATTTCAGGTAGGTTTCCTGCACGATGTCCTCCGCCTCGGCCACGGATCCGAGCATGCGGTAGGCGATGCCTTGCAGAAGGGCTCGATAGCTTTCGAAGGTGGCGGCGCGGGAGTTCTCCCGAGCGAATGGGCTTTGATGGGCTCGAGGGGTCGAATGGGTTTTCGCTTTCACTGAATTGGAGACGAAGCAAGGCCGGCGCCTGTGACGCGAGCGGGTCTTTTTTCCATTCCTGTCCTCTGGGCTATAGACGAGGGCGATCGGAGGGTTCGACATGGGTCATGACATGGCTGATGCGCAGGTCCTGATTTTCCAGCAAGCGGTCCTTGAGGCGGTGGGCGATGGCGTGGCCTTCGGTGACGGTGAGGTTTCCGTCCACCTCCAGATGCACGTCCACCAGATGCTGGGAGCCGCTCTTGCGAACTTGCAGCGACTCGAGTCGCACTACGCCCGGGGTGTCGGAGGCGGTTTGTTCGATTTGGTCGGAAAGGGTGTGGCTGACGTCTCGATCCAGCAACTCGTCCAGGGAGGGGCGGGCCAGGCGATAGGCGTTGAATACGATAAGGCCGCTTACCAGAAGGGCTGCGATGTCGTCCGCCACTTCGTAGCCCTCTCCGGCGAAGGTGGCGATGCAGACTCCGATCAGCACGCCGATCGACGTGAGGGAGTCCATGCGGTGGTGCCAGGCTTCGATGCGCAAGGCGGGACTGTCGCTGGAAAGGCTGGCTTTGATGAGCCATCGGAAGAGGGCTTCCTTGCCTGCGATGATGATCAGCAAGGCGGGCACCACGAAAGTCGATGGGGCATGGTGCGGGTGCAGGATTTCCTGGATGGCGTTGACCCCGATGACGATGGCGGAAACCACCAAGGCGCAGGCGGCCACCAGGCCGGCGATGGATTCCGCCTTGCCGTGGCCATAGGGGTGCTCGGCGTCAGGGGCCTTGTCGGCGACGCGCAGCCCGTTCCAGACCACGATGGAGGAGAAGACGTCGGCGATGGACTCGAATCCGTCCGCGATGAGGGCGTAGGAATTTCCCGCGAACCCGACCAGCAGCTTGCCGCTGGCGAAGGCGAGGTTTGAGATTGCGCTGACGGCGCCGAACTTGTCGCGGGGCTGATCGTTCACTCGGTTCCTATGAATAGGCGCTTCCGGTCGCTCGGCGAGTCGGGAGTGGAGAAAAAGAGGCGCGAACCGCCGGTTGCGGGGCGGCTCCGCGTTTTTTCCACTTTTTTTTTGGCGGGTGTGGCGGGAGGCTGGCGCATTGCATGGCGTACCCCTTATGGACGGTTCTCGGTTCCAGTTTAGCAGACGCGCTAGCCGGTTGTGGCTTGTCGCGTTCGTGTACCTGACAACTGGGCTTCCTCTCCATACCGGTACCGGGGCCGAGCCGACTCGGCTGGCAGCGTCGTTCCCAGTGGGGGCGTCGGTGTCAAATGTTCATTTTCCATGCGATTCGGGATGCGAAGCGATTTTATGGGACCAGGACGATGGGGTCCGGTCGCCTGCATCTTCGGTTCTCTCTCCAACAAGACTCGTACTATGGGGTAGTAAAGTAGCGAGCGAGCTTGCGCTTATCGATGCCGGGCGACAGCGACGCCTTGGTGATATTGCGATTTCTGGAGAGAGGACCGATTTGCGGGCGGGTTCCCGGGCCCGCTTTGCTCCTTCAAGACAGCTAATTTACACCGCAATTACGACTTATGGGTTGCGGAATATCGACTCCGATACAGGGTTTATCTGTACTGACGCTTCCGGCGAAGAGCCAGAAGACGCGCCCTCGCTGGTCCATTCGGCGTCACCAAACCTAACATCGCTACACGTCCTATGAAGGAACCTCGCTCTACCCCAGAGGCTTCGAAAACCCGTAGATTCACCTTTTCCTTCGAACCCAGACCCCCGGATCCCGTTTCCGGAGGCAAGGGATTGAAGAAGCCGAACTCCTCGGACATCACCCTTTGTCTGAACGCCTTGTGCGATGGGGACGAGCAGGCGGCGGACGAGCTGCTGCCGCTGGTCTACGACGAGCTGCGCCGTCATGCCGCCTCCCGCATGTCGCGCGAAGGGCCGGACCACACCTTGCAGCCGACCGCTTTGGTGCACGAAGCCTGGATGCGCATCGTGGGGGACAGCCAGCAGCGTTGGGAAAACCGGGCCCATTTTTTCGGGGCGGCAGCCCGGGCCATGCGTCGGATTCTCATCGAGAGCGCCCGACGAAAGACCCGTCTCAAGCGCGGCGGCAAGCAGGTCAAGGTGGACTTCGATTCGGTGGAGATCGCCAGCAGCGCTCCGGAGGAAAAGCTGCTGCTGATAAACGAAGCCTTGGAAAAGCTCGAGATGAGCGATCCTTTGAAGGCCAAGGTAGTGCTGCTGAAGTTCTTCGGTGGCAGCACCCATCAGGAAGTCGCCGAAGCGCTGGGAATCAGCGAGCGTTCGGTGGAGCGTCATTGGGCCTACGCCAAGTCCTGGCTCTTCACGGAAATCCAGAGTTTGCGCTAGCCCTCGCTCGCAGCCGCCAACGCGTTTTAGGTTTTGCCCGAGAAGGAAGAGAACGAATCGATGCGATCAGCTGACCAGCGAGAAGAGGACCTGTTCGATACGGCCCGCCAGATGAGCGACCCAACTGAGAGGGCTCGGTATCTGGATCAGGAGTGCCGGGAGGACCTGAAGATGCGGGCTCGCTTGGAGGCCTTGCTCAAATCCAGCGACGACGCGGAGCAGTTTTTCGAAGACGGAGCCCAATTCATCAGCTCGAGCGAGGCGTTCAAGAGCATCAATTCCGATCCCTTGGACGAGGAATCCATCGGAGCGAAGATAGGCCGGTACCGATTGTTGCAGCGACTGGGCGACGGCGGCTGCGGAGTGGTCTACCTGGCCGAACAGGAGGAGCCGGTGCGGCGGGTGGTCGCCCTGAAGATCATCCGACTGGGCATGGAGACCGAGCGAGTGGTTTCCCGTTTCGAAGCGGAGCGACAGGCCTTGGCCATCATGGACCATCCCAATATCGCTCGCGTGTTCGACGCAGGCACCACCAAGCAGGGCGCCCCTTATTTCGTGATGGAGCACGTGCGCGGAATGCGCCTGACGGAATTCTGCGACCGCAACCGACTGGGGCTGGTGCAGCGTCTGAATCTCTTTTGCCAGGTCTGCCACGCCATCCAGCATGCCCACCAGAAGGGCATCATCCACGGCGACATCAAGCCGGCCAACATCATCGTTTCCCAGCATGATGGGGTGCCGCTTCCTAAGGTGATCGATTTCGGCATCGCCAAGGCGACCGAGGCGGGTCTGAGCGAGCTGCTCGGCACCAGCTCGCAGGAGCAATTGCTCGGCACGCCGGCCTACATCAGCCCGGAGCAGGTGGAAATGGGCGGTCTGGATGTGGACACGCGCAGCGACATTTACAGTTTGGGCGTGCTGCTCTACGAGCTGCTCACCGGGCAGACTCCCTTCGATGGAGATGCCTTGGTCTCTGGCGGCCTGGGCGAGCTCCGGCGCATCCTGAGGGAGTCCATCCCTCCCAAGCCTTCGGCGCGCTTCAGCTCGTTTGATGCGGAGCAGCAGCAGGCGGTGGCGGACGCCCGCAAGGCGGCGCGGCTGGGATACGCCAATACTCTGCGCGGCGACTTGGATTGCATCGCCATGAAGGCCTTGGAGAAAGACCGGCGTCACCGCTACGAGACGGCGAACTCCTTGGCCATGGACGTGCAGCGGCACTTGGCGAGCGAGCCGGTGATCGCCCACACGCCCGGCCCGCTATACCGTTTTCGCAAGTTGGTGCGCCGCAACCGCGGAGCTTTCGCCGCAGGCGGGGCGGTGGCGGCGGTCTTGCTGTTCGGCATCGGTCTCTCGACCTGGCTCTTCGTAAAGGAGCGCGACGCCCGCGAGCGAGCGGTGGAGGCCGAGCAGCAGCAGGTGCGCTTGCGCCATGAAGCGGAGCTGCGCGAGCGCCTGACGCAAGCGGCGTTTCTGATCAGCCAGGAGCGGTTCGCCGAGGCGGACACCTTGCTGCAGGACGTGGAGCTGACCGACGCCTCGGTGGAGGGCGCGGCGGTGTTTCGAGCCCTCGGCGAGTGGCACGCTCTCAACGAACGCTGGAAGAAAGCGGTGCAGCGCTTCGAGGTTTTGTTGGAGGTCAACACCTTCGAAGGGCCGGACGTCTCCAGTCTGGATTATCTGGAAATCGGTCCGGCGTTCATCGAGGCCGCCGATTTTCAAGGCTACGAACGCTTTCGTCGGCAAGCCATCGAGCGCTTCGTTAGCATGAAAAGCCCCTTCGCCGACCGCATCGTGAAGGTAGCCTTGCTGACGCCGGCCAACGAGGAGCTGATCCGCTCCTTGGAGCCGTTGGCCCGTCTGACCGAGGAGGCCCGTCTGGAGGCGGATGCCGCCGGGGACTGGTTTCAGGCGGCGTGGCGGTCCATGTCGCTCGCCATCTACCAGTATCGACAAGGCAATTTCGCCGGGGCCGCGGAGTACGCCCGCATGTGTCTGGAGTATACCCAGGACAACGCCCCGCGCACCACGACTGCTCAAGCGACCTTGGCCATGGCCCTTCATCGAATGGGGCGTTTCGACGAGGCGCTGCTGACGCTCAGCCAGGCGGAAAACCTGTTCGAGGACAAGGCGAGCTCGATCGTGGGCCGAGGCTCCCCGGTGATGGGCTTCTGGTTCGACTGGGCGTTCGCCAAGGTGCTGCTCACCGAAGCCCAGGCCTTGCTCGACGTAGGGGTTCGACACCCGGTGCGATAGGCGGCGCCCCGCTTGGTTGGCGTTTCCGCGAATCGCGGGGAGAAAGGCTGCGCTTCAACGTCTACCCCGCTGGGCGGGTAGAATCTTTGGCGGGTTTTGACGTGAGGAAGGCGCATAACCTCTCACGAGAGCCTACGCTCTTGCTCCCTCCCAAATTAGTTTTAGACCCGGGTCCGAATCCGAGACGGATTTGCTCACCCGCGTACCCCATAACAGATGAATACTCGTAAGCTTAGCGTATTGGAAAAGGTCGGTTTCGGCGCCGGCGACATGTCGATCAATGTCATGGTCGCCGCCCTTTTCTACCTGATCTCCTTTTTCTACACGGACATTTTCGGGCTGAATCCGACTCACATGGGTATCCTGTTCTTGGTGGCCAGATTCGTCGACGCCTTCACCGATCCGATGATGGGGCTGATCACGGACCGCTTCAAATCGAAGAAGGGCCGCTTCCGCCCTTACTTCGCCTACCTCGCGCTGCCTTACGGCTTGTCCATGGCCCTGCTCTTCACCACGCCGGACATGGACTACAACGCCAAGCTGATCTGGGCCTATGCGACGTACCTTTTCGCCACCTTGATGTTCACCGGCGTCGCCATCCCCTACATTTCCTACATCGGCGTTTTGACCTCGGATCCTCAGGAGCGCTTGTCCGCCAACGGCTACCGCATGTTTTTCGCCAAGATCGCCAACGTGGTCATCGTGGCGTCGGTGCCGGTGCTGGCCGAGTGGTGGGGCGGAGAGGATCTGCAGGAAGGCTACATGTTCGCCATGGGCTTGATGTCGGGCATCGGCGTGCTGCTGCTCTGGTTCTGCTACGGCACGACCCGCGAGCGCGTGGAGCACAAGGTGAACCCTCAGCCGCTGGGCACCCAGATCAAGTACTTGCTCAAGAACGACCAGTGGCTGGTGCTGGCAGGCTGCTGCTTGCTCGGCACCTTTGGCTACGCTATCAGAGGCAGCGTGGCGCTTTATTACGCGAAGTACTACCTCGGCGGCGATGCCGCCATGGCGTCGATGTTCACCAGCTCCGGCATCGCGGCATCCATCGTTTCGATGGTCGCGTCCACTTGGATCACCAAGCGCTTCTGCAAGATCAAGCTCTTCAGCTGGTCGCAGATCCTAGTGGGCTTGATGAGCTTGGGGATGTTCTTCCTGGTGGGCCCCGGAGACGTGGTGATGGCCTTCACGCTCTACGTGCTGCTTTCCTTTGTCGTCGATTTGCATGCTCCGGTGTTCTGGTCGGCCATCGCCGAAGCGGTGGACTACGGCCACATCAAGGATGGCCAGCGGGTGTCGGGTCTTTCCTTCGGCGGAATCTCGTTCTGCCAGAAGGCGGGCGGAGGGCTGGCCGGTTTGGCGGGTGGCTTGCTGCTGACCTTCTTCGACTACCAGCCTAACGTGCAACAGACCGAATTCACCCTAACCGGTCTGGCTCTGATGCTCACCATCATCCCGGGCGCCTTCCATGCCGCCCTTGGATTCCTACTTTTCAAGTACAAGATCACGGACCGCTTCTACCAGAAGATGGTAGCGGAGAGCTCCGTCATTCAAACCAAAAGCCCTGACGTCGCCTAGTATCGAAACTGTCAATACGAGGAAACCAGAGATGTACAAAGCACCCCTTATCGAACAGCGGGCCGATCCGTTCATTTACAAACACACGGATGGCTACTACTATTTCACAGCTTCCGTGCCAGCCTACGACGGCATCGAGCTTCGTCGATCGAAGACGATCGAAGGCTTAGCCGAGGCGGAGACCAAGATGGTTTGGCGAAAGCCAAGTGAAGGGCCGATCTCGGATCTGATCTGGGCTCCCGAGATTCATTTCAACGACGGCCGCTGGTACGTTTATTTCGCGGCGGCGCCGAGTCGCGAGATCAAGTACGACCTTTTCCAGCATCGCATGTACGCTATCTCGACTGGGGCTGACAACCCCATCGAAGGCCAGTGGGACGAGCCCGTGCAGATCGACACCGGCATCGATACGTTCTGCCTGGATGCGACGACCTTCTACCACAAGGATCAGTTGTACTACCTCTGGGCCCAGAAGGGACCGGGCATTCGAGGGAACTCAAACTTGTATATCGCAAAGATGGATACGCCAACCCGTATCGTCGGCGAACCGGTGATGCTGACCAAGCCGGAACTGGATTGGGAGATCATCGGCTTCTGGGTGAACGAAGGTCCCTCCGTTCTGCAGAAGAACGGGAAGGTCTTCATCAGCTACTCGGCTAGCGCCACGGACGAAAACTACGCCATGGGCCTGCTTTGGGCGGATCAGGACGCGGATCTGCTCGATCCGAAGAGTTGGACGAAATCTCCCACACCGGTTTTGGGAAGCCGCCCCGAGGAAAGCGTTTTTGGTCCCGGGCACAACAGCTTCACCAAGGGCGAAAACGGCGAGGACCTCCTCGTGTATCACGCTCGCACCTACACGGAAATCGTAGGCGATCCGCTTTGGGATCCGAACCGTCACACCTTCGTGAAGCAGCTGGAATGGGGAGACGATGGCATGCCGATATTTGGAAAGCCGGTTCCGCTGAGCGAAGGCTGGGTAGGCCCCGAAAAGAGAGGGTAGTCCCGGCGATCTGCAACTCGATACTGTGAAGTGAAATGAAACCCCTGTTTATCCGAATTTTCATCTTTGTGGCCGCTGCCTGTCTGATTCCAGTCCATGCGGAGGAAGACGCGGCGAGCGAAGCCGCGCGACAAGAGAACGCCACTGGTCTGCTCGAAGAGGAAGTCATCGCCCACGATCCGGTGATGATCCGCGAGGACGGAGTCTACTACCTCTTCACCACTGGACCGGGCGTTACGGTCTGGTCGTCGCCTGACATGACCCATTGGTCGCGGGAAGCTCCGGTATTCCCCACGGCTCCGGACTGGGCTAAGAAGGAGGTTCCCGGGTTCAACGGCCACATCTGGGCTCCGGACATCAGTTTCCACGACGGGCTCTACTATCTCTACTACTCGATCTCATCGTTCGGGAAAAACGAGTCCTGCATCGGCGTCGCCACTGCGAAAACGCTCGATCCGGATAGTCCGGAATTTGGCTGGCAGGACCATGGGATCGTAGTCCAGTCCCTTCCAGGGGTGCACAACTGGAACGCGATCGATGGCAACCTGATCCACGATCAGGACGGCAAGCCCTACCTGAGCTGGGGCTCGTTTTGGAGCGGTTTGAAGCTCGCTCCCCTTGCGGAGGACCGTACCCGACTCGCAGTCGAGCTGGATGACGCGATCAGCATCGCCAGCCGCAGCTCGCGCTGGAGCGAGCAACTGGGCGATCAGGAAGGGCACCCGATCGAAGCGGGCCGAGGCGCCATCGAAGCTCCGTTCATCATTCGCCGCGGCGACCACTACTATCTCTTCGCCTCCACTGGCTACTGCTGTCGAGGGCTGGACAGCACCTACCGCGTGGTGGTGGGACGTTCCGAGACGATCGAAGGTCCGTATCTCGACCGAAACGGCCTGTCGATGATGAACGGAGGGGGTACGCTGGTGCTGGAAAGCGACGAAGACTGGAACGGCGTGGGCCACAATGGCGTGACGCGACTCGATGGCGTGGACTACATCGTCTACCACGGCTACGATGCCTCCACCGAGAGCGGCTTGCCCAAGCTACGCATCGACGTGCTTCAGTGGGACCAAGACGGCTGGCCCTTCGTCGAGGCGCAGTAGCGGGTCTAGTCAGGATCGTCGCCTGATGGCGGTCGAGAGCCTGGACTGCTCTTGGATCGCGGAGCCTTCACCCTTATCTCGAAAGCGGCGGCGAAGAGCATCTGGAGCACCAGGGTGCAGCCGAGGAAAAGGGCGCCCCAGTGGATTTCCGTTTGCATCAGCGAATCGCTTTCCAAGGCGAAGACCGCTAGGGCAAGGCCGAAGACGTCGAGCATGCTCCAGCGCTGCAGCCTTTGAAACCAGAGAAACGATCGTTCGCTGGGGTTCCCTCTTCTCGAGCGTATCCAAATCTTGAAGGCAAGCCCCATGGCGCACAGTGGGGTGGCGACGAGAAACAGCCCGCTAAGGCTCGCGGCAAGTTTAGCGTCTTGTCCCCAAAGAGCGGGTACGAGAGAGAGGATGCTGTAGGAGCGGTCCGCGAGCAGCCAATCGTCGATGCGAAGAAACGGGAGGCTCAAGGCGGCGAGCAGTCCGATAGTGGAGAGCGCCAGAAGTGCGCCGCCCCGTTTCCGTGACTCGCTCGGCAAGCGCGTTTTTGCCGAATGAGCTCCGTAGGCGAGAATCTCGCCTGCGATCATGCTCAGGGCGATCGCTACGATGAACAGGGTCAGGCCCAACTCGGGCCGGGCCGAAACGAAAAACTGGCGGGAGGCGAGTGAGAGGATAATGGATACAAGGAAGACGTCCAGCATGGACCATTTGCCGAATCGCTCCACTCGCATGAGCCAACGCAGCGACTCGGGAGTGAGCTCCTTGCGGGCGGTCACGAAGGCGAGGGTGCCGATCTTGGCGAACGGAAAGGCGATGGAGAAGAAGAGGACCAGAAAGGCCAGAGCGAAGAGATTCTCTTCCCAGAGCATCAGCACCGACCCGGGCAATGAATAGTCGGTGGAAGTGACTCCTGAGCGTATCTTCATGAACGGCAGCACCAGGGCCAGTATGTTGCACAGGAAGGACAGGCTTAGCAGGATGGCGGCGGCAAGGCGCTGTCTGCGAGAGAGTTCCTTTATGATATCGGAAGGAGGATTAGGCGAGCGAGCGTCCATGAGGTTTCGCCCAATCTGTGAACCGAGCCAGCCATTTGCAATGCAAAGCGATCGTTGGCCATGGGACTCCGTATCGACAGCTTCGATACGAATTTTCCAAGGGTCAAGTGGCGAGCTGCTTGCGATAGTCGGCTGGGCTCATGCCGAAGGCGCTGCGAAAGGCTCGGCAAAAAACGTTGGAGGAGGAGAAGCCGGAGGCTAGAGCCACGTCTTTGATCGGCAGGCGAGTGGCTTCTAGGATCGATTGGGCGTGCTTGAGTCGCAGGGACCGCAGGATCTTGCCAGGAGGCTCTTGGTAGCGCTCGTGAAAGCTGCGAATGAAGTGTTCGCGCGATACCCCGCAACGGGCGGCCACGTCCTTGAGGGTGATGGGCGAAGTGTGCTGGTTTTGCAGCAGGTAGTAGCCGTATTCGATCGGATCGCTGTCTTGAGTTTCTTCGACCTGTTGGCGGTAGATGGCTGTGAGCAGACGGGTGATCAGCTCCGACTCGTGATAGCGGTCCCGAAAGCTGCGCTGCGAGAAGCAATGGAAGACCTGATCGAAGAGGGCGCTGGACTCGGATTGGGCCGGCATGGAGAGAACCGAGCCGAAGTCCTGCCGGATCCGGTTGAAGATGGGGATGGCGGTGGCGGTGGGATCGATGGAAAGGTAGCGGTGGCGGTAGGGCTGGCTGCCGGTGGCCGGGAACCCGTAGCGGCTGTTCTCGCGCTGGGTGAAGAGCATGATCTTTCCCACTGGCACGCTCTGGCGGCCGTTTTCGTCCTCCCAGAAGGCTTCGCCGGAGAGGGTGCGCTGGAGATTGATGCGATTGGACTCGCTGCGACGCGAATTGTCCCAGTAGTAGCGCGTGTCGTGTCTGACTTCTTCGGCCCCTCCGTCGACGCGGGCGAAAACCTGCTCCTTCATTGTCCTTCGAAGATCAGTTTTTGCACAAGGAGGGCAAGGCCGAATATCGATTCGCGGAGGCATGCGGCGGTTTGCTGGAAAAAAAGCCGCCGAAGGGGAGGCTTCGGCGGCTGGGACAGCAAAGGGGCTGCGAGTGAAACCGGACTCTATCTTTTCGGGGAAAGGCGCATGAGCAGGACGTCGTGCGATCCTATCTTGGCCGTGAGAGGCGTGTCGGTGTCCCCCAGCTCGACGTCGTTCCACACGTCGTGGATTTCGAATTCACCGCTGAGGGCCCGCTCCATGCGATGCCACTCGATCTCGATGCGCTGTTCCTGGTCGGAGGTGTTGAGCACGCAAACGGCCCAGTCGCCGTCGCTCAGCGGCTTGATCCAGGTCTGGTGCTTGCCTGGCACGATGCCGAAGCGCCAGGCCGCCACGCCGTCAGGGTCCTGGTTGATGGCGATCACGTCCGGATGGGTGAGGATTTCCGTGATTTCGGGAGACATGGAGCGAACGTCGTTTCCAGCCATGAGCGGGGAGCCGATGAGGGCCCAGAGAGTGAAATGGGAGCGCGACTCGGCCACGCTGAGGCCGGGATTTCCCACCTCCAGCATGTCCAGATCGTTCCATCCGTCGGGACCGGAATAAACGCCCAGACCGTCTCGGCCCACGACCGAAGGCTTCAGCTCGTGGTAGCGGTCGAGAATGACCTTGAAGCCGCGGGACCACTCTTGCTCGCAATCCCAGCAGTCGTAGATGTCGCCGGATATGCGCCAGAGGTGTCCGATGTCCTGGGCCCAGAGCCAGGGGTCGTTGTCGCCCCATTCGCAGATGGAGAAGACGATCGGTCGGCCCGCCGCGTAGAGGGCGTCTCGCATGGTGGTGTAGGCTTCGATGGGGTCGCGCGTCCCGGTGGCGCACCAATCGTATTTGAGGTAGTCGACGCCCCAGGCGGCGAAGGTGCGGGCGTCCTGGTACTCGTGGCCTTGGCTGCCGGGGTAGCCGGCGCAGGTGGTTTTTCCCGCGTCCGCGTACATGCCGAGCTTGAAACCGCGCTCGTGCAGGTAGTCTGCCAGAGCCTTCATGCCGCTGGGGAACTTTTCCGGATCGGCGACAAGGTTTCCTTCCGCGTCGCGCTCGCGCAGGGACCAGCAGTCGTCGATCACGATGTAGACGTAGCCTGCGTCGCGCATGCCGGAGTCGATCATCGCCTGGGCGGTTTCCTTGATCAGGTCCTCGTCGATGGCGCTTTCGAAGGTGTTCCAGGAGTTCCAGCCCATCGGCGGGGTGAGGGCGAGGTTTTCGAATTTCTGGGCGCTGGCGCTGATGGCCAGGGTGAAGGCGGCCAGGCCGGCCATGGCTTTGGTGGCGAATCGGGCGATTCGGGCGTGAGGGAGCGATTTCATAAATCGAGTCATTCGGGTAGAGGGTTCGAGCAAAAAAGGGGCGGCGGCTGGCGGCGCTGTCAATCGATGCCGTTTGGCAGATCACAAATTGCGTAGCGATGGGTCACTCTTTGATCGGAGCTCGGCCGCTTGGGCCTGTCGGTCTCCTGGGCGAGGCAAAGCGCTGGTAGGAACGAGCTTGCAAGGCGAGGGGCGCGGGCGGTAAGTTTTTCGTTTCAACGAGATCGCACTATGGCAAGTACCTCAGACGATTCCAAGGCGGGCCCCGGAAGGGAGCGCTCGAGTTGGACATTCTTTTCCAATCACGCGCACGTGCTGCTCTGTCTCTTTCTTTCGGAAGACAAGGTTCTCCGAGAGGTGGCCCAGGAGGTCGGCATCACGGAGCGCGCGGTGCAGAAGATCGTGGCGGAGCTGGAGGCGGCCAAGATCGTGTCGCGCTCCAAGGAAGGCCGGCGCAACCGTTACAAAGTGAACAAGCAGGTGACCTTGCGCCACCCGATCGAGGCCCACCGCACGGTGGGCGAGCTGATCGATTTCGTGAAGCCTAAGGCCTAGGGCGTCAGCCCCCTGTGAATCGGGGCAGCGTCCCGCCTCGGCGCTATTGGATGAGCGGCGCCAGGGTTGCGCTCTTGGCGGGATCGGGGCGACAAAATGGAAATCAGATTCGTGTTTTCGCGAGCTCGTGTTTTCGTTCAAGCGCGATCCTTCCAAATGACTTTTCGACCCAACCTGATCATGACAGCGCTCAGCCCCAGAATGCTCTTCGCTCTTTTCGCCGCTTTGCTCGCCGCCGTCTCCCTGCGTGGCGCCGAGCAGACCTTTAGCGATGGAAGGGCGGCTCTCGAAGCCAGCCGGAACCTTGCGAAGCTCTCGGTGGAGGGAAACCGGTTTGTCGACGAAGAGGGGGAGACGGTTGTGCTGCGCGGCGTGGCCACCAGCGATCCCGCTTCGCTGGTGGAGCGAGGGCTTTGGGGAAGGGGCTATTTCGAGCAAATCGCCAGCTGGAACGCCAATGTGGTGAGGATCTGCGTGCATCCCAAGGATTGGCGAGACACGGGCGAGGAGGCGTATTTGGCCTTGTTGGACCAGGCGGTCCAGTGGTCGGCTGAGCTCGGCATGTACGTCATCATCGACTGGCATTCCATCGGAAACCCGTTGACGGATATCTACCATCGCGACGTTTACATCACGGACCGGGGCGAGACCATGCGCTTCTGGTACACCATCGCCCAACGCTACCGTGAGAACAACGCGGTGGCGTTCTACGAGCTTTGGAACGAGCCGACCAATCGCGGCGGCAAGATGGGCCGGCTCCCCTGGGCGGACTACAAGGCGTATATGGAGGAGATCATTTACATGATCCGTCAGAACAATCCCGACGCGATACCGCTGGTGGCTGGTTTCAACTGGGGCTACGATCTGACCAGCGTGCGCAACGATCCGATCGATTTCGAAGGCGTGGGCTACGTCGCTCACCCCTACCCGCAAAAGCGCGCTCAGCCTTGGGAGGGAAAATGGGAAACGGATTGGGGCTACGTCGCCGAGACCTACCCAATGATTTGCACCGAGTTCGGCTTCATGTCGGCCGACGGTCCCGGGGCTCACAACCCGGTCATCGCCGATGAGGAGTACGGAGAGGCGATCATCGCGTTCTTCGAGGAGCGAGGCATTTCCTGGACGGTTTGGGTGTTCGATGCTCAGTGGTCGCCCCAGCTGCTGGACGATTGGGACTACACGCCCTCCCGTCAGGGCCGTTTCTTCAAGCGCAAGATGGAGGAGCTCAACCCGTAGGGCGTTCCGTGTCCCTCGCTAAGGCCCATCGGCGTGGCGGCCAAGCAGCCGCTGGGTGAGCCAATCTTGGAAGCCGCTCATATCGTCCCATCTGATGGCGAAGCGAGCGGTGAAGGGTCCGTTGGGATCGCGCACGGTGTATCCTTCATCGCTGACGGAAAAGCGTATGGTTTCGTATTCAAGAAACGAATTCGAGTAGGCCATCAGCACGGCGACGTCGTCGAACAAGGTGGATGTCTTCTGCGTGAAGAAATCGCACTCCATCCACGGCACTCGCGGAGCCCAGATGCAGTAGTTCTCGATGACGGAGCGAAGCAGGGCATCGTCGGTGGACCGCCATATCTTTTGATAGTTCGAGCCCTCCAGCAGCATCAGGCCGCAGGTGTCGAGCGGGGTGAGGGAAACCGATTTCCAAGGCGCGGCCATCAGCTTGCGGAAGGCGGGCACGTCCGCGACGACATTGTATTCAGCTGACGGAGACGTCGCTCCGTCGTAGCCGACGTCGATGCTGCCATGCATGCCGAACAGCTCGCACTTTCTCGCGACGTCGGGCGCTCGGGCCACTGCTTCCGCTAGATTCGGCGCGGGGCCGATGGCGATAACGGTGATGGTGTCCGCTTCGCTGTTTCGCACGTAGTCGATGAAGGCTTGCACGCCGTCCTGATGAACGGCTCCTGGATAGCTGCCGAGCTGGTAGTCCTCTACCCAGGGCCCCTGATGCCGATCCTGATCCTTCATTTTCCCCGTTTCCGATCCCAAGGCGATTTCCACATCCGCGCGCTCGGCGCGTTCGAGCAGTTTGGCAGCCACGCTGGCTCGGTAGGCGGGCTCCCCGGTTTCCGTGAGCAGCAGGTCCAGCTTGAGTTCGGGAGAGCGCAGGAGGTGGGCCAGGGCCCAGGTGTCGTCGATGTCACCGCCGATGTCGGTCGAGAGCACGGTAGGCTTGGGCGCCGCGTCGAGCGTGGGCAGGCCGATCAGGAGGACGAGGCTGAAGATGATGGTTTTCACGATGCGCAAGGCTTGAGGGGTTGGGCAGTGGAGGCAAGGCCGGTGGTCAGGCGAACAGGCGCTTGAGGAAGGGGTTTTGAAACTTGTCCGTCGGGTCGAGCTGACCGCGGATCGTTCGGAAGTCGCCGAAGCGCTCGTAGCGTTCGGCTATTTGTTTAGCAGGCATGGTCGAGAGCTTGCCCCAGTGGGGAATGGCCTGGAAGGGTTCGAGCTTGGATTCGATGGCCGGCAGCAGTTGCGCCACCTCGCTCCATTTCGGCTTCCAGGTGAAATGGATGGCGACGCAGTCCTGTTGATAGCAAGGGCTGAGCCAAAGGCTATCGGAGCGGATGGCGCGTATTTCCGAAACGAATACGTGCGGAGCGATCCGTTCGCGTAGGGTGAAGAGCTGTTCGACCGCATCGCTAGCGTATTGGCGGGGGACGTAGTACTCGCTTTGCAGCTCCTCCCCGCTGCTTGGCGTGTAGTCGAGTCTGAAGTGTGGCAGGCGCTCGTGCCACGGCCCGGGCTGCCCGAGTTGCTCGGTGCAGTTGACAGGATCGTGATTCGGTAGCGGGTGCTTCTTACCCGAAGCGAGCGTTGCGCCATACAGCTTGCTCGGCGGCGCGAAATGCGGGTTTTGGTCGAGACGGGTCTTCAGCCAGATCTGATGAAAGCTGTCCTGTGTCCAGTCGGTGAAGAGGCTCACGCTGTAGGCAGACGAGAGGATGGCGTCGAGGTATCGGTCGATCTGCGAGAGCGGCAGATCCGTATAGAGGTCCTGCCGCACCTGATAGCTTTGCTCGATCGACAAGGTTATCTTGGCCACCACGCCGAGGGCTCCTAGGTTTACGATGACTCCCGGTAGGGTGTTCGCGTTTTTGTATCTGGAAAAATGATACAGAGTTCCGTTCGCGGCCACTAGGTCCAGCTTTTCCACGCTGGTGGCGAGATTTCCGTTGTTCACACCTGAGCCATGAGTGGCAGTGGCGATCGCTCCGGCGACGGAGATGTGGGGAAGCGAAGCGAGGTTTGCGAGAGCGTAGCCCCTCTCGTGCAGGAACCTGCAAAGGTGGCCGTAGCGAACGCCGCCTTCGATGGTCACGGTCATTTTGTCGCGATCGAGCTCGAGGATGCGGTTCAGGCTGGCGAGGGAGACATGGGCGGCGTCGGTGTCCGCGATGTCGTTGAAGCAGTGGCGCGTGCCGAGCGCCTTGAGCTTCAAGGTCCGGCTGACTCGTTCCTGCAGTTCCTCCACGGATTCAGGCTCGATGGTTTCCGAAGCGTGGTAGACGTGGTTGCCTGCCCAATTCGTATTTCCGGTACGCATGGCTTGAAGAGAGTCGAAGGCTTTGCTTTGCGATGTCGGTTTGGAGTTAGCGGTCCAGTAGTTGATACCTGACTACGACGGGGAAGTGATCCGATAGGTAGCGTTGGTTTACCAGATCGCTTCGAACCGCATAGGAAAGCACGCGAGCGGTGTCGGGTTTGAAGAACTGATAGTCGATGCGCTCTTCGGCGAGTCGGGAAGGATCGAATCCATTGAAGGTGCCTTCGGATCCGAAAGGCGGCGCTGGGCTGTGGTCCCTGGCGTCGGCTAGGGTTTCCTTTATTCGCTCGATCGGAGGAGAGCTCGGGGTCGCGTTCAGATCGCCCATCAGGAAGGCTGGCTCGTCCTTTCGGGCAAGCCGTTTCATGCGATCGAGAATCAGGTTCGCGCCGTTGAGTCGCGCTTCGGCGGCTTCATGATCGAAATGCGTATTGAAAACCCAATACGTCGCTTGGCTGGTCTTGTCCTTGAAGCGAGCGTAGGTGCAGATCCGCCGGTGGGCCGCTCCCCATCCGAAGGAAGGCGCGTTTGGCGTTTCCGAGAGCCAGAAGGTCCCAGAGTCGAGCAGCCTCACCCGATCGGTCCGGTAGAACAGGGCGCTGTGCTCGCCCGCCTTCGCCCCGTCGTCGCGACCGACTCCTAGGAAGGCGTATTCGGTCAAGGCGTTTTGCAGGAAGTCGACCTGTTGGGGCAGGCCTTCCTGGATGCCAAGCACGTCGGGCGCGGTGGAGGCGATTTGAGCGGCCAGCTGCTCCTTTCGAAGATCCCAGCGGTTTTCTCCGTCGCGGTCCGTGTCGAGCCGGATGTTGTAGCTCATCAAGCATAGAGCGGGTTCGTCCGCTCGAGCTTGCGAGCCGACGCCGAGCAGGCAAAGGATCAGAGGTCTGCAGTAGCGAGGGAGCTGGATTGGCATAGGGACAGTTTGAGTCAATCCAGGCTCGACGCAAACTTCCAGCGGGGTTTGCGTAGCGGAAACGATGCCTCTGCCGGGCGGCAGGGCCGGCGTTTTCAAATGGAAGGAAAGACGATGAGCGAGATTCTGGTGCTAGGGAGTCTGAACGCGGATCTGGTGGTGACCGCGACGAGAGCCCCGCAAGGGGGCGAAACGGTCGCGGGCGAACGGTTCGAGGTTTTCCATGGTGGCAAGGGAGCCAATCAGGCCTTCGCGGCGGCTCGGCTCGGTGGCGCCGTGTCGATGCTGGGCCGGGTGGGGCAGGATGAATACGGGGTGGCGCTTCGGGAGGGCTTGCGCTCGGTCGGTGTGGACGTGGAGCGCGTGCGCTGTATTGAGAAAACGGGCACTGGCGTGGCGGCGATCACGGTGGATGGCGATGGGCAGAACCGCATCGTGGTGGTTCCGGGCGCGAACGGGGCCTACACGTCTGGTGAGCTGGAGCGGGATCGCGACGCCTTTTCCGCGGCCCGATTCGCCTTGTTTCAGCTAGAGACCCCATTGGAAACCGTTGCGGAGGGGCTGCGTCGAGCTAGGCAGGGCGGATGCGTGACCATCCTGGATCCGGCTCCGGCTCGGGCGCTCGACGATTCGATGCTTTCGCTGGTCGACTACTTGACTCCTAATCAAAGCGAACTGCGGGCCCTGCTCGGGCGCTCGCAGGAGGAGTCGCCGCCCATGGATGAGGTGATCGCGATGGCTCGTTCGCTCATTGCCAGAGGGGTGGGCAAGGTTGTGGTGAAGCTGGGCGAGGCGGGGGCCTGCCTGGTCGGCGCCGATCTGGTCGTTCGACGTCAGGCGCGGAGTGTTCGGGTCGTGGATACGACAGCGGCGGGCGACTGTTTCAACGCGGCGTTCGCGGTGGCGTTGAGCCGAGGGCAGGACGAGGCCGCTGCGCTGCGATTCGCCTGCGACGCCGCCTCCTTATCGGTCACTCGCCACGGGGCCCAGGCCAGCATGCCGACATTCGAGGAGGCGAGCGGATTTTCGATCTCCTCCTAGTTGTGGGGCGGCTCGCTAGGCGCTGGTGACGGTGTATGCCGGCAAGGGGCGCGTGGTGTGGCCTTGCACGATGCGACCCTCCACCAGGTTGTGGCGCCGATGGGCGGACGGGTTGTTGATGCGGTCGAGAAGTCGCGTCACGGCGGAGGCCCCCATTTCCTCTAGAGGCACTTTGATGGAGGTCAGCATGGGCATGCCCGGCGGAGGGGCGATGCCGTCGAAGCCGGTGATGGCGCAGTCCTCCGGCACGCTGATGGCGTGCTTGCGAAGATCCGCGATCAGGCGGTAGGCCTGATGGTCCGCGGCGCAGACCCAGGCGGTGGCGCCGCCGCGGGAACGTTTCGCCACCTCCGCCGCCAGGTCGGCGGTTTCGATATTCTGGCCTTTGCGCACGTTCAGGGCGAGCTGCGGGTCGAAGGGCAGGCCGTGGCGGTAGAGGCTGTCCACGAAGGCTCCGAATCGGCGAAACACCCAGGGGTTTTCCACCGAGTAGCGCCAGCTCACGAAACCGATTCGGGTATGGCCGAGCTCGGCGAGATGAGTGACGACCTTTTGAATGCCGGCGTGGTGGTCGACGTCGATGCTGTCGATGCCCGCGTCGCTGTAGTCCTCCGCGATGGAGACCGTCGGCAACCGGCTGGATAGTCGGGCCACCGTTTCCGGAGTGAACGGGAAGATGAGCACGGCGCCGTCCCAGGCCCCGCTTCCCCGACGCAGCCCCTTGGGCGTGCGGTTGGTATCCACCAGCACGTCCAGCTCGGCGGGATCCACGTAGCGCACGTCGAGCGACAGGTCCAGCGAGGCGGCCCGTTCGCTGACGCCCTTGAGCAGGTATTGCGAGGGGAAGGGCAGCTCGATCATTTCCTGACTGGAGGCGATGAGCACGCCAATCTCCGTCGCTCGGTTGACGCGCTTGCCCTTGCGAGTACGCTGTGGCGTGTAGCGATACCCCAGCTGGGCCGCCAGCTCGAGCACCTTCGCGCGCGTTTCGGGATTGATCTTGGCGCGGTTGGAGAAGCAGCGGGACACGGTGGTGCGGCAGATGTTGAGCTGGTCGGCGATGAGCTGTTGGCTGACTTTTGCCATGATCGTGATGAGGAGGAGCTGAGGATGGAAATAAAGTGTGCAGAAAAGTGTGCAAAGATTGTGCACACTTTTGCACGGAAAAAGTTGAGGGGATGTGATTACAATGGGATTTTCTCTATCGTTTTCCACTAGGAAGACCGGATTTGCCCCGATTTCGTTAGCGAACGTTCACATCGCTGTGTTGAGCGAAGGCGAGCGCGGTTAGGGCGAGTTTGCATTCACATATTATCACACCATCGCACCCAAGCCCCTGTAACCCCCCACCGCGCCTGGCGTGGCAGTACTACCCTGGAGGAGAGAACTATGAGCGTACGAAAGATTGCGAATCGACTGAACATTTCACCTTCCACCGTCTCTCTCGCGCTCAAAGGCGACGTAAAGATATCCTCGCGCACCCGAGAACGCGTGGAAAAGGAGGCTGAGCGCATCGGCTACAGGAGGGACGCCAAGCTCAACGAACTGATGGCTCAGCTGCGCCATCGCGGTCTTCGTCCCACGGAATCGTGTTTCGGAGTGCTTTCGTTTTCCGATCGCTTGCGTCCGTGGGAATCGAGCGAGGGCGGTCGCGAGCTTTACCGGGCCATGACGGCTCGAGCGGAGCGTCTGGGCTATCGCCTGGAGCCGTTTCGGGTACGCGAGCCGGGCATGAGTCTGACGCGTTTGCGTGAGATTCTCGACACCCGTCGAATCGAGGGGTTGCTGTGCTTCGGCGATCAGAGCGAAGGCCAGGACTTTCCGGAGGAGCTGAGCTTTGGCAGCGTAGTCAGCGTAGGCATGGGATTCAACGGCCGTCTCAACTGCGTGTCGCAGGACTACTTCGGCGACATGTTGAACGTGATGGGCCGCTTGGCGGAAATGGAATTTAAACGGCCAGCTTTGGTGCTTGGGTCGGACATGGATCCCACGGTGGCGAGCCGCTATTTCGGCGCGTGGCAATGGGCGCAGCAGCAGGAGGAAGGGAGCAAGGAGCTCGTTTTCAGTCTGACTGGTGAGGACGAGAGCGCGTTCTCTCGTTGGCTGCTGTCGCATGAGCCGGACATCCTGATCTGGGCTGGTCGTAAATCTTGGCAGGACCTCTCGCTCCCGGAAGCGACTCTTGGCCGGCTTGGTCTGCAGGCCGTTTCGATGAACCTGCACCAGGATCAGGGCCTAGGCATGCTGGCCCGCTCCAGCGAGATCGGCGAACGAGCGATCGACATGCTGGTGCGCGGCGTCACCGAGCGGGCGTTCGGCCTGCCGCTCAGCCCGAGGCGCGAGACCGTGGGCAGCCAGTGGGTGGACACCCGCCCGCAAAGCGCGGACGTCCTGCACGAGAGCGTCATGGAATCCGCCTGCAAGCGCCACCGCGGCCAATTGGTAGCGAGCTAGGCCGTCGCGATTTTGAAAGCCGGAGCGCTCGATTCCTGCTCCGGGCTCCGATGGCCTGCGCAAGCTCGTGCGGGGGGCAGTTGATGGTCAGGCGGCTTTTCGCGCCGCGAGATCCGCTTCGATTTCCTCCACCTTGGCGTCGGTGAGCGGGTAGAGGATGAAGGCTCCCACGTTGAGCAAGGCGAAGACTCCCGGAATGAAGGTGAACATCAGACGAATGCCCAGCAAGGCGGTCTCGGTCTGATCCACATTGGGCACGAACCCGAACTGTCCCAGCATCAGACCGGAGAGTCCGCTGCCGATGGTGAGGCCCATTTTCTGGGCGAAGAGCACGGCGGAAAAGATCAGCCCGGTGGCCCGCCGTCCGAATCTCCACTCCCCGTAGTCCGCTACGTCGGCGTACATGGACCAGAGGTAGGCCACGCCGGGGCCGGCGGCGAGAGCGGAGGCGAAGTTGATGACGAACATGGTCCAGTAGGCTTCGGGCGGAACGAAGAAGAAGACCATCATGAGGGCAGCGTTGATGGTGGAGAGCACGATCATGAGCAGCCGACGGTCGAAGCGGTTGGCCAATGGCTTGGCGAAGGCCACTCCGATGATCAGGGCGATCATGCTGGAGCTCATCAGCAGGCTGGTGCGGTCCACGAAGAAGATGAATGGAGAGTTGTCGTCGCCCACGTAGTATTTGAAGTAGTGCACGGTGACGGCGTTTTTGATGGCGACGTTGGAGAGGTTGAAGACGCCGCCGAAGACCAGGATGAGCCAGGGCTTGTTTTTTATCAGGTCCAGCAGGTCTTCGGTCACGCGGCCGGAAGCGCTCGGGTCTTTGGTGACGCGTTCCTTGGTGGTGGCGAAGGTGAACCAGAAGAGGGCCACGGAAAGCGCCGCGAAGATGGCCATGGTGGTGGCGAAGCCCGCGGCCTCGTTTTCCGCTCCGAAGTAGCGCACCAGAGGGCGAACGCAGAGCGAGATCAGGAAGCCGCCTCCGAAGGCGCAGACGAACCGATAGCTGGAGGTGGTGGTACGTTCCGGAGAGGAGGGGGAGATGACGCCGAGCAAGGCGGAGTAGGGCACGTTGATGGCGGTGTAGGCGGTCATCATGAGGGTGTAGGTCACCCAGGCGTAGATGAGCTTTCCGTTTTGGGAGAGTTCCGGGCTCATGAACATGAGGTATCCGAGAAACCCATACGGCACGGCCATCCATAGAATGTAGGGCCGGAAGGAGCCCCATCGGCTTTTGGTGCGATCCGCGATGATGCCCATGATGGGGTCGTTGGCGGCGTCCCAGAACTTGGTGACCAGAAACATGGTGCCCACCGCGGTGGCGGAAATGCCGAACACGTCGGTGTAGTAGTACAGCAGGAAGATGTTGAAGGTCTGGTAGAAGAAGTTGGAGGCGGTGTCGCCGAGGCCGTAGCCCAACTTCTCTTTGAGCTTCAATGGAGCGGGTGATGACATGGATCTTGGAAAATTGGGGCCGATTCGCGATTCGCCTCCGACGGGTGGATTGTCCGGACCAATCGAGTCGCGAGGGTAGTTGAAAGGGATAGGAAAACGGGTAGCAAGAGCAAGGTTCGCTTCTTCGCAATAGCCAAGTGAGAAGAGGAATCGTCGCATTGCAAGGCAAGCGCTCAGGCGCGCTTACTAAATGGGAAAGCCGATGCGACTAGCGTTGTAGGTGATTTAACCTTACAGCTATTTCGATTCGGTTTGCCGGGCGAAGGATTCGATGGCTTCCAGCAGCTTATCAGGTCGCGTCGGCTTGCTGACATAGTCGTTCATGCCTACGGCGATGCAGCGATCGCGGTCGCCTTTCATGGCGTTGGCGGTGAGGGCCACGATGTAGATGCCGTCGTATTCGGACTTGGCGCGAATGCGCGAGGTGGCTTCGAACCCGTCCATCTCTGGCATCTGGCAATCCATGAAAATGATGTCGTAGCTTTTTTGGGCGATCGCTTCCAGCACCTCCAGACCGTTGTTCGCGATGTCGCTTTTGATGCCCATTTTCTTGAGTTGAAGTTTGGTGACGCGCTGGTTGACCGGCATGTCGTCGGCGATCAGGACCGAAAGCTCGGGTCCGTGCCACTGGAGCTTTGGGGAGCTTTTTCTCGTTTCGGGCGCCTCGATCGGCGTTGCCTGATGCTGCTCGGTATCCGGTTTTTCGAGACGGGTGGTGAACCAGAAGGTGGACCCCTTTCCCTCTTCGCTGGATAGGCCGATGTCGCCTCCCATCAGGGTTACGATTTCCTGGGAAATCTTCAGTCCGAGTCCTGTGCCTCCGAAGCGTCGGGAGTGTGAAGCGTCGGCTTGCACGAAGGGTTGGAAGAGCTTGTCCTTGGCCGTTTCCGGCACGCCGATTCCGGTGTCGCGTATTTCGAATCTGAGTACAGCGTGCCGATCCTCTTCGGAATCCACCGTCACGTTGAGGGTGACGTTTCCCACTTCGGTGAACTTGATGGCGTTGCCGATCAGATTGAGCAGCACCTGGCGCAGGCGGCCTGCGTCTCCCACCAAGGTTTCCGGCAGGTCGTCGGGCAGCAAGCAGAGCAGCTCGAGGTTTTTGGAATGGGCGGTGGTCTCGAGCAGGGTGAGGGTCTGCTCGACCGCTTCGCGTGGCTTGAAGGGATGCGGGTCGACGGTGAGCTTGCCCGCTTCCGCTTTCGAGAGGTCGAGAATGTCGTTGAGCAGCACCAGCAGGGAGCAGGCGCTGCCGCGGATGGTTTCGGCGAATTCGCGGGCCTGATCGTCCAGCTCGTGGTCCAGCAGCAGCCCGGTCATGCCGATGATGCCGTTCATGGGCGTGCGCAGCTCGTGGCTCATGGTCGCCAGGAAATTGCTTTTGGCCTTGGTGTTCTCCTCGGCCGCGTCGCGGGCGCGTTTCAGCTCTTCTTCCACCAGCTTGCGCTTCTGGATGTCGTGCATGACTCCGAAGCCGGACAAGGCTTTGCCTTTGCGCTTGAGCAGTCCGGCGCACACTTCCACCCAGCGCAGGGAGCCGTCCTTGTGAAGGATCTGCGTTTCGAACACGTTGCTGCGTATCTGTATCCGACGATCAAGGATAGTCTTGAGGAGGCGTTTCTGGCGATCGTCGATCAGGTCGAAGATGGTCATCTTCCTGGATTCCTCCACGCTGAATCCGGTGATGGTTTCGCCGGCCCGATTGTAGCTGGTGAACTTGCCTTCGAAATCCAGAGTGAAGATGAAATCGCTGCTGTTGCGCAGGATCTCGCGGTGCTGTTCCTGCATCAACGCCTCTCGCTCCACCTGGTGCCGGATCAGGTTGGTCTGTCGGGAGACCTGCTTGCGAAGCAGGAAACTCCAGGCCGCGGCGGCGCAGAGCACGATCACGCCCAGGGCTCCGGCGAGCAGGATACGGGCTGGCGACCACCAGGGGGCGTTTCTCAAGATGGTGATGTCGCTTTCGTCGCGCAGCAGAATGGTGGCTTCCTCGGGCTCGGAGTAGCGATTGTAGTCCACCTTGTAGACGCCTGAAACGGCGAGGGTCGCCCCTTTCTTCCAGGAGTCCTCCCAGCGGAAGAAGCGTTCGCGGTCGCCGATGGCCTCGATCAGCTGCCTGCCGTTTTGCAGCACGAACCGGGTTTCGTTGGCGGTAGCGGAAAGATTGAGCAAACGGCCCGCGTAGGTCACCAGATGGCCATCCCGCTCCACATCGATGCTCCGATTTTTCGGGTCGAGCATTTCGGGCGCAAGAGGGAGCCGCCGTCCGATCTTGCGAAAAATGGAATTGCGCAGCGACACGCGTTCGCCTTCGCGCAGCGGATATCCCACCACGTCGACCATGTCGTTGGGCTGAAGCTTTTCCTGGTTGCGACTGTAGGCCCGCACCACCTCGTTTCCGTTTTGGATGAAGAGGGCCTTGCCTGAGCTGTGGTAGGTGACGGTGCCTTGGATGCGAACGGGTCTCTCCGCTTCGGAAAAAGGGCGATAGGAGCCCAGCTCTCCGATGGGGGTGAGCGGAAGCTGGAAGGGCTCCAGATCGACGCTCTTTTGCTCGACCACCAGATTTCGGTCGGGCACCTGGAGCACCACGGATTCGAGGCGCCGCGAGGAGTCGACCTTGGCCTCCAGGACGCCGCGCAGCTGGACGTTGGCGCCGATCTTGCCATGATAGGCATTTTCGAGGGAATGCACGACCGCGCGCAGATCGCCGTGAGGTGTGGAGAGCAGGAGCTCGGTTTTCAGCCCTTCCTGTCGGGTGGTCTCCACTTGGCCCAAGACCTCTACCCACTGGGCGTCATGATAGCCGGTGATGGCCTGATCGTAGGATAGGTGGACGGGCTCTGGCGGAGAGACGGTACCAGCCACCACCACCGAGGTCGCTTTGATGGCGGGAGAAAAAGGTCCTTGTATGATATCGCCCTTCACCTCGATGGCGTCGCCGAAATGGATATCCCACTCAGAGCCTTCTTCGAGCTCGACTCGGATCCCTGCGCTTCGATCGTTCAGGTAGAGGACTCGGGCGTCGCGGTCGTAGTGGGTGACCACGCCTTGCAGGTGGGCCGAGTGGCCTTCGGTGATGGCTTTGGGGGCGAGGTGGAGGACCTGCTCCGCGAGCCTGTACTGAAGGCGCAGCTTGTTGGCCAGTTCGCTGAGGCGCTCCCGATCGACGTTTTGCACGCGGCGATAGAGGGCGTTTCGCAGGGTCCAGCCGGCGCCTTCGGGCTCGGGGTAGCCTACGACTTCTACCAGCGAAAACGACTCCAGTTTGGAGGCTTGCGGGGTGTCGATGACCAGCTGTCCGCTTTCGTCGCGCACGGTGAGCTGTTTCTCCGGCGTTTGCTGGTAGACCAGTCCACTGACCTTGACGAGCTGATCGCGGGGGAGCTCTGCAAGCTGCTCGATCGGCGCGGGCTCGGCGAAGAAGGCGGCTTTGTAGGGTGTGTCGATCAATTCGATGGGCCCGTTGACATCGCTCCAGAGAGCGAGCCCATCCGGTTGTCCTGTTTGACCGGGAGTGACCACGAAGACGCCTTGCACGCGCACGAACGCGCCCACTATTTTGGGGAGGGCCCGATCGTCGCCGAGGCGAAGTCGGAAATCGACGCTTTTGCCTTCGGCGATGATGCGAAAGCCAGCGTGGTTGATGTCCTGGAAGAACTGTCGATCGACGTATCCCTCGAGGCTCGCGTAGCGTAGGTTCGCTCGCGTGGGGGCGTCTAGCTGGGGGGTGATATCCAGCGGGTGGGGCAAGGCGTTTTCCTGGAGCGTCTCCACCGAGACGCGTTTCGAAGACAGCCCTTCCGAGGGAACGATCTGTCCGCTCAGGCGTACTCGGTCGCCGGTTTGAAAGTCGAAATCCGTATCCGCCAGATTGAGGTAGTTCGAGCCGGACCTGTCGGAAAACCAGAGCAGGTGCCACTCCGGGTCGAAGTAGAGCACCGTGCCTTCCACATCCAGCGGGCGGACGTGATCGCGGGTGTCCTCGGCGCTGGCGAGGGCCCACAGTTCGGTGAAGCCCTGCAGGGCCGCCGGCTGATCCGAGGCGGGTTGAGAGTGGATTCGAGCGGGCAGGGCAGCCAGCAGCAGGCCGCATAGAATAGGCGCGACGAAGCGCGCCAGACCAGCCTGGGAGCGGAATCGTCGAAAAGGAAGGGTCGGCTTCTGATGGCTCTGGAGAAAATCAGCTAGGTCGCTGGGGTGTTTTTCTCGAATCACGTATTAGCCTATCGGCTTTTTCAGAGACGGATGAACCCCTAGGGGACTCCCTAACCCCGCGATTAACTGGCGTCGGAACCTCTTTAAACATTCTTTACCGACCGGTCCTTTCGTCGTCCCTCATCTGACAGTTCGGCAGGGAGCCGAGCATTCGGAGGCGACGCTAGGGTCTTTCTCCCAGCGCATGGCTCCAAGGCCTTCCGGCATGGTCACTAGTGATGGAAGAAGAGCCAACCGTTGTAGGCGGCGAACACCAGCAGCAGCAGCGAGCCTTCCTTGCGATTGATCTGTCCGGGACCGCCGGGGCGATAGCAAAGGATGAAAAGGGAAAGGGTCAGTCCGGCCACCACCGGCAGATCTCGGGTCATGATTTCGGGCACGGTGGCGAACGGACGAATCAGCGCGGCGATGCCTACCACCGCGAGCGTGTTGAACATGTTGGAGCCGATGATGTTGCCCAGCACGATGTCGTGCTCGCCCTTTTTCGCCGCGGCGATGGAGGAGGCGAGCTCCGGCAGCGAGGTCCCGATGGCCACGATGGTCAAGCCGATGACCAGATCGTTCACGCCCAGCGTTTGAGCGATTTCCACCGCGCCCCAGACCATGGCTCGGGAGCTGCCGATGAGCAGCGCGAGGCCGATCACGAGCCAGAGAATGGAGTTTCCAATGCTTTGCTTCTTGCTGTCGAGCTCCTGGGTGAATTCGAGCGCCATGGGATCGGCCTCTCCCTTGACGCCTTGCCAGGCGGACCAGCCCATGACCACGGTGAAAACGGCCAGCATCACGAGCCCGTCCCAACGCTCGATCTTCAGATCCAAGAGCAATCCGATTGCGAGAATGGTGGCGCCGGTCAGAACGGGCAGCTCCTTCTTCAGAATGCCGGATTGGACCTTGATGGGGCAGACCAGCACCGTGATGCCTAGGATGAGGGCGATGTTGGCGATGTTGGAACCGAACGCGTTGCCCAAGGCCAGACCGGGATTTCCCTGCCAGGCGGATATGCCTGAAACGATGAGCTCGGGGGCGGAGGTGCCGAAACCGACGATCAGGATACCGATCAGCAAAGGCGGCATGCCCAAGTGGCTGGCGATGCCCGAGGCTCCGTCGATGAAACGGTCGGCGCTCCAGATCAGGACCAGTAGTCCAGCGATGACTGCGATGATGGGAAGTGTCATGGATGAGGCGTAAGGCGGTATGGTTCGCGAGTTCGTCAATTCCCTCGCAAGCTGGGAGCAAAGTAAAGACTCGCTGGAAGATTTTCGGTGCAGGTTTCGCACCAGACGGGCCACGGGCTGGGAAAGGCTTTCAGCGATCTGTTCAGATGAAAATCGCTTTGGCGCGGGGAAAGCAGTCCAGCAAGGCCTGCGTCTCCTCGGCCCGGCACGTCGCTAGAGCGGTGGACAGGGCGTCCGCCGTGGTGGCGTCGGGGGCGAGCACGTGCACGCTTCGGTGGCGGTTCACGCTGATGCCCGTGCGGGGGTCAATGAGATGGTGGTGCCGCCCTGTGGCGTCGAACGGCGTGCCGTATCCGCCGGACGATGACAGCGCCATGTTGTCGAGCTCGACTGTGCGGCGCTCGTTTGCGTCGGCCAGCAGAAGGTTCCAAGGCCGTCCGCTTGGGTGGGAGTCGAGGGCTCGTTTTTCGCCGAGATCGATCAGGCTGTGGTGGATCCCGTTCTGCCGAAGGAGCAGGGCGATGCGATCGGTGATGAAGCCTTGAGCGATGCCATTGAGAGTGACGGCCGAGCTCGGCAACTCCAGCTTGATGCGGTCGCGATGAACGCTCAGCCTGCGAAAATCGACCAATGAGAGCTGCTTGTCCAGATCGAGCTCTTCGGAGCTGCCGCCCACTGCGAAATGGCGTCTGGTCGCCTCCACGACTGGATGTATTGTGACGTCGAATACGCCATGGGTCTGGTGGCCCAAGTCGGTGGCGATGGAGAGCAGCTCAAGGAACTCTGCTGGAGGATCGATAAGCTCTCCTTGCCGGTTCAGTCGCGAGAGTAGCGATCGATCGTCGTAGAGGCTGAAGAACGACTCCAGGCGCTGGATTTCCGCAAGGCACTGCCGCAGTAGGGCGCGAGCCTGTTCCGGATCGGTATGGTGAAGCTGGATACTGGCCTCCGCTCCGAGCACGATGCCGCTCCAGGAAACGAGCGATGGCGCTTTGGACGCTCGGAGGGTGGTCGGTAGAAATCCGCCAGCGAGCAGGGAGGCGGAGCCCGCGGCGACGATGCTCAGGAAGCGGCGGCGTGATGGGTGGCGATTGGACGGCGGGGCGCTCATGACTCGGATCGGGAGAAGGCGCGTTCGCGCGCTTTTTTGAGGTATTTGACGGTGTACAGAATCCCGCTGAGGGTGAGCACGATGAGGCCGAGAGCTGATAGGTCGGCCACCCATTTGCCTGCTGCGCCGAAGAAGCGCCCTGAATGCAGGTCCAACAGGATGCGGTTCCAGCTAAGTCCCTCGCCTCGATAGCCTTCCAATATGGCCTTCCTGAGCTCCGCAGGAGCTTCCGTGGCTGACAGCGGGGGAAGCGAGAGCGATTCCGGGCGTTTTTGCCAGGTGAGAATGTCAGGATCGGATTGATACAGCCCTTCGGAGCTTTGCAGCAAAAGGGTCTGGCGGTCGCGCGTGGTGGCGCCCAGAACATCGCCCGGGGGCAGGGCGTTGTCGCGTAGGACTTCGATGAGATCGCCCGAGGGGGAGAGCAGGAATACCTCTGACTCGGACGCGACCGCTAGAAACGCGTCCAAGGTGACGATTGCGACCGGTGTCGTTGAACGATCGATACGCTTGTCCTCGAAGTAGAGCGAGCCGTCGAGGTGGGAGATGCTGCCATCCGGTGTCGGATAGTGAAGCAGCTCACCTTCGGGTGTCATGCCGTACCAGCGATAGATCCAGTCGGCGTCGGCGATTCGCTGATTGAGCTTTAGGTCGAGACTGTGATTGAGCAGGACGCCGGTGAGGCAGATCACGATGAAGATGGCGGAGAGCAGCACGCCGATGCGGCGATGCCAGCGCAGCAGGGCTCTCCCGGGACCGCGACGCCGTTTGTGATGTCGATGGCCAGCGCTCATGCTTCGGGTGGTGGCGGGTTGGTCTGCTGGTGGAAGTACAGGGCCAATCGACTCAGTCGCTCCAAGGCGTTGACCGACAGGGTGGCGCCTGCAATGCCGTCTATGTTTTTCGAAAGCTCCATGTCATCTTCCAAGGAAGCGTCTTGGAACTGGTCGGTGAAAAATGGATACTTGACTTCCCAGCCATGGCTTTCGCGATAGACCAGCACCTTCAGGCGAGCGATCTGCTCGTCTTCGACGGCGATGCCCACGGTGATCGGCTGCGTCTTACCGATCTCTTCTAGAATCCAGGCCGTGCGGTTTTCCTGACGCCAGTAGCGGATGCGCACCGCGGGATAGTCGTGGCCGAGAATTTCGCGAATGCGTGGCTTGAGAGATTTCGTCAGCCACAGGACCTGAGGCTTCGGAGGGGCTTGATCGAAGGTGTCCGCCAGAAACTGATCCGGCGCGAGGTAGGTTTCTTCCGCCACTTCGTCCGTCGCCTCGATCGATGGAGCGGCCAGCATGCAAATGAGCGTTAAGCAGAGGCAGGTGGCGAGACGGATGGGCATGTGGTCCAGAAAGAAGGGTTGAAGCGAAACGGGAAGCAAGCCCTGGATCGCGAAAAGGCCGGGAAGACGAACCATCGTCTCCCCGGCTGGCAGGTTGTTTTATCCGTAAAGGGTTTCCTATCTTCGATTTGCTGCGACTAGAAGTGGTAGCCGACGCCGAGGTTTACGATTTCCTCGTTTTTGGAGGAGTCTGCGTAGTCGGTGAACTGGACGTCCGCTTTGAAGACCACGTTGTCGATAGGCCAGTAGTTGACGCCCAGATCGAAGAACGAGTCTTCGCTGTCGGTGTCGTCGCCCGCGAAGGTGTCGTAGACGCTGTAGCGAGCGAAGAGGCCCCAGTCGCCGGTCTCGGTGGCGAAGCGGTAGGACGGCTCGATGTAGTAGCCGAACTGCTCGTCGGCTCCGTTGACGCCGGCCAGGGCTCCGCCGATGTCCCAGCGAGCGTAGAGGGCCCGCAGGCCGAAGCCGCCGCGCTGGATGTCGGCGTGGGCGGATAGCAAAGTGGCGTCCGCGGTTTCGGCCAAGGTGCCTTGGGCCAGGTCTCCCTGGTATTGAGCGGTCACCCCGAACTGCATGCCTGGCAGTCCCGAGTAGGTGGCCCGTGTGGTGATGGCTCCGTCGGAGGCTTCCGCTTCGCCCACTTTCTGGCGTCCGCTGCGGATGTTGAAGGCCTTGCTGCCGGAGGTCGGCACGTAGAGGCCGGAGTGGGCCGCCGCATCGAAGGCCCAGCCGCTGGCGTTCTGATGGGTGTAGGCCAGTCCGCCTTCCCACCAGGTGGTCGGGATGATGTTTTTCTCAACGTTGTTTCGCTCCACGCCGTAGAAGGTGGCCGGCTCGTGGGTTTCGTTGAGAATGCCCACTGGCAGGAGGAAGAGGCCCGCCTTCAGCTTGTCGGTTTCGTTGAGATCGAACTCGATGAAGGCCTGCTCCAGCTCGACCTCGCCCGGCTGTCCGTCTCCGGCGATGGAGTGCTCGAGCTCCACTTCGGAAAACATGCGCACGCGATCGTTGAACTCGTGGCCGAAGAAGAGCACCCAGCGATGGAAATCCGCCTGGTCCTTCTTGCCGAAATTGTAGTGCAGTTCACCGTAGCCGCCGATGGAGGTCTTGCTGCGAGGGCTGGCGGCCCCGCTGCCGGTGTCGGCTACCACTTCCTCCACGAAGGACGCGGTCGCTTCGACCTGTTCGGAGGCGATGGAGATCGCCTGCTGCGTCTCCTGCAGCGTTCCCTCGGTCATGCCGACGCGTTCCTTGAGGGCTTCGATCTCAGCCTGCTGCTGTTGGATGATGGCCCACATCTCTTCGCGAGAAGGCAGCTCTTGGGCGCTCGCCCAGTGATTGCCCGCGAGGGCGCTAAGGGTCGCGATGCCCGCTAAGGCGCGACGTTTCCAGTGAGGATTGGATGATTTCATTTTTCGGAATGGATGCTGAGCCCGGCTCCGGAAACCCGAGCCGTGGCGTTGCTGTTGATACTCAGTATCAATAACGCGAACGGCTCGGAATCAAAGTACCGACCATCCGGGAGTCAATTCCTAAGTTGAGAAAAAGTCTCAATAGCAATAGAGGGGCGAAAGAAAGGCGCGTCCGTTGCGGGACGCGCCTGGCGAGTGGGATTGGGGGCGCTTTAGTGACCGCAGATGCAGGCGTATTCCTGCAGCTTGCAGCCGGAGCAGGTGTAGCTGGCGTAGTTGAAGCGTTCGCGGGTGACTTCGCCGGTCTGCGTGTCTTCGATCTCCAGGATCAGCGGCAGGCCTTCGCCGGCGGGTAGGGGGGCGGTGGATTCGGAGACGCTGTCGCTGACGGATTGAAACTCCAGGCGAGTGGGGTTCTGCCGGTCCCCTCCGATGAGGGCGTAGCTGAACGCGTCGCTGGGCAATGGCTCGAGATTTGCATCCAATGTTTGGAGACGAAGGCGCTTGTCTTCGAGAACCAGCAATTCGATCCGCGGATCGACGCTGGTGATGAGACGGCCTCCATTTGGGCCGGGCGTTTTCGCAAAGGTCTTTTCTCCGTGATCATGGTCGTGTCCTTCATCGTGGGCATGGTCGCCATGCTGGTGGCTTTCATCGCTGGCGTGACTGTGTCCATGGTCGTCCTCATGCCCGCCTCCGCAGCCAGTGAGGGCGAAGGCGGCGTAGCTGAGAAGGGAGATGGTTAGGAGTTTTGCTGTATTCATGTTTTGGATAGGTTTTTGAGAGGGTTAGTGATCTGTACTGGAAAAATGGATTTTAGTTAGTCGCTGGCGGCCGCTTTCTGCTGCACGGCCTTGAGGGCGGCCTTCTTTCCGAAGGTGTAGAAAACCGCTGGCGTGACTCCCAATCCCAGCAGGGTGGAGGTGACCAGTCCGCCCACGATGACTACGGCTACCGGGTGAAGGATTTCCTTGCCTGGCTGGTCGGCTGCCAGCAGCAGCGGCACTAAGGCGATGCTGGCGGATAGAGCGGTCATTAGTACCGGCACCAGGCGCTCCAGGGTGCCGCGTTCCACCATCTCGCGACTGAAGCTTTCCCCTTCGTGCCGCATGAGATGCAAGTAGTGGGAGACCATCATGATGCTGTTGCGCGCAGCCACGCCAGTCACGGCTATGAAACCGACTAGTGTCGCTATGCTGATGTTGTTCAGCATCAGCCAGGTGAGGATCAGACCGCCTATGAGAGCGAGAGGGATATCGCATAGTACTTGAATGGCGAATACAGGCGTCCGGAAGAAGCCATACAGCAGAAAGGCGACGATGAGAAAAACAATTGCGGATAGCAGAGCGATACGTTGCGAGGCTTCTTGTTGGGCCTGGAACTCGCCTTCGAAGCTGATGAAGTAGCCGTCTGGAATTTCTACTTGTTCCGCCACTCGGCGTTGCAGCTCCTGCACGCGGCTAGTGAGGTCTCTGGTGGAAGGGTTGATGCTGACTACGAAGCGACGCAGCGTATTCTCTCTTTGGATAACGTTCGGTCCCTTGGCCTCGCGCATTTGCACGATGGAGGAAAGGGGAATGCGCCCCCCGCCCTGCGTGTCGATATAGAGCTGCTCCAGGCGTTGCGGATTTTCCCTCCACTCCGGCCCGAGGCGCAGCACGAGGTCGATGGTCCGTTGTCCCTCGTACAGCTCGGCCAGCGTTTCTCCCCCCAGCAGGCTGGCTAGCTGATTGTTGAGCGAGCCTGGTGTAATGCCGTAGGCCAACGCCCGCTCGCGGTCGATTTCGAAGCGCAGCTGCGGGATGGGAGCCTGCTGCTCGACGCGAGCGCCTTCCAGCCCTGGAATGTCCTTGGCGATGCTTTGGATGTCCTGTCCAAGCCTACGAATCTGGTCGAGGTCCGAGCCGAAGATCTTGATCGCGACCTTGGCGGAGACGCCGCTGAGCATATGCCCGATGCGGTCTGCGAGCGGGCCGCTGATGGCGGTGAAGGTGCCGGGGATGGTTCGCATTTTCTGTCGTATTTCCTCCAGCACTACAGCTCGAGGGCGAGCGTCCGGAAGATCGCTGCGAAAATCGATGTCGAACTCCACCGTAGAAACGGGAACCACGTGGTCGCCACGTTCGGCCCGGCCGACGCGTCGCCCCACGGTGCGGATTTCCGGCACTTCCTTGAGCAGCTCGTCGGCGATGTCGGAGATCTGGTTGGTCTGCTGCAGCGACGTTCCCGGCGCGGCGGTGAGAGCGACGAGCGCGGTCTCCTCATTGAAGGAAGGCAGGAAGTCCTTGCCCATTTGCGGATACAGCGTCAGGGCGCCAGCCAGCAGCAAAGCCGCGATGCTCATTACGAGGAATGGAAAGTCGAGCGCCAGCCGCAGCCAGCTCCGTTTCAGGGCGCCTTTCAGCACGCGAACCAGCCAGCCGTCGCGTGCCGCTTCGGGGCGTTTTTTCGGGTTGAGAAGGAAGGAACAAAGGACCGGTATCACCGTTAAGGATACGATGAATGAAGCGATCATGCTAAGGATCGTCGCGATGGCGATTGGAGTGAAGAGGCGCCCCTCCACGCCGCTCAGACCGAGCAGAGGCATGAAAACTAGAATGATGAAGAGCGTGGCGTAGAGGATGGAGCTGCGCACCTCGGCTGACGCGGAGGCGATTACTTCCAGCTTGGGACTGGGCTCCTCGCGGGCCGCGTTTTCGCGCAAGCGACGAAACACGTTTTCCACGTCCACGATGGCGTCGTCGACCACCATGCCGATGGCAACCGCGATGCCGCCTAGGGTCATGGAATTCACGCTGATGCCCATGCCGTTGAAGATGAGGGCGGTGATGGAAAAGGAGAGGGGGATCGCGGTCAGGGTGATGAAGGTGGTGCGCAGATTGAGCAGGAAAACCAGCAGCACCAAGGCCACCATGATGGCTCCGTCGCGAATGGCTTCGCGCAAGTTTCCCACCGCGTGCTCGATGAAGTCCGCTTGGCGAAAGAGAGGCACCAGCTCCACGCTCTCCGGAGCGGCGGCCTGCAGCTCATCGATAGCCGCCTCCACTTTTGCCGTCAGCTCGAGCGTATCGAAGCCAGGAGCTTTGGTGACGCTGAGGATCACGCCAGCTTGTCCGTCGATGGCTGCGTCACCGCGCATGGGCTGAATGTCCCAGACCACGTCCGCCACGTCGGCGATGCGAATGGGGCGGTCGTCCACTTGCTTGATGACGGTGTCTGCGATGTGGTCTAGTTCGGTGGTCATGGCGAGGTTGCGCACCATGATCTCCTGCGGAGCGGAGACGAGGAAGCCGCCGGTGGTATTGGAGGCCGATTCGGAGGCGGCCTGACGTAGCTCGTCAAGCGTTATGCCGAGGGCTAGCATGCGATTGGGATCGGGCTGGATGTGCACCTGCTTGATGCCGCCGCCCATGCCGAGTGTTTCGGCCACGCCGGGAATGCTCTGCAATCTCCGGCTCACGGTCCAGTCCGCATAGGTGCGCAGATCCGCCGGAGCGATTTGATTCTCCTCGCTGCGAATGCCGATCAGCATGATCTCTCCCATGAGCGAAGCGACCGGCGTCATGTAAGGTTGGATACCGTCGGGGAGGGTTTCGCGGGCGCTTTGCAAGCGCTCCTGCACCAGTTGGCGAGCGTGGTAGATATCCGTTCCCCAATCGAACTCCACGAAGATCAACGAAAGCGCCACGTCGGATGTGGAGCGCAGTCGTGTCACTCCGGATACGCCCATCAAGGCGCTTTCCATCGGCACGGTGACGAGCGTCTCCACCTCCTCGGGAGCGAGGCCCGGGGCTTCGGTGAGCAGGGTGACGGTCGGTTTGGTCAGGTCCGGCAGGACTTCTACCGGCAGTTGTTGGGCGGAGCGAATGCCTAGGGCCAAGGTTGCCAAGGCGAGGGCGATGACCAGGGCTCGATGCCCCAACGAAAAGCGTATCAGTCGGTTCAGCATGACGGTGGTCTAGCGTTGGGACTTGAGCTTCAGGGCGCAGAGCAGGAGTAGCGTGGCCAGCAGTCCGGAGAGAATGCCTAGAAACAAGGTGAGCGGGCCGCTGCCGCTGCCGCCTGCCGCCGCTTGTTGCTCGTGTTGCTGAGTCGCTTTCTGGGCTGCGGTCATTTCGGAGCCGTCCTCGTTGTGCTCGTGTCCGTGGGCCGCGTCGAGGGCTTCCTTGAGCGATATGCTGCCACCGCCCGCGAACATCAGGGCGTATGAGCCTTTAGTGACCACGCTATCGCCCGGAAAGAGTCCGCTGAGCACTTCCGCATACTGTTCGTTCTGGGCCCCGATCTTCACGGGAGCTTTGACGAAGGCGTTTGGCAGGCTGAAGTCTTCCACGAAAACGAAGCGATTGATGCCGTCGCTCTGTATCGCGTCTTTGGGTACGGATAGGGTATCGCTCTTCGTGCCGATGAGGAGGGAGAACTCCGCCCGCATGCTGGGGCGGATGCGAGAGTCGGGGTTTTCGATGACGAAGTAGGCGTCGATGGTGCCGCTTGCCGCGTTGGCGGTGGTGCCAAAGCGAGCGAGGGTGCCGTCGAAGCGTTGGTCGCCGAGGGCGGCGACCCGAATCTCGGCGTGAGAGCCAAGCTGAAGCGCGCCCGCTTGGTCTTCCGGCAGGCGAGCCACGGCGTAGACTTCTCGCAAGTCGATGATCTCGAAGAGCTCGCTGTCGGGTGCGACGGGTTTGCCGAGGTGGGTATGGCTTTGCATGACCATGCCGTCCTGCGGAGCGTCGAGACGAATGCGCGGGGGCGGGTTGCCCGGTTGCAGGCTTTCGATTTCCACCAGCGTTTGGCCGGCGGAAACCACATCGCCCTCATGTGCGTAGACGGCTTTGATCCTTCCCGGCACGCGTGAGCTGAGAAAGCTCTTGCGGGAGGGGATCGGTTCGATCCGTCCGACCGCGAATAGGGTTTGGGCGAAGTCTCGGTATTCCGTATCGACGACTTCGATACCGAGGTTAGCCACCGCTGCATCGTCGAGGATGATCGGCTCGGCGCTATCGGCTAGGGCGGGGAGGAGCAATCCAGCCAGACACGCGATTTTCAAGCCGCGGTTGCGGCTGCGTTTTCTTGTATTCGAAAATGGGTACGGGATGGGCATGTTGAAATAGGTTAGTCGAGTTCCGGAAGGTCGACCCGAGCGAGCGTGAGCTCCAGTCGGGCGTCGGCGTAGGCGTCCAGCAGGTGGACGCGGTTTTCTTCCAGCTTTAGGGCGTCGAGCTCGGATTGCAGCAGCTCCAGGTAGCTGATTTGCCCGCGTCGATGGGCTTCCCGCTCCGATTCGAGCTGCCGCTGCGACAGCTCGAGCACTTCGCTTTGATAGCTGCGTAGTCGGTCACGGTAGGCCAGGGCTTCGTGGCGGGCGTGCTCGATATCGTTTTCTATGCGAAGCTTGATCGCTACGATTTCCTGACGGGAGCGATCGCGCAGGGCCTGCTTTTCCAGGGCCTTCAAGTCGCCTTTTTTGCGCAGGGGCAGGGGTATAGTCACTCCGACGCCGAGAAAGCGATCGGTGCCCACCCCTGCAGGCTCGTCCACGCTGCGCTCGTCCTCCCAGAAAACCGTAGCGGTGACGTCCTCCCAATTCTGGGCCCGAGCCAGGGCGATCTGGGCTTCGGCGCTGGACACGGCCAAGCTGGCGAGCTGGAAGGCGGGGTGTCGCTCGAGCACTGCCGGGTCGTAGCTCGGCAGGGATTCTTCCACCGTGATGGGACCATCGGATTCGAAATGGATGTGCTCGGCGCTGCGCCGCCCGAGAAGGGGGGCCAGTCGATGAATCAGCTTTTCGCGTTCCAGCTTCTGGTGGGTGAGGGCTTGCTCGGCCAGACGGAGCTCCATGGTGGCCCGGTTGGCGTCGATGAGGGAAACCTCTCCGGTGGCGGCCTGATCGTTGGCGAATCGCGCCAGCTCGCGGGCCTTGGAGCTCAGTTTTTCGCTGAGGCGTATGCGCTCCTCCATGACCTGGATTTGCAGGGCCAGCTCGCAGATGGATTCGGCGACCTCTCGCTCCGACTGCCTGACTTCGAGTTGGGCCATTCGCAGACCGATCTCGGAGACCGCCTTTTCCTTCTTCAGTCGGCTGGCCAAGGGGAAGCTTTGCTGAAAGCCCACGCTGATGGCGTGCTCGCCTTCGTTGTTGAACGCTTGGTCGGTCCCGTATTCGAGCGAGAGGCGCGGGTTGTCGAGGCGGCCGCTGTTGCGCAGGCGAGCTTCGGCCTCGGCCACTGCGAGCCGCGCCGCCTGCAGATCCGCGTTGCGCTCCAGGGCGTAGCGGATGGCGCTTGATCGAGTGAAGGTCTCCGGCTCGGTCTCGGCGGTGAGGGATCTATTTAGTAGGGTGAGGGCCAGCGCGAGGAACGTGGCGAAACGTCGAAAGGTCATGATGGGCTGCTGATTCGGTTGTGCGAACGCTTGAAGTGGCTCGGGCCGGGCGTTCGAGGCGCGATGCGAAGGCGTTTCCGAAGGAAAGCTCCGCGTGGTGGGGCGAATCAGAGCGCCCTAAAGCAGCAGCTGTACGGTGGTGGGGATGCCGCGAGCGGCGAGGCCAGGATCCTGCGGGAGGCGGGTGTATGCGGTCCGTTCCAGAGGCGCCAGGCATGGCTTTGGCAGTTCGGGGTGCCGGGGGAGCTCGAAGATCAGGTTCGGCTGCTTGAGCTGGGCTGCGGCGGCGTTGGTGACGACGTCCAGCTCGCTGGCCTCGATCAGCAGGTCGATGCAATGGTGGGAATCCTCGGGAGCTGCGGCTTGCAAGGCTAGGCAGCAGCCGCCTTCGGACGCCAATTCCGCTTCGCAAGCCTGTGGGTGCTGCTCGTCCTGGCAAAGACAGAGAAACAGGTTGCCCGATCCGGCGAATGCCAGCTGGCAGACGAGGATTAGCAAACCTAGGATTGTCGATAAGCGATTCACGGGAAGAGCAGACTTCGGCCAAAAGAGACGGAATCTCAAGTGCTATTGTTGCGAAAATTGTTTTTCGGGCGCCGGTCCTGCTGCGGCAGAGGGCCATGGAAGCTTTGGAAGAGCGGGGTTTTCGCAGGGAACGGCGGGCCGGACGATGGAACGCCAAAAGTTCGTATTGTCGCGAAAGGGGATTCTTTTCCGCTCGCTAATTTGCGGAAAGGCGCGATTGTGCAAGTTTTCTCAGGTAGAGCCTCCTGTGTCAGGTTCTAGGTATATTCCGGTTGTAGCGTCGCTGTTTGAATTTGCCTTTTTGTATACATACGACGCTTCAAAAGTAAGATTAGATGGAAATATACGTAGGAAACATCTCCTTCGGCTTAACGGAAGGAGACCTGCAGGATGCGTTCGAGCAGTTCGGCGCAATCTCTCAGTTGAAGATCATAACAGATCGGGAAACAGGTCGTTCGCGTGGCTTCGGTTTTGTCACGATGGACAACGACGATGAAGGCAGAGCGGCCATCGAAGGTCTCAATGGCCAAGAGATGGACGGTCGCGAGTTGACTGTTAGGGAAGCGACTCCTCGCGCTCCCCGCCAAGGTGGCGGCGGATTCCGCGGAGGCAATCGTCCTCGTGGAGGAGGCGGCTATCGCGGCGGAGGTGGCGGTGGCAACTACCGTGGCGGAGGCGGCGGCGGTGGCAGCCGCGACTTCAAGCCACGCGGCGGAAACGATCGCCGAGGCGGTCGTCGTCGCGACGACTATCAAGACGGCTACTAAGATCCGTTCGCCGCAAGCAGCGGCGTATTGAAATTTCGGAGACTCATCTCGCTGGCGCGAGGTGGGTCTTTTTTTTTGCGTACGATTTCGAGGGGGGCGTCTGGCATGGTTACACCCAGGTTACGCCGTTCGGTTTCTGCGCCGAACGGGTCACATTTCCGTTACGGGTCTGCTCGGACGTTGACCTTGGGGGAATTGGTGCAGGATCACATCGCTCGAAATGGGAGGCGGGTGAATCGAATCCATCGCTTCCGTTTTTGACAACGTATTCATAAGATGGAACATTTCAAAAAAGCTGCATTTCTCGGGTTTTTGACCTGTGTGGGTTTCGCGTCGGCGGCGCCGACGAACGCTCTCTACGAGGAGACGAAGTCGACAGTCACTCAATGGGCTGAAACGGAGAGTCTGATCTCGAAAGAGCTGAACGACTGGAAGAAGGAGAAGGCGATTCTAGAGGACATGGCCCGCATGCTGGAGAGCGAGCGCGAGACGCTAGCGGCCAAGATCGAAGAGACTCGCGACTCGGCCACGGAGGCGGATAAGCGTCGCTCGGAAGTCGTTGACCGAAAAGAGGCTCTTGAGGAAGCCAGCGACGTGGTTCGCTCCGAACTGGAAGCTTTGGAAGCGGGCGTTCGATCCTTGGTGCCGTATTTCCCGTCCAAATACGCCGAGAGCATCGCGCCGCTGATCCGGCAGCTGCCGAAGGAAGGCAAGGACACTCAGCTGTCGCTGTCGGTGCGCATGCGAAACGTGGTAGGCATCCTCAGCCAGGCCAATAAGTTCGACAACGTCATCAGTCTGGAGACGGAAACCCGCGAAGTCGGGGATGGCGTCAGCAAGCAAGTGAAGACGCTCTACTTCGGCTTCGCCATCGCCTACTACGCTGACGCTACAGGCGAGCATGCGGGGTACGGCTATCCGACAGCCGAAGGCTGGAAATGGAAGAGCGCTCCGGAATACGGGGCAGCGATTCTCGACGCGCTTTCCATGTATGAGAAAGGCAAGCAGGCGGAGTTCGTCGAACTGCCTGTCGTGATCAACTAACTACAGGGTTAAGATGAAAGCATCCAAGAAACTTATTTTTGGCGCCGCGATGTTCGCATGCGCCTCGGTCCTCTCCGCGGCGGCGGATTTGCAGTCGGTGAACGACCAGGCGAGAGAAGATCTCGATGCGGCCCTGCAGCGTTTGAGCGATGCCAGGCAAGCGATCCGGGAGGAAAGCGTACCGCTATCGCGTCGCATCAACGCCCTCAAGTCGGAAGTGCGCGGTCTGGGCTCCACTCTTGAGCGCGAGCAGCGCGCTCAGGATACGCGCACCATCGGTCTGGAAGCCTTGGAAGGGCGCGTGGCGGCTATCCAAGATGAAAACGATTATGTGAGCGGCATGATGAGCCAGTTCATGCAGGAGCTGCAGACCCAGATGACCGCCGCCGAGCAGCAGCAGTTTGACGAGCGCATCGATGCGGTACGCGAGTCATTGGAGTCGGCGGACGTGTCCAAGAAAGATCAATACGCGGCCCAAATCGATTTGGTCAAGCTTGGCATCCAGCGCCTTCACGATCGGTTTGGCGGAGCGGTTTACGCCGGGCAGGCGGTCGACGAGAAAGGCAACGTGCAGACGGGCAGCTTCGTCGAGCTCGGACCGGTCAGCGTGTTCGCCAGCCAAACCGGCGAGCAGGGCGGCATCATCGAGACCCACCAGGTGGCGGTGCCAAATGCGACCCCGCTCAATCCGGAGTTCAGCAAGAAGGTCGCCTCGCTCGCTCAATCGAAGGAGGGAGCCTTGCCCTTGGATGTGACCTTGGGAGCGGCCCTTGCCATCGAAGGTTCGAAGGAAACGGTTTCCGAACACGTGATGAAAGGCGGGATATGGGTTTGGCCCATCATCTTCTTCGCGGTCATGGCGGCCTTGCTCGCGGTCTACAAGCTGGTTGAAATCTACTCCATCAAGCAGCCGAGCGCCATGGAGCTCGGGGCCATCGTGCGCAAGATTCGCGACGGCCGAAAGGATGAGGCTTTGGCCGACGCCGGCAACTTGCCGTGGGAGTTTGGTCCTATGATTCAGGAAGCGGTGAAGAACAGCGACCAGGAGAAGGAGCTGGTGGAGGAAGTCATGTATGAGCGCATGCTGGAAGCTCAGCCGAAGGTGGAGCGCTTCCTTTCGGTCATCGCGGTGACTGCGGCGGTGGCGCCCTTGCTGGGGCTGCTCGGCACGGTGACAGGTATGATCAACACCTTCAAGATGATCACGCTATTTGGCACAGGGGACGCGAGCTCGCTTTCCGGCGGTATTTCCGAAGCGCTCATCACTACCGAGCTTGGTCTCGTGGTGGCGATCCCATCGTTGGTGGCCCATGCCATGCTCAATCGCAAGGCCCAGTCCATCATGGCCAACATGGAAAAGCTGTCCGTCGTATTCGTGAACGGACTACCGGGCCGCAAGGAAGAGGCTTACGCCCAATGAACGGGTTCTTTCAGGAGAGCTTCATGCCCATCTGGAATGCAGGTGGCGCTCTCATGTATCCCCTCGTAGCGTTGGCGATGCTGATCTTCTTCACCGGGGTGGAGATGATCGTCTATCTTAATAACCTCAAAGGCAAGCAGGCCTCCGACAAGACGATCGAGGATTGGGTGAACGACCCGAGTCACGCCAACGGGGAGATTCGCAGCATGATCGAGTACGGGAGGGATGCCCTGCCGCACCAGCGTGACGTCATCAACCGCTTCAGCGAAGTGCGCAACGAGCACCTGAGCCGCGTCGATCGACGCCGCATCATGCTGGCGGTCTTCGTGGGAGCGGCGCCGCTTACCGGACTGCTCGGCACTGTGATCGGCATGCTCAGCACCTTCAAGGGGCTCGCCATCAGCACTGGCGGACAGACCGTGAATATGGTGGCGGATGGCATTTCGGAGGCGTTGATCACGACGCAGTTCGGCCTCGTCATCGCTATCCCGGGATACGTCATGCTGATGATTATCGAGAAACGTCAAAACGCTTTGGATACGCTAATCACACGTCTCGAAGCCTGTGTCGCCAGAAAGGCGCGACAAATCAGTTAGGAGAACGATTTCAAATGAAGAACAGAAGATTGTTCGCGGAGAAGAAGGGGACGGAGGAAATCAATATTTCTCCGCTGATCGACATGGTCTTTATCCTCTTGATCTTCTTCATCGTCACCACGGTTTTCGTGGAGGAAACTGGTGTGGAGGTGAACAAGCCGCAAGCGGCGTCCGCATCGGATTTGGAGAAGAACAGCATCTTGATCGCCATCACCGAAAACGGGAATGTGGTCTACGGCGGCAAGGAAGTCGGCGTGAGCGGGGTGCGGCCGGTGATCCGCCGTCTGTATCAAAAGGAGAAGATGCCGGTGATCATACAAGCGGATCGTAAGTCTATCACGGATACGGTAGTGCGTGTGATCGACGAGGCGAAGCTCGCTGGGGCGATTTCCGTCAGTCTGGCGACTGAGGACTAGGTAGAGAACCGATGAGCGAATACTATCAATCCAAAGGCGTGCATCAGGGAGCGGCTCGCTTCGCTCGGATCTTCGTCTATTCGGTGCTTTTGGTGGCGGTATTGGTTTTCATCCTGCCGTTTACGCAGCACCTGATGAAGATCCAGGAAACCCGCACCGTGCGCAGCATCGACGTGGCCCTGCCGCCGCCTCCGCCTCCGCCGCCCGAGCCTCCGCCTCCGCCAGAGGAGAAGGTGGAGCAGCCCAAGCCGGAGCTGCAGAGCCAGCCCAAGCCGATGAGCTTGAGCCAGCTGCAGCTCGCCATGAACCCCGGCACGGGGAACGCCATGGGGGCCGCGTTCGGAATGGGCGGCTTCGAAGTCGAGACCAACGCATTGGACGATATTCAGACCTTTAGCGTGGCCGAGCTCGACGAGCGTCCGAGCCCCATCCGCCAGCCTAGTTGGACTTGGCCGCGTCACGCCATCGGAAGGGTGAGGGACGACCTGGTGGTGCGGGCCTTGATCATCATCGACGAGAATGGCCATGTGAATTTCCAGCGCTTCCAAAGCATCAGCGAGCACATCGTGGACGAAGAGGTGATCGACTATCTGGAGTCGTTCCGTTTCACCAGTCCGACCAAGGACGGAAAGCCAGCGCGGGCGCGCTTCCTTTTCCCGATGACCCTGGAGCGCCCTTAATCATTTAGTTAGAATTTGGATACAATTGTGATGAAAGCAGCAAAACGAATTGTAGCGCTAGCGTGCGTTTTTATCGGTTCGGGCCTAGGCGCTCAGACCTATCCGCTCAGCGAAAACTTCTGGAAGAATCCGGAGTTCAAAAACCGGGTCTTGGGCAGCTACGGCGTCCATAGCGAACTCGAGCCGAAGCTCAGCGACACGGAAGGGGAATTCTTCAAGACCTTGATCGCGGTTTTGGAGGCGGATCTCGCTCAGGGGGCGACTCTGCTGGAGGACCGAATCACTGCGGATTCCAGCGCCGCGCTCGACTTCATGCTGGGCACCATTCGCATGCAGTTGGGGCAAGTCGATCAGTCGATCGCGGCCTACGAGCGAGCCATCAAGAAGTTTCCCAATTTCATGCGCGCCTACAAGAATCTAGGCATCGCCTACATTCAGAACCAGCAGTTGGAAGAGGGCATCGACGTCATCGTCAAGGGCATGGAGCTGGGTGGAGCGGATGGCCTGTCGTATGGGCTTCTTGGGTACAGCTATTTGAACCTGGGTCTCTACTCCTCCGCGGTCAACGCCTACAGCCTTGCCATCGCTTTCGACCCGAAGTCCAAGGATTGGAAGCTGGGCAAGACGCGAGCGCTCATCGAGCTGGAGAACTTCGAAGACGCAGCCGGGCTGGTTTCCGAACTGATCGCGCTCGATCCGGCCAATCACGAGCTCTACCTGCACCAGGCCAACGTGAGCCTGGCCCGCGAGGACGTGAACGGGGCCATGGCCAATCTGGAAATCGCTCGCCGCATGGGCGAGGGCGATGAGAACAGCTTGTTTCTCCTTGCGGACATCTATGCGAATCGGGGCATGTACGATCTGGCGATCGGCACCTATCGAGACGCCTTGAAGCAAACGCCGGAAAAGCAGCGCCGTTTCGCCAGCGTTTCGCGGGCCATCGGCTCCTTCATCGAGAACGGGGAATGGCGCCACGCCCTGGAGCTGGCGGATATCGCGGAAGCCCAGATGGCTGACGAGCTCGACAAGAGCGCAAACCTCGAGCTGCTCAACCGCCGAGCGGAGGCCCAGCTCGGAGCCAACAACGACGCCGCTGCCGCGGAAACCCTTGAGAAGATCATCGAGGAGGATCCGATGAATGGACGCGCCTTGCTCCTGCTCGCTCGATTCTCATGGAAGCAAGGCGATATCGAAGAAGCCGAGTTCTTGTTCAGCCGCGCTGAAAATATCGAAACGGTGGCCAGTCAGGCGTACCTGCAGCACGGACAGCTTCTCGTCGAGCAGCAGTCCTATTCCGAAGCGGCCAAGCTGATCCGCAAGTCGCTCGATCTGGAGTACCGATCCAACGTGGCGGACTACCTGCGCGCGGTGGAAGAAGCGGCGAGCCGTAGCTAGGGGGCTTCTTAGCAGGGCTGGTGAAACGGGCCGCGCATCGGGCGGTCCATAGAAAGAACGGGAAATTTGAGACGGTGGGTTGTGCGTCCTGCCGTTTTCCGTTTGGTACGCCTAGGTGGCCGCTCGCGGCCAGACCTGTCACGCTCTCCAACCCAATTTCGCTCATGATGGTACGCCCTTCGACCGCCCTACTCGCCCTCGCCATGACCGCGCTTTTTACTCCCCCTTCCGATTCCAGCGCTCAAGCAGACGCTACTGCTGGAGCCGCTCTCAAGGAGGTGGCCCCTTTCCCCGTGGGAAACGCGATTTGGGTGAAGCGCTACCAGAAGGACGGCGCGATGCGGGACCTGCTGCTGACGCACTTCGATAGAGTGACGGCCAATAACGAGATGAAGATGCACTTCATCGCCCGCAGGCCGGGCAAGCTCTCCTTCAGGTCGGCGGATCGGGTGATGTCCTTCGCCCGGAGGCATGATCTTCGCGTTTTCGGCCACGCCCTCATCTGGCACAGCGCCACGCCGGACTGGGTTAAGGAACTGGGAGCGAAAGACCCGCAGGCTCTGGACGCCTTCATGAAGCGCTACATTCAAACCTACGTCGGCCGCTACCGTGGCGAGATCGACGGCTGGGACGTGGTCAACGAAGCCATGAACACCTCTGGACCGGGGTATCGGGAGTCCATTTGGTACCAGGCCCTAGGAAAGGAATACATTGCCAAGGCCTTTCGCTACGCCCATGAGGCCGATCCTGACGCGACCTTGTTCTACAACGATTTTAACATCGAACGGGATGGGGAGAAGCTGGACACTGCCTTGGAGATGATCGCCGAGCTGCAAGCCGATGGGGTGCCGATCTCCGGGCTCGGATTTCAGATGCACATCCGCATGGACATCTCCAACGATGTCATCGAGGAGGCCTTGCGCAAAGGGGCTGCCACCGGCTTGCAGATCCATCTCTCGGAAGTGGACATCATCTTCAACCGGCACGATGACAGCTTTGGGGGAGGCGAGCAGATTTACGACGAAGTCACCGACGAGATGTTGGCCCAGCAGGGCGACAAGTATCGCCAGCTGGTGGAAATCTATCGCCGCGTGGTGCCGGAGGAGCAGCAGTACGGAATTACCTTCTGGGGCTTCAACGATGGCGACTCCTGGATTCGCGGCTTTTTCGATTTGCAGGATTGGCCCTGTCTCTTCGACGACGAATTGCAGCCGAAGCCGGCGTTTTTCGGTTTCCGAGAGGGGCTCGGTTCGCAGTTGGAAGACTAGCGCTCGGGCGTCCGACGGGGGGCGGCTAGCGCCCGGCGAAGGTGGCGTTCTTGCGATACTGGGAGGGCGTCACCCCGAGCTTCGCCTTGAAGCTGCGGGAAAACGCCGGCAGGGACTCGTAGCCGCAGTCCAGGGAGATCTGCGTCAGCGAAGCGTTGGAGTGGGCCAGCAATTTCACCGCCCGGTTGAGCTTGTAGTGCACCAGGTAGCTACCGAGGCTGATGCCGGTGAGAGCCTTGAAGCGCTTGCGCAGGTGGCTCTCCGAGATGGCGAGGCCCTGCGAGAGACGCTGTATGTCCGCTCGCGCTTCGCTGTGGGACTCCAGCAGGTGGTTGACGCGCTCCACCAGGGCGTAGCCGCTGGAGCTGCGCGGCGGCTGCTTGACCAGCGGGGCGCTGCGCTCGAGGGCGAGGTGGCGCAGCTGAGTGAGCAGCGTCGAAGCGGATAAGGTGAGCAGATCGAGGGCGGCGTCGGCGCTGTCCCGCCGACTGTAGGCTTGGGCGATCTCCAGGCAGCGCCGCAGGTGCTCCGGCCCCAGCTGCAGCGGCAGATTGGCGAAGGAGTCGAAGGGCTGGTCGTTTTCCGTTTCGAAGGTGATGAACAGCCAGCAAAGCTCGTCCCCTTGAAGGTCGATGTAGAAATGGAACTGGTAGGGGCGGATGAGAAAGGCGGTGCCTGGCTGCAGGGGGTAGGCGGCCCCGTCCACGTTGATGGAGCCTGCGGTCTGAAAGGTGACCAGCAGCACATGCCGGTGATGCGGACGGCTTTCGAAGGTGCGCTGCTGCAAGGCCTGCTTGTTTCGACGCAGAAAGACCACGATGTTGTCGGCCAGGCAGAGGGAGCGCGGACGGATGCCGTGGAAGTAGTCGCGGGGAACCAGGTGCGGCAGGGCGCTCAGATCCTTCGCAAACGAGGCCGGGTCAATCATGTCGCCAGAAATATCAAATATCGGATCTGAAATGCAAATATTTGCTCAAAGAGATTTTGGTAAACTGAGTTTCCTTCAAATCGAGAACCCCTAGAAGCGAAACGGGAGGGCCCAGCATGCAGAACGGCGAACTACAGGCGTTTGAACGCATACCAGTCGAAATCTATCCGGACGCTACCAAGGCGGTGGCCACGGTGGCCGCGGAGATCGCGACAGCCATTCGGGAGCGTCAGGCGGCGGGGCGCGATTTCGTGCTCGGGCTGGCTACGGGCTCCACGCCGGTACCGCTCTACAAGGAGCTGATCCGCTTGCATCGGGAGGATGGGCTGAGCTTTTCCAATGTGATCACCTTCAACCTGGACGAATACTTCCCCATCGGCCACGAGCATCCCGAGAGCTATCACCGGTTCATGAAGGAGCAGCTCTTCGACTACATCGACATCCCGGAGGAACGTATCCACGTGCCTAGCGGCGAGGTCGGTCGCGACGACGTTTTCGCGGCCTGTCAGGCTTACGAGGAGGCCATCGCGGCCGCGGGAGGGATCGATATGCAGATCCTCGGCATCGGACGCACCGGTCACATCGGATTCAACGAGCCGGGATCCGGCATGCGTTCGCGCACCCGTCTGGTGACGCTGGACCGTCTCACCAAGCTCGACGCGGCGCGGGATTTTTTGGGCGAGCACAACGTGCCGCGCTACGCGGTGACCATGGGCGTGGGCACCATCATGGACGCGCGTTCGCTTGTATTGCTTGCGTGGGGACGATCCAAGGCGGAGGTGATCAAGCAGGCGGTGGAAGGCGAGCCGCGCGACAGTCTGCCCGCCAGTTTCCTGCAGGCCCATCCGTCGGCTCGGTTCGTGTTGGATGAGGCGTCCGCTTCCGAGCTGACGCGAAACCGCCAGCCCTGGCGCGTCGGTTTCCCCGACTGGACGCCTGAGCTGAGCCGCAAGGCCATCGCCGAGCTATCGCTGAGCCTGGACAAGCCGCTGCTCAAGCTGGTGGACAAGGACTATCAGGAAAACGGCTTGTCGGAGCTGGTGACCGAGCAAGGCCCGGCCTACGGTCTGAACATTCGCATCTTCAACGAGCTGCAGCACACCATCACCGGCTGGCCTGGCGGCAAGCCCGACGCCGACGACACCTATCGACCGGAACGGGCTCAGCCCGCTCGCAAGCGAGTGCTGGTGCTGAGTCCGGAGCCGCAGGATGACGTGCTGGCCATGGCGGGCACCTTGAGCCGTCTCGCCGCTCACGGGCACGATATCACGGTGGCCTACCAGACATCTGGCAGCTTGGGCGTCCCGGACGAAGAAGCGCGCTGGGCGGCGGAGCTGATCGTGGAAGCGAGTCGCGGGGAGGAGGCTGTATTGGCGAAACGGGTACTCTTGGAGCTCGACGAAAAGGGGGCGTTCGATCAGGACACCAAGCAGCTCAGGGAGTTCAAGGCCTACATTCGCCGTAACGAGGCCCGAGCCGCTCTGCAGCGCTGCGGAGTCGATCTCAGCTGTATCCGCTTTCTGGATCTTCCGTTTTATGAAAACGGCCGCTACCGCCAGTTTCAGGTCGGTGAGGCGGACGTGAGCGAACTGGAAAAACTGCTGCGTCGCTCCATGCCCCATCAAGTCTACGCCACCGGATCCGACGCCGACCCGAGCTCCGTTTCCGCCAAGGGATTTGAGGTGTTTCGCTGCGCTTTGGAGAGATTGCGAGGCGAGGCGTGGGTGGAGGACTGCTACGTCTGGCTCTATCGCAGCGACGGGCGTGAATGGGCCGCTCACCAGACGGAGATGTCGGTGCCGTGCAGTCCAGACGAGCTCAAGATCAAGGCCCAGGCCATCTATCAGCACCGCTCGCAGCGCAGTCAGGTGCCGGTGCTGGACGAGGAGCAGACGGAAGCGTGGGAACAGGCCATCGCTCGAAACCGGCAGACCGCTACGACCTACGACCGTTTCGGACTGGCGGAATACGAAGCGATCGAGTGTTTTGTGCGGTGGCGTCCCTAGCGTAATCCTTTGGACCGACGAGAAAACCCCAAATCGCAACCAAGCCAATGAGTCGAATGTATGTACCGGATGGAATCGCGGAGGCGCAAGCCATGTCCCGAGTGACGCGCATGGGTATCGGAGCCCATCAGGACGATCTGGAAATTTTCGCCTACCACGGCATCGCCGCTTGCTACGAATCGGAGGACGAGTGGTTTGCTGGAGTCACGGTGACGGATGGCGGCGGCAGCGCCCGCGTCGGACCGTATCAGGATTTTACCGACGAAGAAATGAAGGCCAAGCGGGTGGCGGAGCAGAACGAAGCCGCTCGACTAGGGCGCTACGCGCTTCAGGTCCAGCTCGGCGTGCCCAGCTCGCAGGTCAAGGATCACGAGAGTTCGCGAGCGTTGGTGGATGATCTGGAGGCCTTGCTGCGAAGCTGCTCTCCCCGGGTGCTCTACCTGCACAATCCCGCCGACAAGCACGATACCCACATCGCGGTTCTGAGCCGTTGTCTCGAAGCTCTGAGACGCCTGCCGCCAGCGCTCCATCCGGAGGCGGTCTATGGCTGCGAAGTGTGGCGCGATCTCGATTGGCTGGATGACGGCAGGAAAATAGCTCTGCCGGTAGACGCGTATCCGGACCTGGCTCGCCAGCTGATCGAGGTCTTCGATTCGCAGGTGGCCGGCGGCAAGGACTATGTCGCTGCCGCATTGGGACGGCGCTTCGCTAACGCCACCTTTTTCCAATCTCATAGCGTGGATACGGCCAAGGCCCTTACCTTTGCCATGGACCTGAAACCGTTGCTCGCGGAGCACGCTCCCAGCCCTGCTGATTACGTGAAGGGATTCATAGATCATTTTAAAATGGATACGCTGCAGCGCATCGAGCGCTTCGCGGCGAAATGAACATACAACCCACTCGACGATGCCCCACCTCAAGCACTGCCTTGCAGCCCTGTTCGCACTCTTCGCCCTCATCTCAACTGTCGCCAAGCCGATGACCGATCAATTGCTGCCTGTTCCCCAGTCCATCGAAAAAGGCCAAGGGCGTTTTCGCCTGGAAGCGACGTTTCAGGTAGCGGTCGAGGGAAATCCCGACCCGCGCATCTACTCGGCAGCGTCGCGCTTCCTGCGTCGTCTGGACGGTCGCTCCGGGCTTTTTTTCCCTCAGGACTACGTGAAGCCGACCGACCTTGCGGATGCCTCGGATCTGCTGATCACGGTTTCGCGTCCGGGAAGCGTCGCTCTGGGCGAGGATGAATCGTATCGTCTCGTCGTAGAGAAAAAGCGGATACGGATTCTTGCGGAGACCGATCTTGGAGCGATGCATGGGCTGGAGACGCTTCTGCAGCTGCTCTCGGTGGATGAGGACGGCTTCTATTTTCCAGCCGTTGAAATCGAGGATGCTCCACGATTCGCTTGGCGAGGTTTGATGATCGATTCGGCACGGCATTTCATGCCGATGGATGCGCTGAAGCGAAACCTCGACGGCATGGCGGCGGTGAAGCTCAACGTCATGCACTGGCATTTGACGGAAGACCAAGGCTTTCGTGTGGAAACCAAGAGCTATCCGCGCCTGCACGAATTGGGTTCCGATGGCATGTACTACACCCAGGAGCAGATACGCGAGATCGTTGCGTACGCGGCCGATCGCGGCATTCGCGTGTATCCGGAATTCGATGTGCCAGGTCACGCCACCGCTTGGCTGGTGGGGCATCCGGAGATGGCTTCGCTGCCCGGGCCCTACGAAATCGAGCGTGGCTGGGGGATCTTCGAGCCAACGCTCGATCCAAGCAAGGAGGTAGTCTACGAGATCTTGGAAGCGGTGTTCACCGAAATGGCAGCTCTTTTTCCCGATCCCTACTTTCATATCGGAGGGGACGAGGTGGAAGGGCACCACTGGGAGCAGAGCGAGACCGTGCAACGGTTCATGGAGGAGAACGGACTCGCGGACAAGCATGCCCTGCAAGCCCATTTCAATCAGCGTATCCTGAAAATACTGACGAAACTAGAGAAGCGGATGATCGGTTGGGACGAGATCCTGCATCCCGAGATGCCGACGAATATCGTCATCCACTCCTGGAGAGGACGAGAGTCCATGGTGGCCGCCGCGAAGGACGGATATCAAAGCATACTGTCCAACGGCTACTACATCGACCTGATGCAGCCAGCGAGCGAGCATTACCTAAACGATCCGCTTCCCAAAGACGTGGACTTGAGCGAGGCGGAGCGAGAGCGCGTTCTCGGAGGAGAGGCGACCATGTGGAGCGAGCATGTGACGCCGGAGACGGTGGACTCCCGCATCTGGCCGCGAACCGCGGCCATCGCGGAACGGCTTTGGTCCTCCGCGGAAGTCGACGACGTGAGGGATATGTATCGAAGATTGGATACGATTGCCCTGCAGCTCGAGGAACTCGGTCTAGCCCATCTGAAAAACAGGGACATGATGATGCGGCGCTTGGCTCGGGGATACGACTACTCTGCGCTGGAGGCTTTGGCCGATGTCGTGGAACCGCTCAAGATCTACCGACGAAACGCAGATCTCTCCTATCGTTCCTTCTCGCCCTACACCCTGCTTCCCGACGTGGCCACCGCGGACGCCCGAGATGCATTGAGATTCCGCTTTCTCGTGGAGGACTACTTGGCGAATCCGAGCGAAAGGCGCCAGCAAGCCATCTCGAAGCAGCTGCGTAGATGGGCGAAGAACCATGACGCCTTTGAGGCGCTCGCTCGCAAAGCCCCGGCGATTCGCGAGGCCTTGCCGATCTCCCAAGCCTTGAGCGACCTGGCAGGGTTGGCGTTGGCGGCGATGGAGCGGGAAGATCCCTTTGTCTGGGATGAAACGACCGAAGCCCTTTTCGAAGCGGCGCGTCAGCCAGTGGCGAAAGTCGAGCTGCAGGTCGTCCAGCCGATCGAGGCCCTGCTTCGATCGCTGGAACAGTAGCGCCTAGCATCTTCCATCTCAAACATGTATCCTCAAGAAAATGACAATTTCTAATCTCGACTGGGTCATCATCGCTGCCTTCTTCATCGTATCGCTGGCGATCGGCCTCGCGGTTTCCAGACGGGCGGGCAAGTCTGCCCAAGAGTTTTTCCTCTCAGGCAGAAACATGCCGTGGTGGTTGTTGGGCGTATCCATGGTGGCTACCACCTTCGCCATCGATACACCGAATCTGGTGACCGATATCGTTCGCAAGAATGGAGTGTCTGGCAATTGGGTGTGGTGGGCGTTTCTGCTGACCGGCATGCTCACCGTTTTCGTCTACGCCCGTCTGTGGAGGCGTTCCAAGGTAAGTACGGATCTGGAGTTTTACGAACTGCGCTACAGCGGCAGGCCAGCCGCCTTCCTAAGGGGCTTTCGAGCCCTTTATCTCGGATTCTTTTTCAACGTCATGATCATGGCCAACGTTTGCTTGGCCGCAGTCAAGCTAGGTGGAATCGCTCTTGGTCTGTCGCCGCTGGAGACGCTATTGATCGCCTCTCTGGTGACGGTGGTCTACAGCTCGCTAGGGGGACTGAGGGGCGTGTTGATAACGGATTTCGTTCAGTTTGGCTTAGCCATGGCGGGTTCGGTCTGGGCGGCCTATTTGATTGTATCCAAGCCGGAGATCGGCGGGCTTGGCGAGCTGCTCGCGCATCCTAATGTATCCGAAAAACTGCGACTGCTCCCGGATTTCAGCGATTCGAGCATGGCTCTTTCCGTATTCTTGGTTCCGCTGGCTGTGCAGTGGTGGAGCGTCTGGTATCCCGGGGCCGAGCCAGGCGGTGGAGGCTATGTGGCCCAGCGGATGCTGTCGGCAAAAAACGAACGCCACGCGATCGGGGCTACGTTTTTCTTCAATATTGCTCACTATGCGCTGCGTCCTTGGCCTTGGATCATCATCGCCCTCGCTTCTTTGGTCGTGTATCCAAGCATTGGCGACTTGGGAGCGGCGTTCCCTGATGTCGATCCATCGATCCTAGGCGACGATTTGGCATATCCAGCCATGCTAGCCTTCTTGCCAGCCGGCGTCCTGGGCTTGGTGATCGCGTCCTTGGTGGCCGCCTTCATGTCCACCATCTCGACTCACTTGAATTGGGGATCCTCCTATATCGTGAACGACTTCTACAAGCGCTTTATCGATCCGAGCGCGGATGAAAAGGCGCAGGTCCGGGTTGGGCGTCTCTCCACCGCATTGCTCATGGTGTGCGCGGGCGGAGTGGCCCTGGTGTTGGACAACGCCCTGCAGAGCTTCAACATTCTGCTCTCCATCGGAGCGGGCACCGGTCTCATCTTCATCCTTCGTTGGTTCTGGTGGCGGATCAGCGCCATGACGGAGATCGCTGGAATGATCGTTTCCTTTCTCGTGGCGGTGTTTTTCGAGTTCGGCTATGAGCGTCTCGGTTTCGAGCCGCTGCAAGGACACTGGCAACTGATCGCCAGTGTGGCGGTGACCACGGTCCTCTGGCTGACGGTCACCCTGCTGACGCCGCCCACGGACGAGGAAACGCTGAGGCGTTTCTACCGTGAGATTCGCCCGTCGGGGCCGGGGTGGTCGAAGGTACAGTCCGCTTTAGCTCGTGAAGGCGTTGAGCTGCGGGTGGGGCCAGCTAGCGAAAGCATCCCCAATGGGTTGCTCAACTTTTTCGTCGGCAGCGTTTCGGTTTACGCGGCGCTGTTCGGCCTGGGGTATGTCATTTACGGATCTGAAGCTCTCGGTGTGTCGATGCTCGTCCTCGGGGCGCTGGGGATCTTGTTTCTGCTGAAACGTATCCAAACCAAGGACACGGAAGGAGTCTAGATGAGACGTTCAGGGAAAAAGGAGCGTCTCCTGTCGCTCGATGCCTTGCGAGGCTTCACCATCATTGGCATGATCATCGTGAACAGCCCAGGTTCCTGGAGCCACGTTTATCCTCCGCTGCTTCACGCGCCTTGGCACGGGATGACGCTGACCGATCTGGTGTTCCCTTTCTTTCTCTTCATCATGGGCATTTCGATAGCGCTTGCGTACGGGCGCTTGGATCTGAGCGAACGCCAGAAGGCGGCGGCCTATCGGAAGATCGTCATTCGCGGCGTTAAGATCTTCGCCGTTGGTTTGTTCCTCAATCTTTGGCCGAGCTTCGATCTGTCGGAGATTCGCGTCGCGGGAGTGCTGCAGCGCATCGCGATCGTGTTTGCGGTATGCGCGATCCTTTTCCTGCTGGTGAGCTGGAAAGCTCAACTTTCGATAGGAGTCGGCATTTTGCTGGCCTATTGGGGCGTGATGGCCTGGGTACCGGTACCATTGGACGCGGTCAATGAGCTAGCGTTGGAAAGTGGATACATCGAAAGAAGCTATGGACAGCAAGTGGAGGTGTCGGTATCCGCCAGGGGTGAAGCGTATCTAAGGCCCAACTACGAGCCAGGTGCGAACGTCGCGGCTTGGGTGGATCGTCGCTTGCTGCCCGGTCGGTTCTGGGAACGAACCTGGGATCCGGAAGGTTTGTTCACGACCTTGCCAGCGATAGGAACGGGGATATTCGGCCTGTTGGTGGGCGCTCTCGTCTTGAGGATTGGCGATGCCTATCGACGGGTGAGCTGGCTGTATCTCGTGGGATTTGCTGCGGTGGGGCTCGGCACGATCTGGAGTTGGAGCTTTCCGCTCAACAAGAACCTTTGGAGCAGCTCTTTCGTGCTCGTTTCGGGCGGCTGGTCAGCGGTTTGCTTCGCGAGCTGCGTTTTGCTGATCGATATCTGCGGATACAAGCGATGGGCGAAAATGGGGCTGGTGTTTGGGGCCAATCCGATCGTCGCCTATGCCCTTTCGGGAATGCTGCTTTCCGTTTTCTACACAGGGTACGGAGAGTTCGCGGGATTGAACGCGTGGTTTATGGACGCCGCCCTAGAGCTTGGCCTAGCCGGAAAGCTGGCCTCGCTTTTTTATGCCCTTTTCTACGTTGGCATCATTTATCTCCCGGTGCGCTACCTCTGGGGTCGGGGGATTTTGATTAAGCTGTAGTGGGGCCATTCGCTGCTCGGGTGACGATGAGCGCTCGGCGCCCCGACCGGTTCCGTCTTCGAGATGATGCACGGCTGGCAGTTCGCTTGGCAGTCGAGGTTTCGATTTAGGTGATGGATTTAGCCCGTTTCGGAACTGGATCAATCCACAGAAACCTCGAGCGCGAAATACTGTTCTTAGGGCGTTTAGAAAAATCGAGTAGGGTCGATAGGAGAGATGATAGCATGAAATACGAATCTCCAAATCAAAGCAAAGGCGCCAAACGCGACTCCCAGGACTACCGCAAGTTCATTGCGGGCGATCGTACATTGTTTAGCCAAGTGTTCTGGGACAACGGACCGCGTCGAAGGCAGGAGGAGTCCGACGGCGCCGAATGCGATTTGCCCCAGCGCGCCTCGATTTCGACTGAAAACTAGCCGCTTGTTCGTTGCCTAGAACGGGAAGCCAATGGACAGGTGCACGGTGCCCTCCGGATCCGACGGGCGTGGATCGATGTTGTGGCCGTATTCCAGGCGCACCGGTCCGACGATGGTCTTGTAGCGAACGCCGATGCCCACGTTGGCGAAATCCTCGAACGTATCCAGATCGCCGGTCGAGTCCCAGACTCGAGCGGTGTCGAAAAAGACGACCGCGTTGATTCGATTGAAGAGCGGGTACTCCAGCTCCGCGTTGAAAAGGGCCACCGCTTCCGCTCCGATTGGAATGCCTTCAGAATCGACCGGCCCCGCTTCGCCGCGACGGAAGCCGCGCAGCGAGTTCTCGCCGCCGACCAGAAAACGTTCCCCGTAGGGAATGGCGACCACGTTTTCGTCGGGGCTAGATGTGTATCCGAGCTTTCCGGACAAGTGAAGGATCCAGCGACTGTCGATACGATGGTGAAAACTCGCTCCGACTTCCGGCCGGATGAATTCGGTTTCACCTCCGAGCTCCTCGGATGCGTATCGAAACGAGGAAGAGATTTCGTATCCGCTGGTCGGGTACAGGATATTGTCGAGCTCGTTTTTAGTCGCTCGTACCGAAATACTGCCGATGTTTGTGTCCTCGAGACGGAGATCGGCGTTGAAGCGCGGGTCGCTAGAGCGCTTCCTCTCGAAGGCGTAGTCGAGACCTAGGTCGATGCCGTAGTTGTTCAAATGGGTCGAGACTCCGGCCGATACGCCGCGCTCGGTACGGTCGAAGTAGAGCTCCTCTCTGTCGAGATAGTCGGCTTCGACTCTTACGTCGATAAATTCGCCGAGCAATTCGGGCATGGTGTAGTTTACTCTTCCGTGGGTCGATTTTATGGATTGGACGGCTTGAAAATTGAGCGAATGGGCCCGGCCGAAGAAATTGCTTCGTTTCGCGAGAACGCCGCCGCGAAGACCCTCGTAGCTTCCGTATCCGAGCAGAAGCTGCCATTCCAGACGCAAGCCTTTTTCATAGTTGAAGATCGCTTGTCTTCCGTTGTCTCCAACTTCTTCATACTCTAGGTCGATTCGCTTGAAGATGCCCAAGCTGGAGAGGCGGCGTCGGGCGGCCTCCACCTCCGTGATGTCGAGCGGTTCGCCAACTACGAGATCCGTCTTGCGTTCAAGGAGAGATGTTTTGGTGTCGTCGGCGCCGAGGTGCTTCACGTCGGTCAGGATGACCTTCGAGCCGCGTTGAATGTCGAAGCGAACGACGAGCTCGATGGTATCTCCCTTGTTGGTGACCTCGGAGTTGCTGTGGCTGATGCGCGTATCCGGATAGCCGAGCTGGTAGGATTCGTTGCGCAGGGCGCGCAGACGGTTTTCGATCCAGATTTTGGAGTAGATGGCATCGGTCGGGATGGAGCTTTCTTCAGCTGGCGAAGATTCGGTATCGATCGATATGACCTGCTCGGTGATACGGTACAGGGGGCCTTCATCGATAGTTAGCTGGACGAAGACCTGGCCGGTTTCCGAGTCGATGTCCACGGTTTGCTCAGCCACGCGGGCGTCCGCCTTGCCTAATGCGGAGAGGGCTCCGATCAATTGCTTTTGTTGGCTGGAGAGAAGGCTGGGCGAATAGGCTCTGTCCTTTTTTCGTGAATACAGCGTATCGTCTGGTACGAAGTAGGTTCGCGCTTCGTCGATGGGGATGGAGTGGAGTCCAGTGATCTCGACCTCTTCGTAGTAGTGCAAGGTGCCCGCTTCGACGGTGTAGCTCGCGGAGCTAGCGGTGAGGTCTGGATCGAGCTGGGGCTCGAAGTCGGTCGACCAGCTGGCGGTGATGCTGCGTTCTTCGTCGAGTTTGATCTCGGCGGAGAGCCTGGCGTCGAGGTAGCCGCTTTGCTTGAGGCGTGTGATGATGAGGAAGGCTCCGTCGTCGATCTGGCGCCCTGAAATGGTGTCTCCCTCCATTTCCAGTAGGCGCAAGGCGTTTCGCAGTTCGGCGCTTCCGAAGAGGCCGAAGCCGTCCACGCTGACAAGCTTGGCCTGACTGAGCGCCGTGAAGACGACCGCGAAGCTAAGACAGATGAGGTTGCGACCTATTTTTTGAAAAACGTCCATTTGAGATTCGCGTTGTATTCGTCGCGCTTGTCGTACTCGCCTTCGATTTCCAACGTATCCGTAAGCTGATACGTCGCTTCGATGGTCTTCTTGCCTTGCAAGGAGATGTCGTTTCCGACCTCGAGGGAGAGCTTGCTAGCGGCGTCGCTGTCGCCGGGTCCTGCGAGTTTTCGGAAGAGCCCCTTGCCGATGAAGAGACCGAGCGAGGTGGCGGACTGCTGGGCTAGATTGCCGCCGCTGTTCGGAATGGCCCCAGTGGTCACCAGCAGCAGGGCGTCGACTTGGCTGAGGGCGGGGTTGGTGTTGATGACGATATCGAGATCCTCGATGCTGCCGGTGGCTGACAAATTGATGTCGTAGGCGAAAAGCCGGCCTATGGCGCTGGCTTCGACCTGTATGGTGTTCGGCCGTTCTCGGGTGATGAGGGCCTCGCCCTTTTGAAGCTTTAGCGAAGCGGCAGGAAAGCGAACCACGCCGCTAGTGGCTTCCGCTCTGCCCACGAGCAACGGGTTTCCCAGCGTGCCGTCGAGTTTGAAATCTGCGGACAAGGTACCTTCGAAAAACGAGTTGGATACGCGGAGGAACTGCTCGCCACGGATTCCGATATCAAGTCCCCACGCGGAGTAGGGCTCGGTCTCGACTGCGAAGTAAGGCGGGCGCTGGCGGTTGGTTTTCGTTGAACTGGCGAGCAGCTCGGGTTCGGTCAGCACCAGTCCCTTCTTCAGCTTGACGTTGCCAGCGAGCTGGGGAGCGCTGCCCGCTTTGGAGGTCAGGCTCAGGTCGATATCGCCCGAAAACATGAGCCCGGAGTCTCGTAGAAGGGGGAAGTCCTGGCTGGTGAAGGAGAGGTCGTAGAGAGGCGTTTTCCCTTTACGTAGTTGAACGCCACCTACGAGCTTGAACGGGCTTTGCTCGGCCATGCCCTCCAGGCCCGAGGTTTCGAATCGGCCGTTCTGGTAGCGTAGCGTGCCGCTCACCTGCGAGAATGAGCCGAGAGGAGGGAGGGGGCGTGTGGCGAGTTTGGATACGGTTGCTTTCGCTTCGAGCTGACCTGACTTGAAGGAGGATTCGATGGTGGCAGATCCCTCCCGTCGCATGAAGCTAGGAAGCCAGACATCGATCGCGGCGAAATCGGTGAGTTCGAGGGACGCGGAGCCATCCAGCGTATCGAAGGTGGGCAGCTGGCGAGCTTCCAGAAGTTCGGTCAGAGATTTGTCTTTCAGTGGCAGCTCGGCGCGTCCTTTTAGGCGGTTCGCGCCTGCGTTTGCGGATAGCGTAGTGACAGTTAGGATACCGTTGTTGGCTTCAGCCTCGAGTTCGATATTGGAGAGGGTGATGCGTTTTTCGGGCGCGGACGGATCCTTCCAGTTGAGCGATGCCAGACGGAGGCTGAGCTGTCCTTCCGGATCCGCCAGGGAGCCATCGATGCGAGCGTTGATCACCGGGCGGGTGATGGCTACCGGAACGAGCGTTTCGATCGAGCGCCAGAAGTCTGGGTGAGGCGTGGAGTTGAGGGTGAGCGAGATGGGTGCGTCCTTAAGAAAGCGATAGCGTATTCGATTGTCGCTCCATCCCAAGGATACGGGAAAGTCGCCTTTCGATCGTAGGATGTGTTTCCCTTGCGAACCGATTTCCAGGTGGTCGAGTCGAAAGGAGGGCTTGTCGGCCTCTTCCTGTTGATGGGCTCGCCAGCTCGCTTCGATGACGTTGCTGGAATCGAGGCTCCAGGAGATTTCTCCGGAGTTTTGGATCTGACTGGCGTCGGCGGAGAGGGCGATCTCCGTATTCAGTTCCGTGATATGGAGATTGGGCAGTTTGGGATTGCGAAGCCAGGACTCGAAGAACGATGGTTCGAGTTCCGCGAGGTGGGCGGTGACGATCAGCTGGTCGGCTGATAGCAGGAGGTTCGGAAGGGCGATCAAGCTGCCTTGCCCATCGCCGAGAGAAAGGTCCTTCACCGCTAGCTGCTTGCTGGTCAGATCGAAGCGGACCTGAGCGGGACCGGACGTCGCGAAGGCGTTTTTCCGTTCCGGTCGGATCCTCAGCCGCTTCAGGTCGGCGACGAGCTCGGCCGAGGACGACTTGAGGTTGAAGGCGAGATCGAGGGTGTTTGCCTCGCTGTTCACGGTGGCTTCGGTGTGGAGGTCGCGCAGCGTCCCGTCGATGCGAGCGTTCAAGGTGAGCGGCTTCAGTTCGGGTAGCACGAACTCGCTAACGGAGAGCGAGCCCTGAAGGGCAGGGTTTGCCAACGCTCCCGAGAGGCTGAGGTCTGCGGAGAGTTCCTGCCAGTCCTCGAAACCGATCAGTTTGTTGAGCATCGCGGATTCGTTTTTCAAAGCGAGGCTCACGCTCAACCCGGACGAACTGCGTTCGGCGAGGTCGAGCGATCCGCTGGCGTCGATGGAGGAGCCGCTTTCGGTGCTCGCTCGTAGCGAATTGATCGATACGTCGGTGCCGACCGCTTTGATGTTCGCGGTGAAGGTTGAAAACCGGGTATCGTGGATGCGTACCGCTTCGCCGTCCACGTTCGCGGTGAGCAGCGGCAATCCCTCGCCCGATGCGTCCGCTTTGATGCGTCCGCTCACTGAGCCGTCAGCTTCGATCCAGGGAAGCTCCGCGAGGTCTGCTCGGGCCACCAGCTCGGCTTGTTCCAGCGGATTGGCCAGGGAGAAGTCGATGACCAGCGGGGCGTCGTTGTGGGCTTCGAGCCAGGGGAGCGAAATCTCGGCGGATTCGATGGTGAGCTTCGCGAAGTCACCGAAGCCTGAAAGATTCAAGTCGATCGGTTGCTCCTTCACTGACGCATCCACTGATTGGATACTAAACCGATATTCCTGCCCAGTCCATCCGAGCTCCGCGTCCACGGTGACTGGCTGGGCGTTTTTCCAAAAGGCATAGCGTTGGTCGAGAGCGAAGCGCTTCGAGGACGCGGAAGCTTGGGTGGGGATGAAGCCTGTGGAGTCGGGAGCCCAGTTGGCGGACAGGGCGATCCGATTTCCGTGCGCGGTGAGCTCGCCCTCCAAGGTCGCTCCCTGGTCGGCTCGCAGCTCCAAGTCCGCTTCTGCCAGAGACGTTTCTGCCAGAACGCGCCAGACGGAGGGGCGAGAGTAGTCGACGTCCGCTTCGAACGGCAGGTCCGATGCGAGGTAGTCGGCCTTCACGGTGAGGCGTTTCTCTCGGGCTTCGATCAGCTCGACGCTTAGCAGATCCTTGCCGTTTTGCTGGACAAGCCCGTCGGTGGCTTTCACGGCGCTCACGTATTGGTGGACCAGTCCAGTGGATCGCTCCACTTGTTCGAGCAGGGACGGGAGGCTGAGCGGCTGAGAGGGGCTGCTGGTTTGCTCGGATTCGGAAAGGGCGAGGCGCCAGGAGGAGAGCTCCAAGCTGCCGGTCGGGTCGCTCGCCCCGATCTTGGCCAGCAGCAGGTAGCTTGGCGATGGCAGGGAGATCTCCTGAGCCTCGAAGGATAGGCCGGTGGTTTGAAAACTGGCTTGTCGCAGGGTCCACTCGCTCCAGGAGCGCTGACTTAGGGAGTCCACCTGCAGTCCGTCGACGGCGCTCAGGAGGGGCTTCGCGAGGTAGATGGACCACCAGGGAAAGAGGGACACCAGCAGGAAGAGAAGCCCGACGACGAGCGCCGCGTTGCGTTTGCCGTGGGAGCGTTTCGGGGGGCTTTTCTTTTGGTCCGTTTTTTTCAAGGTTTTCAGGTGGTAAGGGTTTTCCGACAGGCGGCAGGCCGGGTTGGGTTCCGAGGAATCTCGAAACGATGCGCTGCGGAGACGCTGCAGGATTCGTTCACACCACTAGTTCGAAGGAACTCTTGGCGCTGGATTGCCCGTTCGCGACCAGGTCCACGTAGGTCTGGCCGGCGTAGTACCTCCGGGTGGTGACCGCCTTGATCGCGAACGACTTCACGATTTCGCGGCGTTCTCCCGGGGCGAGCGAAAGAAGGGAGCCCTTGAAGACTTTAGGGGCCGTTTTTCCGTTGGCCTTCACGAAATGGAAACGGTAGTCGAGGATGATAGATTGCTTCCGTTTTGATTCCGAACGAATCCAGGTGGCGATTTGCACCTTCGATCCGAGGGGCAGGGTGCGCGGAGAGCATTCGAACGACTCGACGGAAATTTTCGGCGCAGCGTAGCCAAGGATGCGCAGGCAACGAGGATGGCCTGCTTTGATCAGCGAGCGGCAGGCGTGCTTGACCAGCCGGGTTCGGTTCTTGTCGGCGTCCCGTATCCAGACTTCGGCGACGTCGAGCATGCGCTCCGGATTGTCTTTGGAAATGTCGTTGAGGTTGTTCGCGACCGACCGTCGAACGTATTCCGACGGATCGTCCTTTAGCGTTTCCAGGAGAGGGAGGATAGGGCTCGGATCGGCGATGAACGCGGGCAGTTGCTCGGCCCAGGGAAGGCGAGGGCGCGTGCCTTCCGAGACGAGACGGCGCACGTTTTCATCCGGGTCGGTCGACCATTTCGTCAATGCCCGTAGCGTTTCCTCCTGCTGGTTGATGAGAAAGGGACGGATGGCGAACTCGGAAGTGAAGCGCCGGGTGACTTCGTAGACCAGCTCGAGCGATCTAGGAAAGCATTCCAGCCCGTATCGGGACAGGTAGGAGTTGAGCGGAAACATCAGCCAGCCGCCGGCGCTTTTCTCTTGTTCCAGCGGCGGGATCTGGCGCGTGAGCTCCAGCAGGATGGTCAGAGCCGCCTGCGGGTCGTCTGGCAAGCATTCGCGAATCATGTCCGCGATGAGGTGGGCTCGATCCTTTAGCTCGAGCGTATCCAGCTTTTCGAGACATCCGCCGATGAAGCGATCTCGTGGAAATTCGGGGAAGGATCTAGCGAGGTGGCGGGATAGCGTTTCCACCACCTCCGCGTTGAGGAGGTTTTTGAAGGGTTCGGCCATGAGTCGGAGCGGATGCCGGCTTGGATGGGGACGATGGGCTACACGGCGTCGGCGGTTTCGAATTTCGCCTTTTCGGCTGTTTCGTCCTGCTGCTTCAGGCGCTGCCAGTCCTTTTCGCTTTGCACGGTGATGATTTTCTGGATTGCGACGTTGGCGGGGATGGTGATGTCCGAGCCGCGGTCGTTTTGGATCTTGAGGTAGAAGAGGGTCACGTCCATGAGGATGCCGCAGTACTTCGGATCGTTTTCCACGATGAGCCGGTCGCCGATGCGGAATGGGAAGGTGAAGTAGATGAGCACGCTGGCGGTGATGTTGCTGAGGATGGACCAGTTGGCGAAGAAGGCGATGCCCACTAGAGCGAAAAGGGAGCTGGTGGCCAGAAAGATTCCCTGTATCCCGAATCCCAATACGTTTGAGACGATGAAGATGGACACGAATCCGATGAGGGCTTGGCCGAGCTTGGAGATGGCGTCGGTGCGCTGCACCGCGAAGCGATGCTTCTCGCCGGTGCGGTAGATGTAGCGCTTGTAGATGCGCAGGGAAACGAAGGTGACGATGAGCAGTGCGGCGGCGAGGGCTGCTTTGAGCACCGTCGGGTAGTGCTGTTCGAAGAGCTCTTTGAGAAGGTCTGGCATGAAGGGAGTTGTTTTGAGAGGGGGCGAGGTTAGGAGGTGGCGGGCTCGGGATCGAGGAGAAAGAGCGATGGGCGGTTTTGGCGCAGGCGCCCTCGCTGCGGGGCGACGGGCCAGGCGGTCGGGAGGGCTGGGAAGCGGCGGAGGTATTTGGTTGCGGTTGGCTCCGCGGCCCGCCTAATGCTGCGCCCGTTTATGACTTGGTTGTTTCAGGCTCTGGCCAGCGCTGCGGTGCTCGGTCTCTACGACGTTTTCAAGAAACGTTCGGTGAACGGCAACGCGGTGGTTCCGACGCTGTTTCTCAGCGTGTGCTTTGGAGCTTTGATCTGGGCCCCTTGGGTCATCTGGTGCGCGGTCAATGGGGTGGAGTCGGCTCCTATGAAGATGCTGCAGGTGCAGGATCTCTCTTGGCTGGATCATGGCCGGCTGCTGCTGAAGTCCACCATCGTGGCGATCTCCTGGGTGTTTTCCTATTTCGCCCTCAAGCACCTCCCGGTCTCGGTCGCGGGCGGAATTCGGGCCACCAGTCCGTTCTGGACGCTCTTCGGAGCGGTGGTTCTCTTCGCGGAGCGGCCTAGCGGGCAGCAATGGCTGGGCATCGTGATCACCCTGATCTCCTTCGTAGCCCTTTCGTTCGCGGGCCGCCGCGAGGGGCTGGTGTTTCATCGCGATCGCTGGGTGTTTCTGATGATCGGGGCCACCTTGGCGGGCACGGTGAGCGGGCTCTACGACAAATACCTCATGGGCACGGTGGGCTACGAGGCTTCGACCGTGCAAGCATGGTTTTCCATCTATCTGGTGCTGGTGATGCTGCCCATGATGATTGGCTGGTGGAGACGTTGGTGGCCGCGCGGGATCTTCGTGTGGCGGTGGTCGATCCCCATGATCGGCGTTTCGCTGCTGATCGCGGACTACCTGTATTTCGAGGCCTTGCGGGACGAGGAGGCCCTGATCTCCATCGTGTCCTGTCTGCGACGCGGAGGCGTGCTGGTGAGTTTCGCGGCGGGCTATATCCTGTTCAAGGAACGAAACTACCGGGCCAAGACGCCGTGCATCCTGGGCATCCTGCTGGGCATCGTTCTGATTTCGCTGGCCTAGGTTGTTTTCCGTTTGGGGAGGATGCCTTTTCTGATTGGGTTGAGGGCGCGAGCCCGGAGGTCTCGCGCCGCCACGGCTACGGCGAGAACTGGATGGGCATCATGAGGGAGACGTAGACCGGCTGGCCTTCGAAGCGGATGGTCTTGTACTGCATGTGGGCCACGGCTCGGATGGCGGCTTCCTCGAAGCCTGGGGTGGAGATGGAAATGATGCGCGGGTTGATGACGTTGCCTTTCGGGTCGATGATGAACTCCACGCTGACCGCGGCGGATTTGCCGCTGTTTCGAAACGCTTCCGGATAGAAGTCGGCGAACGCTGGCACGAAGGAGGGCAGCGGAGCCTGGTCCAGCTCGAAGGAAGGGATGACGGGCACTTTCAGCTCCTGGAAGACTTCGCGGCCCATTTCCACGTTGAGCAGGTGCTCGAAGCTGATCTCGAATTCGAAGGGGATGCGCACTTTCAGCTGGATGGGCACGCCGTTCTTGACCGCAGGGTCGAAGATCCACTCCGAGGCGGCTAGCATGGCGGCCAATCCGAACTCCTCGTGGGTAGCTCGGTCGACGATGGGGTCGAGCACCGTGCCGAAGCGATCGACGGTGGCGATGATGATGGCTTCGCCCTCCACGCCGCGGGCGTAGAGCTCGGTCGGATGCGTGGGGTCGACCTTGTAGATGGCCACCGGCGGGGTGATTTCGTCCTCCTTGCCAGACTCCTCGCCGAGGGCGAGACAGCGTCCGAGAACGAGAAAGCCGGCCAGGGCCAAGAAGCTGAGATGTCGTCGAGTCATGAAATTGGGTTGGAAGCGAGCGGGTGGGCGCTTCATAAGCTTTGTTTCGACCGCAAGCGTAGCGGTTTTAGCTCAATGCGCGATTGAAGCCCTCACTTTTAACGTTTTATGGACGAAGAGCCCATCGAATTCCCCATCAGCGACGAATTGGACCTGCATACCTTTCGCCCCAAGGAAGTGAAGGAGCTGCTGCCCGACTACTTCGAGGAGTGCCGCAAGCGGGGCATTTTCAGCGTGCGGGTGATCCATGGAAAAGGCACGGGCGCCCTGCGGGAGCTGGTGCACGCTCAGCTCCGCAAGTCCCCGATGGTGGAGCGTTTCGAGCTGGGCGACCAGAGTTCCGGCGGCTGGGGAGCGACGCGGGTGAGGCTCAGACCCGACTGAAGCGGGCGGTTTCGCCGAAGGCGCGGATAGCCTAGGAGACGGCGCCGCTTTTCTTGTCGGCGAGGGACTGCTTGTAGGCGGCCATCTGGGGCCGGACATGGGTTTCCATGCAATTCGGGCAGATGGAGTGGGTGAAATCCGCTCCGGTGCGCTCGTTGACGTACTGTTCGATCTGCTCCCAGAGGTCGCCGTCGTTGCGCACCTTCTTGCAGTAGCAGCAGATCGGGATGAGGCTCTCCAGGCGACGGACCTGATGGGTGAAGTTGAGAATGCGTTCCGCCACGCGAAGCCGGTTCCAGATCTCCTCCGAGCTGATGGGCTTCTTGAGGAAGTCGTCCACTCCGGCGTTGATGGCCTGCTCCAGGTTGGGGCGGGAGCGCTTCTGGGCGGTGACCAGCACGAAGTAGGTGTAGGTTTCCTTCATGCTCGAGCGCAGCTCGCGACACAGGTCCAGCCCGTCCTTGTGGGGCAGCATCCAATCGCTGATCACGATCTCCGGGCGCTCGATCTGAAACGCGTCCCAGGCTTGCTGGCCGTCCTCGTAGGAGCGGATGTCGTATCCGAGCATGCTGGTGACGTTTTCCAGTAGGCGGCGAGTGGTCTTGTCGTCTTCGACGATGTGAACTTTGAATTGGCTACTCATACGATCAGTTCCATCATCGACGCCGCGTTGACTAAGTGAATTGCTCTATAGGGATATGAGCCCAGATGCTCGGGATTCACACTCTCTTTACGTTTGGTTTTGGGCCACAAAAGGCTTTGCAACGCCCGCTGGTTTCGGCAGCAATGCTGTAGACGAACCCCCTCCTCATGGCGACGAGCACGGTAGAGAATTACATCAAAAACATTTACACCCTCCAATTCGAGCAAGGCCAAGGCGACACGGTGGGCATGGGCGAACTGGCCGCTTGCCTGAAGATCACGCCCGGCACCGCCACCACCATGGTCAAGTCGCTGGCCAAGACCGGATTGGTGAGCTACGTGCCGCGAGTGGGAGTGCAGCTGACGGTGGAGGGCGAGCAGCTGGCCTTGCTGGTGCTGCGCCGCCATCGCTTGGTTGAGCTTTTCCTAGTCAAGGTGCTTGGCATGGAGTGGCACGAGATCCATGACGAAGCGGAGGCCTTGGAGCACGTCATATCCGATCGGGTGCTGGAGCGCATCGACACCCTGCTCGGTCGGCCCAAGCTGGATCCGCACGGCGACCCGATCCCGACCGCGTCTGGCACCATCGCCGAGCGCGATCTCTTCCCCTTGGCGGATTGCGAGCTTGGACAAAAGGTCCGCATCGGTCGCATCGAGAATCAGGAAGAGGCGTTTCTGCAGTATTTGGAAAACAATGACCTGACGCCGGGACGCGATCTGGAGATCAGTCTGATGGATCGACAGGCCGGAGTGATTTCCGTGCGATTCGAGGGAGGATCGGAAAGCCAGCTCGGGCTGGAAGCAGCCCGCAAGATCCAGGTCGAGCGGGAGGATGCCACACCGTGATCGAATGGATCTGGGCCCCGGCGCTGGCCCTCGGCTTTTTGGTGGCGTGGATTGTCCAGAGCGTTCGCTTGAGCGGTCGGTCCCGCCAGGCGGCCTCGCAACGAGGCGAGCTTGAAGCGCAGCTCGCCGAGCAGTCCCGGGAGCGGGCTCGACTGGAGGAGCGGTCGCGCTCTCAAGAGCAAGCCCTTGCGGAGGCGCGACGCGAGCTGTCCCAGAGCCGCGATGAAAATACCAGCTTGCACCGGAAGCTAGCTGGGGCGGACGAGCGTATCCGGTCCATGGACACGCGAGTCCAGGAACAGAAGGAGGAGCTCGCCCAGCTGCAAAAGAGGCTCACTGCGGAGTTCGAAACCCTAGCCACCCGAGTTCTCGATGCCAACAGCGAGAAATTCGTGGTCCGCAACCGTGAGAGTATCGACAAGCTGCTCACGCCGCTGACGGAGAAGATCGCCTCCTTTCGCGAACGGGTCGATGCCACCCACGATCAAAGCGTCAAGGACCGAGCGCAGCTGGTGGCCCAGATGAAGGCTCTGGGCGAGCTCAATCAACGCATGAGCGAAGAGGCTCGCAACCTGACCACCGCTCTCAAGGGGCAGGTCAAGACGCAGGGCACCTGGGGCGAGCTCATTCTTAGCACTGTATTGGAAAAGTCAGGACTGGTTGAAGGTCAGGAGTACAGTGCCCAGCGAAGCTTGACCGCGCAAGATGGTAAGCGTCTTCAGCCCGACGTCTTGGTCAATCTGCCCGAAGGCAAGCACCTGGTGATCGATTCCAAGGTGAGCCTAGTGGCTTACGAGCGCTGTGTGAATGCGCAAGACAAGGGGGACCAGGACGTGGCCCTGCGCGAGCATGTCCATAGCATTCGATCCCACGTGCAGGGCCTCAGCGAGAAGCGCTACGACGCCCTGTATGAAATCCAGTCCCCGGATTTCGTGCTGATGTTCATCCCCATAGAGCCCGCCTTCGCCGTGGCGATGCAGAGCGACGATACGATTTTCGACTTCGCATTCCGCAAAAACGTGGTGCTGGTGACCCCCTCCACCTTGCTCGCGACCTTGCGAACGGTCGCCAATATTTGGAGACAGGAAAAGCAAACGCGAAACGCCATCGATATTGCGGATCGCAGCGGGGCCCTCTACGACAAGTTCGTTGGGTTCTTCGAGGACATGCAAAGGATCGGCGACGCTATCGGTCGCACCCAGCGCGAATACAATTCCGCCATGAACAAGCTGAAAACCGGTCGCGGAAATTTGGTGAACCAGGTGCAGACCCTCAAGGATCTCGGGGCAAAGGCCAAGCGATCCCTGCCCGAGGAGACGATCGAAGACGCGGTCCTCGACCAGCGGACGCTGCCCTAGTATGCCACCCCTGGCCGCGCGGATTGGCGCAACGCATATTTGCAACGTGGCGGATTAACACAGCTAAGGAATAAATCTCGAGCTGGCGCGGAAAGCCGGCCTGCCGCAGCATCGCTATCGACCAAGACAACGATGA
>NZ_JARXHY010000017.1 GCF_031127815.1 Pelagicoccus sp. SDUM812003 | reverse complement strand
ATGAAGAGACCGGTCAACTCGTTGATCCCACCAGTGGTGTTGTTACCAGCAAGTGAAGAGTGGAGGAAGGGAGCTCCGCCGCCTGTGGACGGAAGGATAAATCCAGAAGAGAACGAAACGTTCCAATCACCTAGAGGAGCGACAAAAACGGAGGCATCTCCATCTGTTTCTCCTGTCTGCGAAGCTAGAGTGCCTACTTCATCCCATACGTATGCGTTCTGGGTCGAAATGGCGAGGGCGCCGCTTGAGATAGCCGCCGAAGCGAGCAATGCGAAAATAGACTTAGTAATGTTTTTCATGATTTTGTTTGAGAGGTTGAATTTAGATTCGGTTTGGATTTTGCAAGAGCTGCGCCAAACAATTCCCAGCCTTGTATCTCAATCATCATTAACAACTACCTATCAAATACTTATATATTCTTTTAACCTATTCAAAATAGAGGAACCACTCTATCGAGTACCGCTTCTCATTAGTAAAAGATTCCTTACAAATTACATTTTCTAACCCTCCCGACTCCCTAGCAGGTCACGGAAAACCGGAGATTTGGTCTGTTCTTTGTGAAAGGTAATCCACCTCAGGATTTCTTCAGACAGGCCAATTAAAACTTTCTACAGCCTTTCTGTACGACGAGCTAGACAAGAAGAGGCTCGCTGAGGAAGCTGAGTACAGAGTCGCGGCGGGAACGAACCTGCCCGTTAGGTCCGAGCAGACGCGGGCGACGATCTGGAATACAAATCGAATAGCAATTCGCAATTTACTAGAATCGATCGACGAAGTGGCCTCGAGCCCTTTTCACTCTCTGCGATGTAACAATCAATCCTACACTCGCCGGGAGATCGAGCTCAAGTAGGACAAGGAGCTGATCCGTCATAGAGTTTGTCGCCTCACCGCGGCGACCTACCCTTTTTGCGCCTCCTGGTGACAAATCTCCTCCGAAAACTCCGCAATCTCCGTGGTTGACCCTCCTACAACGCTCGCCGGGGACGTCGAGCGCCACCTTTTAGCGAGCCTTTGGCGTTTTTCGCGGTTCCAGCCGCCGCCCATCGAAACCTCTTCGTCCGACTTTCTTTCTCCATTCCGCTGTTCTTAGAGACCTTCGCGCTCTATGCGGTTAGCTCACCCCTTCTTACGCTCGCCGGGGACGTCGAGCGCCACCCTCAATCTGAATCATGTAGGACGGGGCGGTGACCCGTCACGACGTTTGTCGCCTCAGTGCGGCAACCTACACCGGATAAGACTTTTTGCGCCTGTTGGTGGCAAATCTCCTCCGAAAACTTCGCGTTCTCCTTGGTTAACCCTCCTACAACGCTCGCCGGGGACGTCGAGCGCCACCTTTTATCGAGCCTTAGCGTTCTTTAGCGGTTAGAAAAAGTTAGTGAATCTTCGCTCAAGAATCGTTGCCTTAGGCCGCTATACCTAGTCTAGATCGTAGAGCAACGATTTCAGCTCAACGATCCGATCCATCCCTCCTATGTCCAAACTGCCTGAGCCTGCCAACGCCCCTCTCTCGCCTGAAAAAGGATCAAACGGACCTTCCAAACCGATCCTCTATTTGGCAGCGGGTATTCTCGTCCTCTCCGCCATCTACTTCGTCCCGTTGAGGCTGCTCTGGAGCTTGGCCATCAGCAGCGACCTCTATTCGCATGTGATCTTGATCCCGGCGGTCTCGATCTATCTTGTCTGGGACAACCGAAGACAACAGCGTCCTGCTCCTTCGCCGAGCAAACCGCTGTTGGCCCTTGTTCCGCTCGCCGTGGGAGCCCTCTCGCTGCTGGTCTTCTTCACCAGCAGTTTCGACCTTAGCGATCCCGATCAGCTGGAAAGCTACCTTGCCTACTCCATTTTTTCCTACGCCTGCTTCGTCATCGCTCTTTGCTTCCTGAGCTTCGGCACGGCCACCCTCCGCCAGCAGATTTTTCCAATCCTCTTTCTGGTCTTCATCGCCCCCTTTCCCGCGGAGCTGCGGATTGGCATCCAAACGTTTCTTCAACACGCTTCGGCCGAAGTCTCCTTCTGGTTTATCCAAATCGCAGGCATTCCCGTGTTTAGAGAGGAAGGACTCGTTTTTCACATGCCAACCATAAGCATGGAGGTCGCTCCCGAGTGCAGTGGCCTTCGATCAAGCTTGGTGCTATTCATTGTCAGCACAGTTGGTTCCTATCTCTTCCTAAAAACACAATGGAAACGAAGCGTCTTTGTGATGCTCGTGATCCCCATTGGAATTTTAAGAAACGCCATTCGCATCTTAGTACTCGCTTGGCAATGCTACCATACTGGACCAGAGATGATTGACGGCTGGTTTCACAATCATGGCGGTCAACCTCTTTTCGCTGTCACCCTAATCCCGCTATTTCTGACCCTATGGCTGTTTCGCAGGAGCGAGAGACCGAGCGAAGCTCGGATCGTTGACCGGTGATCCGTATTCACTTACCTGAAGAGAGCCTTAACCGCGAAGGTCGCCAAGAACTCAAAGAAGAAAGAATGACGAAATTTCTCTACCGCTAAAAACGCTAAATAACGCGAAAGTAAAAATAGATAGCCGCTACCTAGCACAACGATCTCGGCTTCATTCGAATCTGAAAATAGCTAATTCAAAAATCTGATCGAGGAATAGCTCGGATCGGTAATCTGTGATCGAGGATCTATCCCGATCGCTAAAACTCGCAAAAGGAAAAACAAACATAAAAAGGTAGGGTCTGGCCGCCGTGCCAGACCGCAACAACCGAACTAACAATCATCACTTTCATCATCAACCAGCTTAAACCGAGAGAGGTTTGGCACGGCGCCCAAACCCTACCTCAAACCCTTTGCGGTCTTTAGCGTCCTTAGCGGTTAAAAAATACCATCTTCCTTTTTCGATTTTCCGTCAGCCTATCTCCACCATCCATCATGAAATCCAAAACTCCCTGTATCCAAATCCTAATCGCAATCGTTCCACTGTTCGCATTGGCCTTCTTGACAGGCTGCGGCGGATCGGATGATCCGAACCTCTACATCGAAAAAGCGGAAGGGTTTGTAGCGGAGAACAACTACGCCGCTGCAGAGATAGAACTCAGAAACGCCCTTAAAATCGATAGGCAGAATGCTTCGGCCCTATCCTTGATCGGCGAGGTCTACAGCAAGCAAGGCCGCATACGCGACGCCTACCAAGCTCTGTCTGCCGCCAAACAAGCGAACCCGAATGATGCTCGAAGCCTAGCTACGCTGGCCGCGATCGAGATGGCGGCAGGACTGAGAAAGGAGGCATTCGCAGATGCGAAACAAGCCCTAGAGCTTGATCCTTCGCACTCTGAGGCTCCCATCATTTTAGCGGAACTGGCGAGTGATGCAGAGGCTGTATCTAAGACTGACGCAATCTTGCGACAGCTACCACCCACCCCAGAGATCCACGTCGCATTGGGAGCCCTCAAGCTGAAGCAGCGTCAAGTTGAAGCTGCTCAGTCCGAATTCTTAAAAGCCCTCGAACTCGATCCACAATCGCCTACCGCTCTCGCGGCGCAATTCCAGGTCCTTGTCGCGACCAACCAACCTGAAAAAGCGAAGGAGGCCTTCTCTAGGGCTGTCGAGTTCGCCCCAGCACGGTCGGGCCTGCAAATTCGCTACGGACAGTATCTTCAACTGACCGAGGGTGACGAAGCGGCCGAAAAACACTTCGAAGCGCTTCTCAATCAGGCTCCAGATTACCTACCCGCCCTGACCGCTCAGGCGGAGCTAAAAGCAAAAATGCAAAAAAACGAGGAAGCGAAAAAACTAGTCGAAAAAGCGCTGCGTCTCGATCGCGTCGATGCCACCGCCTTGCGTGTGAGCGCAGCCTTGAGTCTCGCCGGAGGAAAAACCGAGGAGGCGATCAAACAATACGAGCAGATTCTGCAACTCTTCCCAAATGATCTGATTTCAACCTACCAAGCCGCTCTCGCCTACATCGCGAAGCGAGATTTCGGCAAAGCGAAATCCAATCTATCCAAGGTACTTGCCGCCTCACCTGGGCACCTTGAAGCAACAGCCCTGATGTCCTCGATCCAAGGGCAGGAGGAAGATTTCACCGGTGCGATCATTACTCTGGAAAACTTTCTGAAACTGAATCCGAATTCAATAGAAGGAAACCTGCTGCTGGCTGAGATCTACAACAAGAAGGGCGATACCGCCGCAGCCGTCTCAATCTACGAGAAACTCGAGGACATGACCACAGACAAAGCGCAGATCGCTTTCCTGTCCGGCGTTTCATTTTTGAAAGGTAAAGACCGATCCAATGCGAGGAGCTCCTTCGAAACAGCCCTTTCAACGGATCCTTTACATCTCCAATCCGTCGAGCAACTCACTATTCTCGACGTCGGTGAGCGCAACTTCGATTCAGCGTTGGATCGAATCGATAGCACCATCGAAGCCTCTCCTAACTCGAGCGCTCTCTACACCATCAAGGCCCAAATCTTAGAGCGAACGAAAGACCTGGAAGCAGCAGAAGCGACCTACCAAAAAGCTATCGAACTGGATCCTGCGAATAGGTCGGCTCGCATGCTCTATGCAAGACTGCTTCAATCCGAAGACAAAGCTGAACAAGCCTTTGAGCAACTCCAAGCGGTAGCTAGAAACAACGCCAAAGATATCCCCGCCCTGACTGCAATCGCAGGTCACTACGAACGGATTGGAGATTACGACAAAGCCGTAGCAACTTATAAAAAGATCCTGGAGACAGACGCAAATGAAGTGACTGCCCTGAACAATTTGGCCTATCTGTATTCAACAAGATACAACCGCAAGGAAGAGGCTTTTCAGCTGGCTCAAAAGGCGCGCGAACTCGCCCCAAACAACCCTTACACTGCGGATACGCTCGGCTGGATCGTGTATGAGCGTGGCGACTACGACTGGGCGCTTAGCTTGCTGCGAGACAGCTACAACAAGCTCAGCCAGTTCGCTGAGGTCGCCTACCATCTGGGAGCGGCTCACTACTCCATTGGCAATCGCAGCGAAGCGATTCGCCTGCTGACGCAAGCCACGGAAAGCGATGACGACTTCACTGGCAAAGAAGAAGCAAGGAAGCGTCTGAGTATCCTGAAGATCGATACAGATTCAGCCTCGTCTCAGAATATCACTGCAATCGAAAAACGCCTGTCCGAAGCGCCTAGCGATTCCTATGCCTACACGGCGCTGGCCCGCTTGCAGCTCACGCAAGGGAAGAGCAGCGACGCCAAGGCGAACTTCGAAAGGGCGCTGGATCTGAGTAAAAACAACGCTGCCGCAAAGATCGGCATCGCGGAAATCATGACCCTGGAACCGGCAAATGCGAACAAGGTGTATTCGCTCGCTGGCGACGTTCGACAAATCGATCGCGACAACCAGAGCGCAAGGGCCCTTCAAGGCATCTCCCTCTCCCAACAAGGAAAGGCTGAGCAGGCGAAATCTATGCTCGGCAGCGTGAACAAGGACGTTCTGCCTAAGACGCTTCGAGACAAGGTCGAAGCGACGCTTGCGGAGCTAGAGGCGGGGAATTAGTTGCTGAGCAATGTGTCAAACCACGAAGGACTCAAGGGTCGCTAAGGGTCCTGATCAAACACCGGCGATCGCCATGCAGAACCAACAACTTAAAATCAACCTGATCCCCTAACCTAATCGCGTCCGGAGGCCGCGATCCACCTCGAACCAGTATTGCATGGTGGCGCGAGGCGTCCCGACTCGCGATCTTTTGAAAGTTAAACCTCTTACCAAAAACCTTCGCGCCCATTGTGATGACCAATTTTCGAACAGTCCGAAACTGCCCCATAAACCTGATCCCCTAACCTAATCGCGTCCGGAGGCCGCGATCCACCTCGAACCAGTATTGCATGGTGGCGCGAGGTGTCCCGACTCGCGATCTTTTGAAAGTTCAACCTCTTGCCAAAAACCTTTGCGACCTTTGTGATGACCAGTTTTCGAACAGTCCGAAACTGCCCCATAAACCTGATCCCTTAACCTAATCGCGTCCAGAGGCCGCGATCCACCTCGAACCAGTATTGCATGGTGGCGCGAGGCGTCCCGACTCGCGATCTTTGAAAGTTAAACTTCTTACCAAAAACCTTTGCGACCTTTGTGATGACCAATTTTCGAACAGTCCGAAACTGCCCCATAAACCTGATCCCCTAACCTAATCGCGTCCAGAGGCCGCGATCCACCTCGAACCAGTATTCCATGGTGGCGCGAGGCGTCCCGACTCGCGATCTTTTGAAAGTTCAACCTCTTACCAAAAACCTTTGCGACCTTTGTGATGACCAGTTTTCGAACAGTCCGAAACTGCCCCTGCTACCAATTGAGAAAAAAGTTTGGTTCGGCGCCGGTTAAGAGAAACTGACTCTTCAAAGATTTGATTTTCGCGGTCTTTAGCTTTTTTAGCGGTCAAAACCTCCTCCTTTGAACCTATCCATCCTCATTTCCTACGCTAGCGCGGCGATCGCATCCCTATTCGTATTCGTTGCCCTTTTCTCCAAGCGGCGCGGCAGCATCCCGTTGTGGGCTTTCGCTATCGGCATGCTGGCCCTCGCCGGAGAGCAGCTTCTATCCGCTCTCGCCCAGCAAAGCCAGAACCCCATCGAAACCGCGGACCTGATCCGCTGGCGCTTCGCAGCGACCGCCCTGCTGCCCGGGCTTTGGCTCATGTTCGCCAGCACCTACTCACGCGGCGATGTCTTGGCAAACGTGAAGAAGCGTCTGCCTGTGGTCCTGCTGGCCTTCTTGATCCCGCTGAGCGTCGTTTCATTCGCCCCCGACCACCTTGCTCGATTAGCAAGCGTGCCGGATCGGCCATTCCGCTGGATCATCGAACTGGATTGGGCTGGCTTTCTCCTGCAGGTCCTTCTCCTTCTTTCCATGATCGGGGCTCTGGTAGGACTCGAGCGCACTTATCGCGCCTCGGTCGGCACCCTGCGCTGGAAAATCAAGTTCATGCTCTATGGCATGGGCGTATTGTTCGCCGCGCGATTCTTCACGAGCAGCCAAATCATACTTGCCCAGCAAATCGATCCGTCGCTGGAGACCATCAACGCTGCCGCCCTATTGATCGGCTCGCTGCTCGTGGGGCGCTCGGTGCTTCGAAAAGGCAGCTTCGACATCGACCTCTACCCGTCTCAATCGATCATCAGCGGTTCCGTCGTCATCACCCTCGCTGGCGCTTACCTGATCGTGGTTGGCGTGCTTTCCAAAATCGTTTCGCACCTCGGCGGGGATCAGGGTTTCGTCATCCAGATCCTATTGGTTCTCGCTGCGTTGGTCGGACTGGGATTGCTCATACAAAGCGATCGCATGCGCCAACTGGTGCGTCGCTTCGTAAGCCGCAATTTCCAGCGTCCCCTCTACGACTACCGAACCCTTTGGCTCAAAGTCACGGAAGCAACCTCGCAAAGCGTGCGACGTAAGGAAATCTGCCAATCGACCACCAGGCTCCTCGCTGGGCTGTTCGACACCAAGCTGACTAGTATCTGGCTGTTCGATACGGCAAACTCCTGTTTCGTGCTCGCCGCTTCGTCCGATCAAGCGACGAGTCGGCAACTGAGCCGAGAGCGCGCCTCGATCGAAGGCAACGACGTTTCACGTGAGCTGTTGTCCCACCCCGACCCCATCGATCTGGAGTCCTTGCGCGAGAGCTGGACGGAACCGGTCAAGCGCTCCAATCCCAGTTCCTTCCCCAAAGGAGGAAATCGCGTGCTCGTGCCTCTGATCGGTCGCGAGACCGTGGTCGGCTTCATCATCCTAGGAGACCGCACCAATACCTTGGAATTCACCCAGCAGGAATTCGACACGCTCAGGTGCATCGCGGATCACATCGCTTCCAGTCTGCTCAACGCCGAGCTCACCAAGCAGCTCGAACAGTCCCGAGAGATCGAGGCCTTCCAGACCATGGCCACTTTCTTCGTGCATGACCTCAAGAACGCAGTTTCGACACTGAACCTGATGCTCAAGAACATGCCGAAGCACTGGGACAATCCTGAATTCAGGGAAGACGCCCTGCGCGGCTTGGGGCGTACCAGCACCCGTATCAGCGATTTGATTACACGCTTAGGCGAGGTGAGAAACGAGCTCGAGATTCACAGCGAGACCTGCGACCTAGGAGCCTTGATCAGCGAAACCGTAGAGAGTTGGCAATGCCCTGAGCACGTAACCTTCTCCTCTGACATCCAGAAAGACATCAGAGCCAAGGTGGATCGCGAGAAACTAAAAAGCGTGGTGCTGAACCTTATCATCAATGGGGCGGAGGCGATTTCCGAAAGTGGACGCATCGAGCTGGAGCTCACACGTCAAAAGGACTGGGCAGTGATATGCGTTCGCGACACGGGTTCAGGCATGAGCGAAGAGTTCTTGAGAAACTCCCTGTTCCGTCCATTCAAAACCACCAAGCAGAATGGCCTCGGCATCGGCATGTTCCAAAGCAAGATGATCGTCAAAGCCCATGGCGGCAGCATTTCGGTGGAGTCGACCGAAGGCGAAGGCAGCGTATTCACCATTCGACTACCGGTGGTTGCGGGATGAACTAGCCTAACCGCGAAGAGCGCGAAGGTCGCAAAGGGATTTTCTGTTTGGGACCGCTAAAAGCGCTAAATCTCGCGAATGAAATTCTGTAGGACGGGGCGTTGACCCGTCACGACGTTTGTCGCCTCAGCGCGGCGACCTACAGGAATTACGATTTTTGCGTCTTTTGCCGCCAGGATCGCGTCCGGAGGCCACGATCCACCTTCACTCGCCGATACTACTGGGTGGCGCGAGGTGTCCCGACTCGCGAATCGCTGGTGGCTGATCTGAACCTTATTCTTCCCGTTTCGGGTCAGGTTGGCCTGCGGCCAAGTAGGTGTCGCGGCGCGACGGCAGGTTTAGCCTTTGGCTGAGAGCGTTCTCACGAACGTGGCTTCACTTTCATTCAGCTTCGCGACCTTTGCGGTTGGAAAAAGCCTTTGAACGCTCGCCGAGGACGTCGAGCGCCACCTTTTAGCGGACTTTGGCGTTTTTCGCGGTCCCAGCCCCCCAAAAGTTAGCACCACTTTCGTCCGACTTTCTTTCTCCATTGCACTGTTCTTAGAGACCTTCGCGCTCTTTGCGGTTTGCCCTCTTTCCAAACGCTCGCCGGGGACGTCGAGCGCCACCTTCATGCTGATTCATGTAGGACGGGGCGGTGACCCGTCCGGTGATGTCGCCTCGGCGCGGCGACCTACAGGAAGCGCGATGTTTTGCGCCTTTTGGCGCCAGGATCGTAGCAATTCCATCTCGCTCCATTCCGAAGCGCGCTCTCAAAAACGCTCGCCGGGGACGTCGAGCGCCACCTAGGACCTTAGAATCCGTCGGAGGAAAATCAGCGGAAGCATGCCTCCACCTAGGAGCAAGAGCGTGATGCCAGAGTCGGGGGCTCCGATCGTTCCGACCGGACCTTGGGACGTATCATCATCTTCTTCCTCGCTATGGTCAACTGATAGAAGCTCCTGTCCTGCATTGAGCCCTCCTGGAGAGGCGATGGCTGGGCCAATCCAAGAAAAATCTTCGTAGGAATAGCCTGAGCCCGCTAACTGCAGGGAATACTTTTCTTGGGTCGAATCGTTACTCTCCTGCAGACCAATATCAGAGCTATCCACATTCCAATCGTTCGAATGGATAATTCCACCATAACTCAGGAACTGTACTAGCTCACCGCCAACGACGAGCGCTACGCCATCTGGTCCGTTCTGTATCGACGAGCTCCTCCTGAAAGCGAGAAACTTGAAGCCATCCTCTTCGGACTCTTCATAAGCGTGCCCAAGCTTCATTCTACCATACCGGTCACTATCGTCGCCGTTTATAAGCTCGAGGGAAAGTGAATCATGATCATCCGTGAAAACGAGATCGTTCTTGTAAGCTATTTCGACGAATTCGTACGTATCACCGCCGATGTTATCATAGTGGAACTCGTTTATCCAAATGTCAGATGTTGAATATGGGACTGCATGCGAGAGACCTACGAAGGATGCGAAAATGACGAAGAAGAGAGTTATTCGCGGAAGAGTTGGGTTCATGGGGATTACAGGATTCGAGGTTGCTGGAGAAAAGAAGTGCCTCGCGGGTTGGAGTCCTCGAGGCGCTTCAGGTTTAAGAGCAAGGGTAACAGATTTGAACTCACTCAAGAAAAGCAGTGCTGATAAACGCGCACCGTAGGAGGAAATCACCCTAGGTCAATCGGTTAACCGTATTTTTGCCTATCCTCTTGGTATTATTAGCTACCCTCAGATACGCCATTACCAACAGGCCTAGCGATCTGTGTTCAGGGGAGCGTTTGATCGCGTCCCGAGGCCACAATCCACCTTTGACGGTGGCGCGAGGCGTCTCGACTCGCGCGCAGCTTGTGCCAATAGCTCCACTCGAATTCTCGTTTTCCTTTACCCGCAGCTTTAGCGTAAAACTCCCTAAATTTCCTTTCAGAAAAGGCTTCATTTTCCGATTTCTTGGGACGATAGTGTAAGAAAATCCGACAACCCAATTCCTCCTGTGGCCTCTCCTGACAAAGCAAAGCTACTCATCGTCGACGACGACGACGAAATCCGCACCCAAATGCGCTGGTCGCTCAGCTCCGACTACGAAATCCTGCAAGCGGGCAACCGCGAAGGCGCCCTTCAACAATTCAAAGAGCATCAGCCTTCGGTGGTCCTTCTCGACCTGGGACTGCCGCCACGCCCGAATCTCACCGACGAAGGCATGAATACGCTGGCGGAGATCGTGCAAAGCGCTCCCAAGACCAAGGTGATCATTATCTCCGGCCAAGGAGAGCGCGAGAACGCCTTGGAAGCCATCGGACGCGGGGCTTACGACTTTCTCTCCAAACCCGTCGATACCGACGAGCTTCAGCTTTTGCTCAAACGCTGCTTCTATGTCGCCGAGCTGGAGCGCGACTACGTGAAAATGCAGCGGCAGCTCAACGAAGACGCCTTCGAGGGCATGCTGGGAAATAGCGAGCCCATGCAGAAGGTTTTCGGCTTGGTCCGCAAAGTCGCCACGAGCGACGCTCCGGTGATGGTTTTGGGAGAAAGCGGCACGGGAAAGGAAATGATCGCTTCCGCCATTCACAAGCGTTCCTCGCGGGCGGACGGACCCTTTGTGCCGATCAATTGCAGCGCCATCCCGGAATCGCTTCTGGAGAGCGAGCTTTTCGGGCATGAAAAAGGCTCATTCACCGGGGCTGACAGCACCCGGATTGGAAAAATCGAGCAGGCTCAGGGCGGTACCTTGTTTCTCGACGAAATCGGCGAGGTTCCCCTCTCCGTTCAGGTCAAGTTGCTCCGCTTTCTGCAAGAGGGCTACATCGAGCGCGTCGGCGGACGCGAGGCGATCAAGGTCGACGCTCGCATCGTAGCCGCTACCAACGCCGACCTGAAAAAAGGAATGGCGGACGGATCCTTTCGCGAGGACTTCTACTTCAGACTGGCGGTGGTGGAGCTCAACGTGCCGCCACTGCGCGAGCGTGGGGAAGACATCGAATACCTCGCCACCACCTTTCTCAAACGCTTCGCTGCCGAAGCGGGCAACGGAAACCTCTCGTTCAGCGCCGCGGCCCTGAAATCGATTCGCTCCTACGCCTGGTCGGGCAACGTGCGGGAACTGCAAAACCGCGTGCGACGAGCCGCCATCATGTGCGATGGCAACCGCGTATCCCCGGAAGACCTGCAGATTCCTTCCTCCAATCGCATCCCTGCAGGCACAACGCTCAAGGAAGCGCGCGAAGCCCTCGAAAAGGAGCTGGTGGAAGCCGCTCTAGCCAAGCACAAAGGCAAAATCACCGCAGCCTCGGCAGAGCTTGGCATCAGCCGCCCCACATTCTACGAACTACTGGACCGGCTTGGCATCAAGCGCTAGAGATAGGCGATTGCGCGTTATTTCCGTTGACTTCGTCGGTCGCTTTCGTGCTCGATCCCCCGACGAGCGGAAGCGGATTTTCGCTAGAGTCCGATACGCGAACGACCTGTCGGACCACGCTCCTTATTTCCAGTTTTTGAATTTTCACAACTATGTGCGGAATAGTCGGTTACATCGGAAACGATAACGCAGCTCCCATCCTTCTCAATGGGCTGAAACGTCTTGAATATCGCGGTTACGATTCCGCAGGCATGGCCGTCTGGCAGAAGGACCGGACCATCAAGCTGATCAAGCGAACCGGCAAGGTGAGCAATCTCGCGGCCTGCATCTCCATCGACAAGGAAGACGCCGGCGTCGGCATCAGCCATACCCGTTGGGCCACTCACGGCGGCGTCACCGAGGCCAACACCCACCCGCACGTTTCCTGGGACCAGCAGATCCATCTCGTTCACAACGGCGTGATCGAGAACTACCAGACCTTGAAGAACTCGCTCGAATCCAAGGGCGTCACCTTCTACAGCGAGACCGATTCGGAAATCCTCGCCAACCTGATCGCCTACAATCTCCAGCAGCTCGATGGGGAAATCACCACGAAAACGGTCTACAAGGCCATCCTCACCAGCCTGACCAACGTCGAAGGCACTTATGGCCTCGCCATCATGTGCGCCTCCCTTCCCGGCACCCTTTTCGGGGCCCGCAAAGGCAGCCCGCTTATCTTGGGCGTTGGTAAGAACGAAATGATGCTGGCCAGCGACGCCAGCGCCATCCGAGCCCGTACCAACGAGGTCGTCTACCTCGACGACAACCAGATCGTGACGCTCACTGAAGACAACTTCAGCATCACCACCATCGAGGAGGCGGAAGTGGTGCCGGAGATCAGCACCATATCCTGGAAGGACGAGGACGCGGAGCTGCAGGGCTTCGAGCACTTCATGCTAAAGGAGATCTACGATCAGCCTGCGGCCTTGGAAAACGCGTTTCGCGGTCGCCTCGACATGGGAGAAGGCATCAGCAAGTTCGGCGGGCTCAATCTCTCTCGCCAAGACATCCGACGCATCGACCGCATCACAATCGTGGCCTGCGGCACCGCCTGGCATGCGGGCCTAGTCGGCGAGTACCTGATCGAAAAGTACTCCCGCATCCCGGTGGAGGTGGAGTACGCCAGCGAATTTCGCTACCGCAATACGCCGATGGACAAGAACACCCTGGTCATCGTAATCAGTCAAAGCGGCGAAACGATCGATACCCTGGAAGCCCAGCGCGAGGCTCAGCGAAAGGGCTACCACGTCATCGGCATCGTCAACAACGTCGGCTCCACCATCGCTCGCGAAAACGACGGAGGCATCTATCAGCACTCCGGACCGGAAATCGGAGTCGCCTCGACCAAGGCCTTCACCTCGCAGCTGCTGATTCTGGCGATGCTTTCGATCTACCTCGGACGCACCCGCGACCTCTCCTACACCGACGGCTGCCAAGCGATCAAAGCGGTGATGGAACTGCCGAATTTGGTGAAACAGACGCTTCAGCTCGCCGACTCCATAAAAGGCATCGCCAAGAAATTTGCCCACTACGACGACTTCCTTTTCCTCGGTCGCCTCGAAATGTTTCCCATCGCTCTGGAGGGCGCCTTGAAGCTGAAGGAAATCAGCTACATCCACGCCGAAGGCTATCCTGCAGCCGAGATGAAGCACGGCCCCATCGCTCTTATTTCGGAAAAATGCCCCAGCATCGTCATCGTGCCCGACGACGAGACCCTTAAGAAGAACCTGTCCAGCGTGCAGGAGGTCAGAGCTCGAAATGGCAAGGTGATCATCATCACCGATTCGAACGAAATCCCTTCAAGCCTAGCCGACGAGCTTATCATCGTGCCCAAGGCTCATGATTGCGTGCGTCCGGTCCTGATGACCATCCCGCTCCAGCTGCTTAGCTACTACATCGCTCTGGAACTCGGACGCGACGTCGACAAACCACGCAACTTGGCCAAGAGCGTGACAGTGGAGTAGAAATCAACCGCGAAAGTCGCTAAAATTCGCGAAAGCGACTGCGATCGACGTCACGTCGTACCGGTCGGCAGCCGCTACCCTCAAGCCAATCATGTAGGACGGGGCGTTGACCCGTCGTCCATTTGTCGCCTCGGCGCGGCGACCTACAGGAAGCGTGGTGTTTTGGCGCCTTTTGGCGACAAGATCGCGTCCGGAGGCCACGATCCACCTTCACTCACGATACTGGGTGGCGCGAGGCGTCCCGACTCGCGAATCGCTGGAAGCCTAATCTGAAACTTATTTTTCCCGTTCTGGGTCAGGTTGGCCTGCGGCCAAGTAGGTGTCGCGGCGCGACGGCAGGCTTAGCCTTTGGCTGGGAGCGCTCTCACGAACGTGGCTTCATCTTCATTCAGCTTAGTGACCTTCGCGTTCTTTGCGGTTTGCCCTCTTTCGAAACGCTCGCCGGGGACGTCGAGCGCCACCCTAAAGCCAATCATGTAGGACGGGGCGGAGACCCGTCAGTTGCTGTCGCCTCGGCGCGGCGACCTACATCAAATACGACTTTTCGTGCCTTTTGGTGGCAAAACCATTCCTCTCTTGAGCACATTCTAATGAACACGGTAGTTTCCCGACACAACTTTGCGGTCTTCGCGTCCTTTGCGGTTGGAAAAAGCCTTTGAACGCTCGCCGAGGACGTCGAGCGCCACCTTTTAGCGAGCCTTAGCGTTTTTCGCGGTCCCAGCCCCCCAAAAAAGTTAGCACCACTTTCGTCCGACTTTCTTTCTCCATTCCACTGTTCTTAGAGACCTTCGCGCTCTTTGCGGTTTGCCATCTCTTTGAAACGCTCGCCGGGGACGTCGAGCGCCACCCTCAAGCCAATCATGTAGGACGGGGCGGTGACCCGTCGTCCATTTGTCGCCTCGGCGCGGCGACCTACAGGAAGTTGGCCTGCGGCCAAGCAGGTGACGCGGCGCGACGGCAGGCTTAGCACTGAACGCAGAGAATGGACTCTTCGCCCTTGGCAACTTTCGCGGTCAAACCGCTACTTCAGCATTTGCTTTAGGTAGGTAGCGTAGCCGGTCTTGCCGAGGAAAAGAATTCGCTCTTCGAGGGCTTCTCGGGACAGCCATCCCTTTTCGAAACCGATGCCTTCCAGACAGGCCATTTTGAGCCCTTGGCGTTTTTCGATCACCTGAACGAATTCGCTAGCATCGATCAAGGAGTCGTGGGTTCCTGTATCCAGCCAAGCGGTACCGCGGCCCAGCAGGCCGACATGCAACTGGTCATTCTCCAGGTAGATGCGATTCAGATCCGTGATTTCGAGCTCCCCTCGTGGCGACGGCTTGATCTGCTTGGCAAACGCGCAGACGCGCTCATCGTAAAAATACAATCCCGGTACGGCGTAGTTGGATTTCGGTTCGGCTGGTTTTTCCTCGATAGAGAGCACCTTGCCATCCTTGGCGAATTCAACCACCCCGTAGGCCTTAGGGTCGGAGACTTGGTATCCGAAAATCGTAGCCCCTTCACGCCGAGCATCCGCTTCCTTCAAGGTGCGCACGAGATCGTGGCCGTAAAAAAGGTTATCACCGAGAACCAACGCGGCTGGAGCTCCATCCAAAAACGCTTCGCCAATTAGAAACGCTTGGGCCAAGCCGTCCGGCGATGGCTGCACGGCGTATTCAAACGTCACACCAAATGCGGAACCATCGCCCAGCAGACGTTGAAAGAGCGGCGTGTCCTGCGGGGTGGAGATGATCAGGATCTCTCGTATGCCGGAGAGCATGAGCAGAGAGATCGGGTAGTAGATCATCGGCTTGTCATAGATCGGCATCAACTGTTTGGATACAGCGATCGTGCAGGGATAAAGACGGGTGCCTGAGCCACCGGCGAGAATGATTCCTTTGCGATGTTTTGTAGACATGAGTAAAATGGGTTGTGGAATGGATAACCGCGAAAAGCGCTAAATATCGCTAAACTGATCGAGTTTGTGTGTTGGCTATCCTCTCCCACTCTAATTTCGGATGTGAGCAAAAATTCACTAGCAAACCAAGTGGTTTCCCAGTCGCTCGAAGATAGTTCAGAACTTGTGCTCGATGTTCGTCCGTTAGCTTTTTGACTGCCTTGATTTCTAAAATGATTAGGTCAAAGCACAGAAAGTCCGGTATGTATTTTTGAGACAATGGACGACCTTTATATGACAAACTTAGTGGGTTCTGAGGCTTGGAAGGAATGCCAGATAAAGCGAATTCCATTTCTAAGCATTCTTGATAAACGCTCTCGTGAAACCCGCTTCCCTTTTCCTTGTAAACCTCAAAGCAAGCTCCGATCACCTGATAGCATTCCTCTTTGAATATGAGCTCAGCCATTTTAGCGATCTTTAGCGACTTTAGCGGTTAGAAAGACATCAAGCGTTACCGAGGCGTTCGCGGGCGTATTTCTTTTCGGCGATATCTTGGCACCAAGCCAAGTTCTCTAGATACCATTGTATGGTTTTTCGGATACCGGTATCGAAGGTTTCCGCGGGTTTCCAGTCGCATTCCGCGGCGATGCGATCGCAGTTGATGGCGTAGCGACGGTCGTGCCCTGGACGATCCTTAACATAGGTGATCAGATCCTCGTACTTAGCGATGCCCGCCTTCTGAGCGTTTTCGTTTTCCGCAACGGGAGCGAGCTCGTCCAGCAAGGCGCAAATACGCTTCACGATTTGGATGTTTTCCATCTCGCTGCGGCCGCCGATGCAATAGGTCTCACCAAGATCTCCCTTCTGCAATGCTGCTAGGATTCCGGTGCAATGATCCTCCACAAAAAGCCAATCGCGAATCTGCTTGCCGTCGCCGTAGATGGGTAGCGGCTTTCCCTCGAGAGCGTTCAGCGTGACCAGTGGAATCAGCTTCTCCGGGAACTGATATGGCCCGTAGTTGTTGGAGCAATTCGTGGTCACCACCGGAAAACCGTAGGTGTGATAGTAGGCGCGAACCAAAAAATCGCTAGACGCCTTGGAGGCCGAATAAGGGCTATTTGGGGCGTAAGGCGTGGTCTCGCAAAACGCGGGATCCTCCGGCTTCAAGGTGCCGAACACCTCGTCAGTGGAAACGTGCAGAAAGCGGAAGTCAGCTTTGGCATCCCCCTCTAGCCCAGCCCAGTGGTGACGGGCCGCTTCCAGCATGCACAAGGTGCCGGTAACGTTGGTTTCCACGAACGGCTCAGGCGTGTCGATCGATCGATCCACATGGCTTTCCGCTGCAAAATGAACGATGGCGGAAACGCTATTTTCCTTTATCAAGGAAGCGATCTTTCCTTGATCCAGAATGCTGGTATGGGAAAACAAATACGCCTCCGACGATTCGAGGTCGGTCAGATTGGCCGGATTGCCGGCGTAAGTGAGCGCATCCACATTTACGATACGATCGAAGCCGGAGGCCTTGAGCAGCTTAGCGTCATCGCGAAGCAGAATACGAACGAAGTTGGAGCCGATAAAACCACAGCCGCCAGTGACAAGGATAGAGTTCATGTGAGGAGAATTTTAGTGAACCGCTAAATTCGCGAAAGGACGCGAAAGAGCGAATCTGAGATTTGAGTGGACTTGCTTTAGCGAAATTTGGCGTTTTTTCGCGGTTAAGGACTACGCCTTCTTCCAGTTCTTGAGCGACCATTCGAGGGCTTCCTCGACCGGACGCATTGCGATGCCAACCGACTCCAGTTTTGAGGAATCCAGAACGCAGTTCGATCGCGGCGTCTTAGCGGCTTTGGACATGAAGTCCTCCACATCCTCGAAGAATTTGAAGTCCTTCTCATTCACTCCCAGATCCTTGATGATGCCAACCACTTGGGAGGTGGTGACGGAGCCGGGATTGGTTACGTTGTAAATTCCGTAGGGCGCTTTTTTCTCCACGCAGGCGAAACAGGCTGCCACGAAGTCTTCCAGTTGGCTAAGCGAATTTCGCGCTTCGAGCAACGTGGCGTAGCTCTGCACCTTGGTCAGGTAATTGCGAGGGTTATCGATTTCGTTGAAGGGTATCCGCAAACGCCATACATAGCCTTCCGCGTCGGACTCGTGCTGCCAGGCTGGCCACTCGCCTTCACGTTCAACCTCACGCCACCCGAGTACCTCTTCGCCGAGTGCCTTGGTTCCGCTGTAGAAAGAGCACGGCGGCTTGCGGAAGCAGAAGTTCGGAGCATCGTCCTCTCTCCACCCTCCCCCGCCAGGGCGTTCGTCGGCGAAGATGCAGCCACTGGAAACATGGCCCCACCCAATGGAGAGGTCGGAACACACTTCGCGTATCACGCCAGGCAATACAGCGTTTCCGTCCAGGCAATTGCCTTTGTCGAGCTCGCAAGCGTCGACATTCGGCTTGCCAGTGTAACCCGCGCAATTGATCAGGAAGCTGGCGCCCAGATCCTTGAGCGAATCAGCGAAGGCTTTTTTGGAACCGTTCGCGAGATCGCGACCGCTTAGCGTTTTGAAAGCGACACCTTTGGCTTCGAGCAGGGCTTTGAAGGAGGTACCGACGTATCCAGTTGAACCGACGAGGACGATCATTTTCGATTTATTTCAGGATTATACGAGAGGGAAAGGACAAGCTACCAAACGCGCTGCGGCACTGAAACCACATCGTAGGACTGAAGGACAAAGGCTTCGCTTTTCTTGCCATCCAAAACCGCTTTCAGATCGAGTTCGAAGCGCTGGTAGGTATCACCTTTGCGTCGCATCACGACCACGGAGTTCAGTTTCCCCGAGGTTTTATTTATGCCTCCCGCCGCGATGATGGCTTCCAATACGGAAAGCTGTCGGAAGGAAGTGATGATCCCGGGCGCATTGACCTCGCCTTCCATGTAGTAGGTGAAATGCGATTCGACAACGGTCACCAGAACTTCGTTGGACACCAGTTGGGACTCCATGGCGTCTTCGAGGAAGGTTTCCAGCTCCTTTGGCGTCTTCCCGGCAGCTTTCACTTCACCGATGATCGGCACGGAAATCACTCCATCGCGCCGAACTTGAAGCTCAGTATCCAATTCTGGAGCGCCGGGGAACGAAATGCGTAGAAGATCTTCAGCCTGTAGAATAAAGGCCTCCTCGTTCTCTTGAGCCTGAGCGAGGGAGTTGGTCGTGAACGACGCCAATGCCAGAGCGAGAATGGCGAAGAGAGAAAAGCGGCTAGCGGTTAGGCCCGAAACCGAAGCTCGGCGAGTGGATTTGGACAGAGTCATAATTTTATGAAAATGAGTTGGTAAGGGAACGGCCCAATCTGAAGTAACTTAAACTTCCCACTCAAGAAGAAAGGGGCGCCCCACGGTTCGATCGCTTTCGCCCCTACCCCGGTCCACGTCCGGCGGTCGGAAATCGCGAGAACGTAGCGAAAGCTGCACGACATCCGATCGAAGCTCTCGAGAGCTTCGCTACTTGGAACTTCGCGAGCAAGGCCGCTCTTTGACCAGCAAAAAGCCCCGTCGCTTGCGGGCGACGAGGCTTTGAAAGACGGTATTTAGCGATCGGGCGCCTACTTAGCGGCCGCAACGATGGAGTCGGGCGTCATGCCCAGCTCGGCCATCACGGTGTTGCCGGGAGCGCTGATGCCAAAACGGTCGATGCCAATGACTTTGCCTTCGGAGCCAACATACTTGTACCAGAGAGCGGATACACCTGCTTCGATAGCGATGCGCTTTGCGCAGGCCTTGGGCAGGACCGACTCCTTGTAATCGTCGCTCTGGGCGTCGAAGCGGTACATGGAAGGCATCGAAACCACGCGGGTGCCAGCGCCGAGCTTTTCCGCGGCCTCGATGGCGTGCTGCACTTCGGAACCGCTGGAGATGATGATCGTTTCCAACTCCGCGGTTTCCTTCTTTATGATGTAACCGCCTTTGAGAACTCCCTTGCGACGCTCGTCTGCCGACGCGGTATTGATGTTAGGGATGTTCTGGCGCGTCAGCGATAGCATGGTCGGACCGCTCATGCGCTCCATGGCTGCCACGAAGGCGCCCGCGGTTTCTTCCGCGTCACAAGGACGGATCACGTCGAGATTCGGAATCACGCGAAGTCCGGATACCGTTTCCACCGGCTGGTGAGTCGGGCCATCCTCGCCGACACCCACGGAGTCGTGCGTGAAAATGTAGATGGTCGGCAGGCCAGCGAGCGCAGCCAAACGAATCGATGGGCGGCAGTAGTCGGCGAAGACCATAAACGTCGCCCCGGAAGCGCGGAAGATGCCATCGTAAGCGATGCCGTTCATCAAGGCGCACATGGCGTGTTCGCGAATGCCGAAAAGCAGATTGCGTCCAGTCTCGTTGCCGGGAAGGAAGTCTCCTCCGTCCTTGATGTAGTTCTTGGTCGAACCATGCAAGTCGGCCGACCCGCTGATCAGCTCCGGACGAGCCTTGGCGATCGGCTGCAGCACGGAGGAACCGGAACCGCGGGTGGCGGCCTTGGTGTCGTCCGCGGAAACGGGGATAGCGGCGAAGAGTTCGTCAACATCGACCGGGGCAGCCGCTCCCGCTTCGAGCTGGGCGGCGAGGTCCGAATTGGCAGCCTTCCATGCGTTGTAGGTGTCCAGCCAGGAATCGTAAGCCACCTTGCGCTCCTGTTTCACCGCGGCGAAGTAGTCCTTGACGTCCTGCGACACGTAGAAGGTTTCCTCAGGAAGCCCCAATCCCTTGCGAGCGCCTTCGGCATACTTCGCTCCTCCTTCGCCATGCCCGCCGCTGGTGCCAGCGACTTCCGGGATGCCGCGACCGATCTCGGTCTTGCAGATAATCATCTGCGGCTTGCCTTTAGCCCCTTTAGCGGCGGCGTAGGCGGAAGCGATCGCCGAAAAGTCGTGCCCGTCGATGGTCACCACATCCCAGCCCATGGCCTCGTAGCGCTTGGCGGTGTCCTCGCTCTGAGTCTTTTCCGCCATGGCGTCGAGGGTGACGTCGTTGCTGTCGTAGAAAAGGATCAGGTTATCCAGCTTGAGGTGGCCCGCCAATGCCGAGGCTTCCTGAGCGACGCCTTCCTGCAAGCAGCCATCGCCCGCGAGCACGACCACTTTGTTATTGATGATGGTGTGCTCGTCCGTGTTGAAGCGAGCCGCCGCCATCTTGCTGGAGATGGCGAAACCGACGCCATTGCCCACGCCTTGTCCGAGGGGACCCGTGGTGCACTCCACGCCTGGCGTTTCATTGAACTCCGGGTGACCGGGTGTCTTGGAGTGAAGCTGGCGGAAATTCTTGAGCTCCTCGATCGGGAGATCGAAACCGGCCAGGTGCAGCCAAGTATAGATAAACATGCTGCCATGGCCCGCGGATAGGATGAAGCGGTCGCGATTCACCCAACGAGGCTCGTCCGGATTCACATTCAAAGCATCGCCGAACAAGGTGGCGCCGATTTCAGCGGCGCCCAAGGGAAGGCCAAGGTGGCCCGAGGAACAGGCGTGGACCGCGTCGATAGCAAGCCCGCGCGCTTGATTGGCGGCTTTTTGGAGTATTTCGGTATTCATATTAGATTTCGTGTGAATCGTTTTGAAAAATGAAAAGTCCAGAGCATCCGCGCCTCGTCCAGGGTTTCAAGTCTCAAGGCTAGTCGGAGTAGCGGAAACGTTGAACTATTCTCAAGCGATCCGCGTTTATTCTCCGGCTGATAAATCCCGCTCACGCCATCGCTGAATGGAATTAATCCCCCGGGAGAAAAACGATAGATCACGCTCGCCTATAGAGACCAAGCCCGTCTCGCAGACAACCGCGCAAAGGGCTTTACAGAAAAGCGGCATGGCTATCTGCGAGAAACGATCTCCGCTGAGCCCGCGAACGCAGCGGCGGGCGCAATCTTCCTGGCGCTCGTGCGGGACAGGGCACGGGCGGCGTAACCCGGACACGACATTCTAGCGTCGCCTCGGCTAGGATCGCGTCCGGAGGCCACGATCCACCATCAGGTGGCGCGAGGCGTCCCGAATCTCGAATCGCTATTGGCTGACTCGTGCCATTTCGTACGATTTTTATCGGGTTGGCCTGCGGCCCAGTAGGTGACGCTGCGCGACAGCAGGTTTCGCTTCGGCTGGGCGCGTTCTCATGAACGCAGCACCGTCATGCTGGCGGCAGTCCAACCGTGTTCCGACGAAGCCGGATCATCCTTCATTAGTATCCCTTCAAACGCTCGCCGGGGACCTCGAGCGCCACCTTTTCGTACTTATGTCGGACGGGGCGCCGACCCGTCAGAGCATGTCGCTTCGGCGCGGCGACCTACATGCCGAGAGGATTGCGCACGATGATCGCTATGCGAGCAGGATGTCTGGCGGCAGCGGGATGAGAAAGCCCATGGTGGATCGGGTTGCTTGAGCGGCATCACGATACGAATCTTCAATCCACAAAGCGACCTTCGCGTTCTCGGATGTGTTCGCTTCGCACCAGTGACGGCTCAATGCCTCGGTACTCGTGATCATGTCGCTACGCTCGGTAGCGGTTTGTCCCCATTTCAAACGCTCGCCGGGGACGTCGAGCGCCACCTTTTGCGCACTCGAGTAGGACGGGGCGCCAACCCGTCAGGGCTTGTCGCTTCGGCACCCAAAAAACCGCGTCCTCTTGCGAGAGACGCGGTTTTCAAAATCGTTTATTCGAACGGTCTTGGACTAGTGCTTGCCCTTGGCGAGACGCTTTTCCTTAACCTGCATCGCCTTCTTGCCAACCAGGCCGCGGAGGTAGTACATGCGAGCGCGCATGGTCTTGGATTCCTTGTCGACTTCGATGTTGGCGATCAGTGGGCTGTGAACCGGAAAGACCTTCTCAACGCCTTCACCGTAGGAGATGCGACGAACCGTGAAGGTTTCGTTGATGCCAGAGCCGCGGCGAGCGATGACGATGCCAGCGAAAATCTGGATACGCTCCTTGCCGCCCTCGACCACGCGGGTGTGGACCTTGACGCCATCGCCAATCTTGAAAGGCACCACGTCCTTCTTGAGCTGCTCTTGGGTTAGTTCGTTGATAACTGCGTTCATTGTGAATCCTCTAGTAAATCTGGTCTCCGCTTGCGGGTTCTTTCCTCGCGTTGCTGCAGTCGCCACTTGTCGATTTCGGCATGGTTTCCGGAGAGCAAAACCTCGGGAATCGGCATGTTTCGGAACACTGCGGGACGCGTGAATTGAGGAAAGTCGAGCAAGTTGTCTTGGAAGCTTTCGTTAGTCAATGATTTTTCCTCCCCTAAAAAACCGGGCAAAAAGCGGCTCAGACAGTCGATCAAAACCGCTGCGGCGAGGGTGCCATTGGTCAAAACGTAATCGCCGATGCTCACCTCTTGATCGATGAGATTCTCCCGCACCCGATCGTCGATCCCTTCGTAGTGACCGCTGACCAAAAGCAGGTTCTCCTTGCTAGCCAGCTCCTGAGCGAGTTTGGGCGTGAGCGGATCGCCGTCCGGGGCCAGGTAAACGCGATGCGTGTTCGGCGACTGCAGCTCCTCGATGGCATCGAAAAGCGGCTCCGGCATCAACACCATGCCCGCTCCTCCGCCAAACGGTCGATCGTCCACTTGCTTGTGCTTTCCCTTGGCCCAGTCGCGCAGGTTGTGCACCGCGATTTCCACGATGCCGCTTTTCACTCCACGCCCCATCATGCTCTCGGACAGAAATCCGTCGAGCATCTGCGGAAAGAGAGTGAGTACGTCGATTTTCATGCGGTCGTCGAGTTTCGGCCGGTTTTCGCTACACTATTATATGGGAAGCGGATCGCACGGGGAGCGATCCGGGCATTCGCCCTACGGATAAACGAAAAGCCCGGCGGTTCCGAAGAAGCCGGGCTGGTGAAAGTGACTACGAGGACGCGTCGGTTTCGCCGAGGAGCTTAGGCGCTCGCTTCAGCTTCCTTGCGAGCGCGCTTGATGAGAGAAACCGAAGTCTCGGTCGGCTTGGCGCCAACGGACATCCAGTACTCGGCGCGCTCCACGTCGAGCTCGAGCTGCTTGCCAGCGTCCTTCTGCTTGGGAAGGTAGGTGCCGAGCTTTTCTACGAAGCGGCCGTCGCGGCGTCCGCGAGCTTCCGCGACTACTACGCGGTAAACTGGTTCGTGTGTTGCGCCTGCGCGTTGGAGTTTGATCTTTAGTGCCATCGTTGAGTCTCCTAGAAATTGGAAAAGGGAGCGAAGATTAATCAAAAATGGATCTTGTCAAGCAACATCCAATGCAATGATGTTTCCGCCCTTATGTTGAAAGCTGGTATCGTCGGTCTGCCGAACGTTGGCAAGTCTACTTTGTTCAATGCTTTGACGCGCACGCGCAAAGCGGAGTCTGCAAACTATCCCTTCTGCACCATCGACCCCAATGTGGGCGTGGTCACGGTGCCCGACAGTCGTCTGCAAACGCTGCAGGACATCGCCAAAACGAACGTGGTGATTCCAGCGGCCATCGAGTTCGTGGACATCGCGGGGCTCGTCGCCGGCGCCAGCAAAGGCGAGGGACTGGGGAACAAGTTTCTGGCCAACATTCGCGAGACCGACGCCATCGTGCAGGTGGTGCGCTGCTTCGAAAACGACGACATCGTGCATAGCATGGGCTCGGTCGATCCCATTCGCGATATCGAGGTGATCAATACCGAGCTCATCCTCGCCGATCTGGAATCGGTCGAGCGTCAGAAGGAGAAGCTGGTCAAGAAAGTCCGTTCCGGAGACAAGGAAGCCGCAGCGGCGGTGGAGCTGATCGACCGGCTGATTCCCCACTTCAACGACGGCAAGCCAGCCAACACCTTGGAAATGAGCGACGAGGAGCTCGTCATCCTGCGCGGACTTCATCTGCTCTCCTCCAAGCCCGTCATCTACGCGGCCAACGTGATGGAGGATGACCTAGCGGACGCGAACGCGAATCCGTACGTCGCCAAAGTCCGCAGCTACGCCAAGGAGGCTCACGACGCTGGCTGCGTGGTCATCAGCGCCCAGATCGAATCGGAGCTGATCGACCTTTCCGCTGAGGACGCGAAGGAGTTCCTCTCCGACCTTGGGGTGGATGACTCCGGCGTTTCGCTGCTGATCCAAGAAACCTACGCCCTGCTGGGGCTGAAAACCTACTTCACGGCGGGCGAAAAGGAAGTGCGGGCATGGACCTTCGAGGAGGGCATGACCGCCCCTCAGTGCGCGGGAGTGATCCATACCGATTTCGAAAAGGGATTCATCAAGGCTGAGATCGTGGCCTACGAGGACCTTTCCTCGCTGGGCAGCGTTTCCGCGGCTCGCGACGCCGGCAAGTATCGCCTCGAGGGGAAGGAATATCTCTTCAAGGACGGCGATGTGGCGGTTTTCCGTTTCGCTAACTGAACCAACCCGCGAGGCGGCGGTCCACCTTCGAGCCGAGCGCGGTTGCGAAATCCCCCGTTTCGTTCTTTTTCCTTAGGGTCGGGCGCAATATAGCGATTAATTGAAAACGTCTTTCTTGATAATCCCGCTGAAAACAGCGACCTTTGTAGACTTGCACCAATGATGTACGACCGTCCCTACATGACGACCAGCTTCGACGAGAAAGCGAAAAAGACCCTGTTCTGGATCATCGGGATTAACGTCGGCGTATTCTTTTTGCAAAACGTGCTCAACGCGGCGGGCGCTCCTCAGTTCATGGGGCACTACTTCGCCTTCAGCTACGATTCTCTGGCCAAGGGCTTCATCTGGACCCCGCTCACCTACTCCTTTCTGCATGGCGTCGGCAATTGGCTGCACATCATCGGAAACATGCTGGGCATCTTCTTCATCGGCCGCGTCATTCTGCCGGTGCTGGGGCAGAAGCGCTTTCTGCAGCTCTACTTCGCTTCGGTGCTGGTGGGCGGCTTGCTCTGGTTCGCCCTGACCTTCATCTCGGGAGCCGGCTCGGTGGTGGGCGCCTCGGCAGCGGTCTTCGGACTGCTCACCTTCTTCGCCTGCGTCTACCCGGACCGAGAAATCCAAATGCTGCTCTTCTTCGTGCTGCCCATTCGCGTGAAGCCGAAAGTGCTGGCCTACGTGATGCTGGGCATTTCGATCCTGGGCCTGCTGTTTCAGGAGCTATTCTCCACCGGCGGCTATCGCGTGGCCCACTCCGCCCACCTCGGAGGCATGCTCACCGGCTACCTGTTTTTCAAATACGTGTACACGGCAAATCCTTACGACAACTCCGGCAATCTTAACCTATCGCTGGCCCGCTTCTTCAAGAAGCCATCTGCAAAAAAGAGTAAAACCACCTTCAACTACAAGGTGAACGTCTCCAGCAAGCAGCGGGATCTCAAGAGGGAAGTCGACCGGATTCTGGACAAAATCAACAGCAAGGGCTTCGGTTCGCTCGACGCGGAAGAGAAAAAGACGCTAGACGAGGCCCGGGATTTGCTTCGCAGACGCTAGACTGGAATGGCGACGCGACCAAGCAGGCTCATTTCAGTCTGGAACGCTTTCCATTCGTCCTTTTCCATAGAGACGCTTCTGCCCCCCTCACCCTGCACTTTCATAGCCTCGAGCTCTACCGAGCGTCCGGCGAAACCACTCTAACTCGAACAACTAGAAACCAATGACCAAACGTTTGGCACACCTTCTGGCCTTCGCCTGCCTGGCCCTAACCCCTAGCCTTTTCGCCGTTCTGGCCCCCGACGAGGGCACGACCGAACTGCCCGAGCTGCGCAGCACGCCGCTGATGCAAAACGAGGCCCGGCTCATCGTGGAAATGCTGGAGACCATGCACTTCGAGAGTTCGGAGATTTCGGACGAGACCTTCGTCGAGCTCATCACTCACTACATGGAGGACCTCGACTACAACAAGCTCTACTTCCTCTCCACCCAGGAAAAGGGATTCCAGGAAAAGTACGGTCCCACCCTGGGATTCAAGCTGCGCTACCAAGGCGAAATGGAAGCCGCCTTCGAGATCTACACCCTCTACCGCGACCGGGCCATCGCCCGTATCGAGTGGGTGCTGAAGCAGCTCGAGAAGGACTGGTCCTTCGATACGGACGAGTACTTCGTCTACGATCGCAGCGAGAGCGAATGGCCAGCCACCGAAGAGGAGGCCGACGAGCTTTGGCGCCTGCGCATCAAATACGAGCTGCTGCAGGAGATCCTCAACGACAAGACTCAGGAGGAAGCCAAGGAGCGCATCGCCAAGCGGTACAAGCGCGTGCTGCGCAACATCTACGAATTCGGCTCGAAGAACGTGCAGGAGGTTTTCCTGACCAGCCTGACCAAGATGTTCGACCCCCACTCCAGCTTCCTCTCCTCAGACACTTTGGAAGACTTTCACATCCAGATGCGCCTCAAGCTGATCGGCATCGGAGCCATGCTCAGCGAGGAGGATGGCTACTGCGTGATCCGCGAGCTGGTGCCCGGCGCTCCTGCCATGCGCAGCAAGAAACTCCAGCCGAACGACCGCATCGTGGCGGTGGCTCAGGAGGGAGAGGAGCCGGTCGACATCATCGGCATGGGCCTGCGTAAGATCGTGGATCAGATCCGCGGCGAAAAAGGCACCAAGGTTACGCTCACCATCATCCCCAGCGACGCGACCGACGAGTCCATCCGCGAGGATGTGGTGATCGTACGGGACGAAGTGCACATCAACTCCAGCCGAGCCGGCGGCAAAATCTACGACATTCCCGATCCCAAAGGCGGTACGGAGAAGATCGGCGTGATCGAAATCCCCTCCTTCTACGGTGGCGACGAGTATTTCGAGAACGGCCAACGCTACATCACCAGCGTCACCAACGACGTGGAGGAGCTGCTGGTCAAGATGATGGACGAAGGCGTGCAAGGCGTGGTGCTCGACCTGCGCCACAACGGAGGCGGCCTTCTCGACGAAGCCATCCGCATGACCGGTCTCTTCATCCGCCGCGGCCCAGTGGTGCAAGTGCGGGAAAAGAGCGGCTACGTCATGCCTCACATGGACCGCGACCCCAAGGTGGTTTACGACGGACCGCTGGCGGTGCTGACCTCCCGCTACAGCGCCTCCGCCTCAGAGATTTTGGCTGGGGCCCTGCAGAACTATGGACGCTCCATCACCATCGGAAACTCGAGCACCCACGGCAAAGGCACCGTGCAACAGGTTTTTTCACTCGACGACTATGTGCTTCGCAAGGATCTGGCCAACGACAAGGCGGGCGCGGCCAAGCTGACCATCCGCAAATTCTACCTGCCGAACGGCTTTTCCACTCAACGAAAAGGCGTGGTGCCTGACATCCAGCTCGAATCGGTGGAAGAAGTCACCGCCGTGGGCGAAGCCGATCTCCCGAACGCCCTGGCTTGGGACTACATCAAGCCGGTCGCTCGCTTCGTGGAAATGACCCTCAAGACCAACCTCCTCGAGAGCATCATCAACGCGAGCAAGGAGCGCATCGACTCCATGGAGGAGTTTGCCTTCCAGCGTCGACGCCTCGACTGGTTCCGCAAGCTGGAGGATCGCAAGGAAATTTCGCTCAACCTCGAGCAACGCAAGATCATGATGAAGCAGGAAGAGACCTTTCTCGACGAGATGAAGGACGAGCAACGCCTGCTGGCCGAGAAGAACTACACCTTCAAAGAGATCAAGCTCGACAGCGTGCTGCGCGAAGAGGCCCAGCGGGCGGAGGAGGAAGCCGAATGGGAGGCGAGCACCCAGTCCGAAGCGGAGGACGCGGTGGCTGAGGAGACGGACGTCGCCGTCAGCGAAGACCAAGAGGTGAAGGGCTCGGTCGACGAGGTCATCGCGGACGCGATGGACGAAGCGAGCGAAGCCAAGGAGGAAGAGGAAGAAGAGGACGTGCCCGACTTCGACATCCAGCTACGCGAGACCCTTCGCATCATGGCGGACGTCATCGACATCTCTCCCGACCCCGCCGAGTGGACCCAGCCCGCCCTGCCTATCGCGGCGAAGTCCCGCTTCGAGCGCCTGCTCAACTAAAGCGCCCTTCCCCGGCCACTCGCAGACCGACCCAGCGGGCGGACAAACAAAAGCCATTTCAAAACAGGAAAAGCCGTTCGATTTTTTGGTCGAACGGCTTTTGCTTTTCTCTCGTCGCCACTTGGGGTTCGGCGGCTACGATAGTAAATCTGGATCCTGCCCCATCGTCGGCAACCGCAGCCGGTCGCCGCTACTCCACCCGCAAATCCCAATGGTTGGTCAAGGCGCAGACGATGGCAGAGTAGCGATTCTCTATGCCAAGCTTGCGGAAGATGCTCTCGCAGTGCTTCTCGACCGTGCGTGGACTGATTTCCAAGATCCGACCAATGTCGCCATTGGTCTTGCCTTCAACGATCCAGAACAGGACCTGTTTCTCCCGACGCGTCAACCTGTCCAGTTGCTCGGCTCCGGGCACATCGCCATGCAGTTTCTTGGCTCTATCAGCGGGTATTTGATTTGAATTCACGATTTGGTTTCCGGTTTAGCTTAGGGGAGGGCTCGAAGGTTTCAGAAGCTTCCAGAAGGCTTTTGTTCCGCTGGATTCGTTCTGCTAGCTCGAAGTCGGCTCCGAGAGAACCGATCGCAGGCTTTTCCGTCGCACATCATGCATCTCTGAATCTTTCTTGACCACCGAAGCTAGTAGTTAGGCTTACTCTGTTTACAGGCTTTTTACTTAGGACCACTATCAATCCTTAGTCAACAGTGGATATATTCCAGAGTACGTATATCGGGAATTATCCTAATTCCAACCCGAGGAAGCAGATTTTCTAATATTTGGGGACTTCCCTAGCCATCGTCTCTGATCCAGCTCATTCGCGAGCCGGCGGAGAGGTTCTATCGCTACTGCTGCTCCTGCTCGGAGCATTCGGAGCATATCGCGCCGTCTTTGGTGTAGCGAAAGCTGCGTTCGGGATGGCTCACATCGGTTGCCCCGCAAACGGAGCAGGTGTGGAAAGGCTCCGACTCGAATTTCTCCTTGGCCTGCTTCATCTCCGTGACGCGCTGCTTCGCCTTCAACCCGCGAAAGAAATCCAGTCCGAAAAAGAGCGGGAAATTGATCAGCGACCCGATCATCATCCAACGAATGGGAGCGGGCGAGGAGAAGAACTCGAAGATCAGCAAACCAGCGATGAACAGCCCCAGCCACTTCATTTTGACCGGAAGAATGAAGTAGAGCCGCAATTCGAAATTTGGATACAAGTAGGCGAACCCGAAGGTGACCGAATAGGCGACGTAGTAGTTGGAGATCGGCAGACGCGGATACAGCGCCCCTACCAGAGCCACGCACACCACGCTGGTGAGCAAGTAGAGATTGTAGCGAAACGCTCCCCACTTCGCCTCCAGAGAAGTCCCCATCAGGTAGAAGACGATCCATGCGAAAGCGATCCAGATCCAGTGGGCCGGCGGCGGGATCAGCATGAAGGAAAGGATGCGCCACACCTCGCCCGACATGAAGAGGTCGAAACGAAAGACCATGTACTGCAGGATGCCCATCTGGTCGTTTCTCAACGCCATCATGGCGTAGGTCAGCACTTGGCCGACGATGATGTAGATCGTGAGGTTCTGAATGGCTAGCGAGCCGAACCGCTTTTCAAGCTTGTCTAGAAACGCCATGATCTACGAATTCTGTCCCTCGTTCGGGAAACGGGCCACGGTCTGGATAGTGATGCCGCCTCGCGCCTTCTGCACGCAGGTGACTTGACATCGTTTCGGTTGGATATCCTCGACCACGCGATCGCAAATCTCGGCGGTCATCTTCTCAGCGAACATGCTTTTTTCGCGAAACCCCCAAAGGTAGAGCTTCAGGCTCTTGCTCTCGATGCAGAGTCGATGCGGAACATACTCGATGCTCACCGTGTAGAGGTCAGGCTGACCGGTGATGGGACAGGAGCTCATCACCTCGTCCGAGGTCATGGTCACTTCGGAAACCCCCTTCGGAGCATCGAAGGTGTCCAGTTCGTCAATGGGCTGCCTGACTTGCTTTCCTAAATATTTAGACTCCATAAACTGATCGATCGCAGACGACTATCGAGAGAGCTCCCCCGAACATCAAGCTTTGCATTGCCCGCATCGCCCAGAAGCCGACGCCTATGAAAACGCGCAAAAAACGTTCCCTTGCGGGAAGTCGACGAAGCCGTTTCACTGGCTCCTAGAAATGACTACCCTAACCCGCTTTCTAATCCTGACATTCACTACCCTCTGCCTTGGCGCCTCAAGCCTCGTCCAGGCCCAGACCTCCTTCATCGAGCTTAGGGAGGGAGATCCCGTAAACTGGCAGCCCTGGTCCGAGGATCTGCTGACCCGAGCAGAACAGGAGAGCAAGCCCCTCTTCTTCTTCGTCGCCCACTTCGGCAACAGTCTCGCCAACGCCATGGGCCATGAGACCTTTCAGAACCAGACCATCGCGAAGCTGGTGAACGAAACCACCATCCCCGTGCTTGTCGACTCCACGCAAACCCCCGAGCTGGCAGCAGCTTTGCTGGGCCTGGCCTCCGAACACTTTCAGACGAGCGGATGGCCGGTCTGCATCTGGACCACCAGCGCCCTCGCCCCCCTCGAGGGCGGCGGCTATTTCCCGCCCACCGACGACTGGGGCAGCCAAGGCTTTCTGACCCTCGCACGCAATGTATCCGAAAAATGGAACACGCAGCGGGACGAGTTCGTTTCCCAGGCGAAGCAACACCTTGAAAGCAGCCTCGCGACCTTGGACCTCACCGACGCCACGATCGATCTGACCCAAGCGCTAGACTACGCCATCGTCCCGACTGCCGACGCCCCTGCCTTGTCTTCCGGGGCCCTCGCATCCGCGACCCAAGCCCTGCCACTCCTGCCTGATCCCGCGGCCGATCGCCAAAGCTCGGAAATCGCCAGCTTGATCGAAACGATCTACGCGGGAGCCGGCTTCGATCCGATCTCCGGCGGCTTTTTCATCGGCGCCAACGATCCGTCCTGGCGCCTTCCCCTGTTCCAAAAGTCCGCAGCGGATCAGGCCTTGATGCTCAGCGCCCTCGCGAGACTTTACGAAACCGATCCAAAAGATGAATACAAAAACCTGATAAGGCTGACCGCCATGTTCGTGGATCGCGAACTGAAAAAAAAGAACGGCCTTGCCCACGAGTACCTCGACAGCTTCGCTCCCGGTGAAACGCCGGACATGATCGAGGGCAGCTACTACCTGCTCGAAGACGACGATATCAGCGACCTGAGCCCAGACCAGCTCGGAGCCTTCGGACTCGCCTCCGGCGGAAACCTAAGCGCCGACATCGACATCCTAGGATTGTATCAGGGCCTGAACATCGCCTACTCGCCCGAACCGACAGCCCTTTCCCCCAGCCTCGACGCGGCGCGCGAGGCCTTGCAAGCGATCCGGGCGGAGAAGAAAGCTCCTCGCAAGGAAGCAACCGCGTTCGTATCCACCAATGCCCTTCTCGTGGAAGGACTCGCGGCAGCCGCTGCAGCCACCGATGAAAGCTCGCTTCGGACGCAAGCCATCGAACTCTACGCTTCCCTATTGAAAACGACTTGGCGGGCTGCGGACGCCACTCTGGCCAATTCCGATCTGCAAGACGCCTCGCCTGCCAGCAGCGCCGCCTACGCGCGCCTCATCTCCGCCAGCCTCGCGTTGCTGGAGCTCACCGGGCAAGATGTCTATCTTGAAAACGCCAAAGCCATCGACGCGGCCTGGCGAAACGATGCCCGCTTCGACCCTCAAAATCGATTGACGCTAGCTGTGAGCGGGATGGACACCAAACTCCCTCTCGGCAGCTATATCGATTCCTCCCGCCCCGCAGTCGCGAGCGTTCACCTGCGCAATCTATCAAAACTGGCATCGAAAACCGGCGACCAGAGCTACCTTTCCGAACTCAAAAGCCATCTGAGCTCCCTTCCATCGCAGGCCGAAGGCGCCCCTGACCGCTACCTTTCCCTGCTCGTGGCGGCCGAATCGATAAAAAGACAGTAGGGCTCGCTACCGTTTGGCGCCAGCAGGTCGGCTTCGCGGCCCCTAGGTAGGTTAAGGGGTTCACCCCCTCGCCTTTCCGATGCGGGCGAACCCCCATGATGGCCCGCGGATACCCTTATCTACGGGCCTTTGGGCGGCGATTCGCTCTAAGGCCCATAGCCTCGCGGCTCGATGCGAGCGCTCGAGCGAGGCGAAAATCCCAACCGAGCCTAAGGAAAGGCGTTCAGGCTCCTGAGGAGGTCGCATGCCTCGAAATGAGGGATGACGGATGTTAAGTGCTCCCCGCAAGGCACCGATCTCCAGCGGGCACTAACATCATATGAAAAGCTCAACTCACTCCGCAAAACTGGGAATCATCTCACTGGTCGCCGCGCTCGCTCTACCGATGCTCGCCTCCGCCGGCCAAACCGTTCCCACGCCAAAGAAAACCGTAGCGCCTCATCTCAGCAGCGCTCTTCGCGACGCCTCGGGCGAAGTTCGACTTCTGGTCGAGATCAACGAGTACGGCTTCGTCACCGACGCTCAGGTCGCGGAATCGACCAACAGCGCTCTCGATCAGGCCTCCCTTTCCGCTATCCAGGAATGGGTGTTCACCCCCGCCATGGAAGACGGTCAGCCGATCGCCTCCAAGGCCATCCAACCGTTCTCCTTTAACCACGGGTCCATCGTTCTGGCGGAAAAGGCCACTCCCGAGGACAAGCACCCTTCGGTCAAGAACTCCGTAAGTCCGGAGTTGGGCGACGAGCTTCGCGCTATCACCGGAGAAGTGGTGCTGCAAGCCAGCGTGAACGCCTCCGGCAAGGTCGAATCCGTGCAGGTCAAGAGCTCCACGCACAGCGAGCTGGAACCAGCCGCCGCCGCGGCTCTCGAGCAGTGGTCCTTCAAGCCAGCCGTCAAGGCCGGCCAGGCCATCGCCTCGCAGATCATCATCCCTTTCCACTTCGAAGGCAAAGGCACACGTGACATCGTGGCCAAGGCAAAGGACTCCTCCAGCCTCGACAAGGCTCCGGTAGCGATTCGCCAAGTCAGTCCCGAGCTTCCCCGCGAGCTGCGCAGCGAGCGCGGCGAAGCGAAGCTAAAGCTCACCGTGGACGAAAACGGCTACGTCGCCGATGTGGAAGTTCTCGAGTCGAGCAACGAGGCCCTCAGCGCCGCGGCCACCGCAGCGGCCCTGCAGTGGAAATTCAAGCCAGCCGTCGAAAACGGCCAGGCCATCGCTTCCAAGGTGGTTCAACCGTTCAGCCTCAACGGCGGCCTCCTGATGGCGGATCTGCCTGTCGACAGCATGCCAGTGGTGAAGCGCTCCGTTTCCCCTAAGCTTCCGGAGCAGCTGAACGGCGTGATGGGCTACGTGAAGGTGCGCCTGGACCTCGACGCCCAAGGACGCGTGGTCAACGCTTCCAGCACCAAGTCCTCGCACGACGAACTGGTGCAGCCGACCATCGAAGCGGCTAAAAGCTGGACCTTCAAACCAGCCGTACGCGACGGCGAAGAGGTTTCCTCATCCGTGATCGTCCCCTTCGTTTTCAACGAAAAAGGCTGATCCTGCGAGACGGCCTCACTTTGCAGAAACGCGACTCGGAAACGGGTCGCGTTTTTTTTGGGGATCATCTTTCGTCTGGAGCGGCCCACCCCTCACCTCACGCCTCCTTTTTGCGAAATTCCCTGTTGCCAGAAGCGTCTCTGCACCAGACGCTTCCGCCCCATGAAACCGACGTTGCTCGTTCTCGCAGCAGGCATGGGAAGCCGTTTCGGCGGCTTGAAGCAAATGGAACCGGTGGGTCCAAAGGGAGAGTGGATCCTCGACTACTCCGTTCGCGATGCCGCGGCGGCTGGTTTCGAGAAGGTGGTCTTCGTGATCCGCAAGGAAATGGAAACCGAATTCCGAGCCTTGACCGAAGCCAAATACCGCGACCAGCTCCAGATCGCCTACGCGTTCCAGGAGACGACCGACACTCCCATCGAAGTCCCCCACGGCGGACAGCGCAGCAAGCCATGGGGCACCGGGCACGCCGTCTACGCGGCTCGCGAGCACCTCGACGCTCCCTTCGCGGTTATCAACGCGGACGACTTCTATGGCGCCGCCGCCTTTCGCGAACTGGCCCATTTTCTCTCCGACGCGGCGAACCAGTCCGCTGGCGAAACCTACGCCCTGGTAGGCTACCAGCTGAGCAATACGCTTTCGGAGCATGGTTCCGTTTCGCGTGGCGTATGCGCCACCAACGAAAATGCGGAACTCGTTTCCATCGAGGAACACACCGATATCGCCGCAGCTTCGGCCACGGAAATTCGTGCGAAAAACGCTCGAGGCGAAACGGTCACACTGCCTCCCGACACGCTCGTTTCCCTCAACTGCTGGGGCTTCCCCGCTGGCTGGGCCAAGAAGCTGGAACAGCTGTTCGCCGATTTCCTCAAAGCTCGCGGCAGCGAAGCGAAGTCGGAGTTCTATCTGCCCGCCGCAGTGGACAGCCTGATCAAAACCGGCCAAGCCCGAGCTGTGGTGCTGCCCTGCAGCGCTCGCTGGCTAGGGGTCACCCACCGGGAAGACTTGCCAGCGGTGCGAGCCGCTATCGCGGAAATCACCTCCCAATAGAAGCCGCAAACGGAACTGAGCACGGGTGGTCCGGCTCGGTTCCGAGCTCGCCTCGCGCCCCGCTATGCCACGATCGGCTAAAAGGTCTTTTCCTCGGTCTTTACCTTGTCACCGACCTTGAAGAGCTCCAGCTCCTCCACGATCACTTGATCGCCCGCCTCCAAGCCAGAGCGGATCTCCACGTTGGTCATGCTGCCGAAGCCTTTCTCGATCTCGCGCATCTCGACCACGCCATCCTCCACCAGAAACACGCGGTCGCCTAGGATCGCGGAACCGGGAATGATCAAGGCGTCTTCCCGCTCGTCGAGCGTGATGGTCGCCTCTCCGGTCAACCCTGGAAAGAGGCGCTCCCGATCGATGTCCAGATCCAGATGCACCGTGTAGCGCTGCGTTTCCGGATCGGCCACGGGCAAGGTTTTCGAAACGGTTCCGTCGAAGGTTTGGTCGCTGTATCCAAGAAACTTCACACGAGCGATCTGGCCGACCTCGACCCCTGCGAAATTCTCTTCGCTCACCCGCACTTCCACGATGCGATCGAGCGAGATCAGACGGGCGATCTGCTCGCCTCCGCGCAGCAGGTCCCCACGAAACGCATACACTTCGGAGATCACGCCATCGATCGGAGCCCGGATAAACATCTTTTCACGGTTTCGCTCGAGGAGCTTCAGCTCGTTTTCCAACTGGGCCAAACGCACTTCCTTTGCGCTCATCTCGGCGTCGATCGCTTGCTCGATGCCTTGGATTTCCCGCTCGCGACGATCCAGCTCCGATTGACTGGCCCCACCGATGTCGAATCTCCGCTTGGCCTCGGTCAAGCGCTCCTGAGCGCTCACCAAGTCGAACTGCTTGGTGGAGCCCTGCTCCACCGAAAGCTTGGCTGCCTCGATCTCGATCTTCACTTTCTCGATGCCGATCTCCAGGTCGCCCAAGTCCATGGCGACGAGCAGATCCCCTTCCGCAACCTCCTTGCCGAGATCGAGGCGAGACTCCACCACGCGCCCGCCAAGCTCGTTGCGCACGAACATCTCCTTGGCCGCGACCACCTGAACGGTGCCAGGGACCGAGCGCACCGCCACGCTGCGACGAGCGGTCGATACCACCGCAGTGGGCTTCAGCGAGGAGACGAAATAAATGCTTCCTCCCGCGATCACCGCCAAGGCTACGAAAATCTTAACTAGCAAACCTGTCTTCATCTTAAAGTGTCGTCTTCAGGGCTATCGGGAGTCCCTTTCATCGTTCGGAAATCGAGTCGACCTTGAGCTGCATAAGCAAGTAGCCGAGCGTATCCAGATAAGTGGCGCGCGCCCGCTGGGCCCGGATCTTAGCCGCAAGGTACTTCTGTTCGAATTCGTCGTATTCGGATTGGGAGGCGTTCTTTCGCTCGATCTCCTCCACCAGTCGCTTCAGGAACCCTTCGTTCATGGTCAGGACGCGCTCTTCGATCTCGAGGGCCCGTCGAGCGAGCTCCACCTCGCGCAACTGCTTTTCGTAGCCGAGCAGCAGCGAGCGCACCCGGCTATTGAGCTGATACTCCGCCCGCGAGAGCTCGTAGGAACGAGCCATCTTATCCCCCTTGGTGCGAAAGCCATCGAAGATATTCCAACCTACCGATAGGCCGAAAAAAACGTACTCCTGCTCGCGGCGGGTACCATCGGAGTCGAGCGCGTTGGACGACATGCCTAGCTCCACATCGATCTTCGGTTTGAGCGAGGTCCTTTCGATCTTGAGCCGCTTCTCCGCCACCTCGATGTCCAAGGCGCTTCTGCGAACCGTCTCATCGGCCGCCACCGCGGCATCGAACTGAGAAGTCAAGGCTTGCACCATCTCCGTTTCTACCGCTTCGATTTCCGGGATCTCTTCGATAAGCAGCGATTCGATGCGCTCCGGCTCCATTCCCACCAAAGTGGCGAAGCGCGAAATCTGGTCGTCCCATTGGTAGGACTCCCTCAGATAAACCAGTTCTGCCCGCTCCAGATCCAGCTCCTTCGAACCGACCTGAGCCGAGCTGGCGGTTCCCGCCTCCTTCTGCTCGCGCAGAAACGTCAGTTCCTGCTTCGTCAGCTCCAAGGCCTGGCGACGCATCTCCAGCTCCTGTCGCTGCACCACCAGGTTCATGTAGCCCCGCCTGATTTCCCGCACCAGCTGCTGCTTCGCGTACTCCGTGCTGAGCAGCTCCGCCTGGTAGGTGGTTTTTCCAATCTGCTTCTCCGCCTGCTTCGCCCCCCAGTGATAGAGCGGCTGGCGAAAGCGAATGTTATAAACCGCCCGCTCCTGAAAGCCCAGCTCCTTGCGCACGCCCTGATCCTCCTCCTGCCGCAGCGAAAAATTCGTGGTGAAGCTCGGCAGCACTGCAGAGCTGGAGGCGATGCGCCGCCCCTTGACGATGCCTTCGCTCAACTCCCGAAGCTGCATGTCCTCCGACTCTTTGAGAGCGACATCGATCACTTCCCGCAAGCCCGGCATCAAGGCCTCCGGAGCCAGAGACTGGAACTGGGCCGACACCGAAGACGCGAAAAGGAGGGAGCTGATGATGAAAAGGCGAAAAAAACGCATGTGGCAAAGCAACGGAATCAAACAAAGGGTCGCGACGCGCCGTCTTAGCGAGGGAAAAATCGCCGGGACCACCCAAGACAGCGGCTGGGACTGTCGGTTCTGTGAGAACTGAATATCTGGATCAACACTAATATCGGGAGAACCACCTACTTCGGACAAAGCCGATAGGCGGGAAAAATTAGAGTTGATTTCCCGCTGGATGCGCGTCTTTTTCACCCCCTTCCACACTGCCCAGGTGGCGGAATTGGCAGACGCGCTAGATTTAGGCTCTAGTATCGAGAGATGTGCAGGTTCGACTCCTGTCCTGGGCACCATTTGAAAAAAAGACCGCCCTCGCGCGGTCTTTTTCGTTTTCGGGATCGGTCTCGCCTTGAGAACCTATTCCACCGCGCAGCGAAAAGGCGAAGCAGGTAGTCCGGCTTTGTTGTAGAGGTTTCCTCGGGCCACGTTCGCCCAGGCGTAGCGGACCGATTTCGGCGCTGCGATAGCCGGATGGGAAACCAGTACCTGATCGCCCACGATTCTGGCGACCGCCGGGCGAAACGCTCCCGCCCCGTCCGCAATCTCAAATCCTATCAGCTCTCCGTCGGGAGCGACAAGACCGCCGCCAAGACGGCTGAACTCCACCGCGACGCTCGTCCCTTGAAGGCGGCACTGCTCGAAAAGCGGTCCAGAGTATTCGACGCCTTCCCCATAGGCCAAGGCTCGGGCCGCGAGGGCCAATCTCTCGCCCACCGGCTTTTTGAGGGCCGGGTGGATATCGCGCGCGTCTCCGACGTCGATAGTGACCGCCATGGCGGTATTGCTCGTGCCCTTCAAAGCCTGCAGTTGGGCCTCCCTGATCTCCGGCGGCATGCCGCTGAAGGGCGCGATCTGAACGTACAGAAACGGAAACGATCCCTGGCCCCAGCGACTCCGCCAATCCTCGATCAAAGCTGGCAGCAATCGCGCGTACTGCTCGGCCCGGCCTGCGTTGGCTTCGCCCTGATAGAAAACGCAGCCGCGCATGGCGTACGGAACCAGCGGAGCGATCATGGCGTTGAAAAGCGCGGTCGGCGCCGAAGGGCTTTCCGCCACATCCATCGGCGGCGGGACGCTCCAATCGAGCGGCGGACCAAAGCGGACTCTCCACTCTCCTGCCAGCGACACGGCATCATACTCGCCGCTCGAGGGACCGATCTCCAAAGGCAGCGACTCGTTCCAGACGCCTCCACCTCCTCCGGTATCCAGTATCCGAATGGCGACTACATTCTCCCCTGCCCGGACCAGCTCGGAGGGGATTTCGTAAACGCGTTCGGTCGTCCATCCGCTGGTGGTGCCGAGCTTTTTCCCATTTAGGAAAGTCGTATCCAAATCGTCGATCGCCCCCAGTCGCAGCGTCAAAGGCTGGCCAAGCCAACTGGGCGGCACATGGAACCGCTTGCGCATCCATGCGACCCCATCGTACCCCTCATGGCCAGCGTTCTCCCACATCACAGGCAGCCTTATCGCCTCCCAAGTATCGTCTTCCAAATCCAAGCTCGCCCGCTTCGCGCCGGGAGCGGAGGGATCGATGGTTTCGAACCAAGCCTCGAGCTGCGCCTCGTAGCGCCGAGCGGCTGCTTCGGGATCTCTGGCTCGCAAGTCGATCAAGTCCAAATCGCTGCGCATCGACGCAAATCCCTGCAATCCTTCGCGACTGGTCCAAGCTTCAGCAGGAGTGCCTCCCCAGGAGCTGTGGATGATGCCGATCGGGACGCCGGCCAAGGCGCTTTCGCTCAAGGAGCGGGCGAAAAAGAAACCGACCGCAGTGAAATCCTTGACCGTTTCCGGTGCGCAGACGCGCCAGCGCGCTTCGACTTGCTTCCTCGGCGCCAGGGAGAGACTCTGCTCGACATAGAGCTCTCGGATCAAAGGCAGATCGGCGCTCGCCGCTTCGGAGCGCCACCCCACGATCTCCTTCTGCCCCTCGCGCGGACCTAGCTGACGCTCCATGTTGGACTGCCCGCCGCAAAGCCAAACCTCGCCCACCAAGACGTCGGAAATCCGTATCGACTCTCCCGTAGCCGGGATCGAGACCGTGAGGTGCCTTGGTTCGGAAGAGGCCTCGAGAGCTGGCAAATCAATGCTCCAGCTCCCCTGGCGATCGGCTCGGGTCTCGGCTCGAATCGCCGCAAACGCCACCTCTACCCTCTGCTCCGGAAGGGCCCAGCCCCAGACGGGAATCGAGCGACCGCGCTGAAGAACCATGTGATCCCCGAAAGGACTGGCGAGTTTCAGCTCGGCCTGAGCGTTCGCCGCAAGGGCGGTGAGGATGCAGATAAGCAGGGCAACGCAGGGTTTCATAGAAATCGAGGGTAAGGTCGCCAAACACGGCGAATGCTCTCATCCAATACCCGCAACGCGAAACCTCAAGCCCAGTTTTATCGATAAATCTAGACCTGAACTTGGGGAGAACGGTTTAGGTGGCAGGACTGAATCACGGTGCCCGCGGCGCGATTCACCCGCCGGCCACACGCGCGTCGACCCGCCCTCCCTGGAATCCGTCGGATTGCTGATCGAAAACGTCAGTCCTCGTCGACTGAAAGCGAGAGCAGAAAACTGTCGCCTGCCACGCGGCGCAGCAGGCAGTGCACGATCTCAGCGTTCACCGAACAGGAAAAGGTGATGCCTTCGTTGTCCAGAAGCGACGGATTCTCCAGCAGCTGCATTCTCAGCAACTCGTCGATGTATCGGCTCAAGGATGCCGGCAGGTAGGTGTTCTCATGACAGCTTGCCGAGCAGAAGCGCTGGCAGAAGCGTTTGGCGCTGGAGGAGGCGGACTCGATTTCCCCCGCGTCGTTGAGGTAGAGCCAGGCGACTTGACTGGAGGCTTTCAGCGACATCAGGGAAACCAGCCGGTCGCTCACCACGCTGGCGTGAATGCGGCGAGCCCAGCTCGCGATGGCGTCATATTGGCCGACCGGAGGCCAGGCCGCAGCCTCCGCGCCACGCGTCAAATGAATGGCCAGCCGAACCCGATAGCCGACCGAGACCTCGATCAGCAAGGAATCGCGCTCCATTTGCGTGATCGCAGTCTTCCCGAGGGAAGACACCGACTCCGACCGAACGAAGTCCGGGAGCAGACAGATCGCGGCGCTTTCCGCTCCGCAGATCGATTGGATGCGCTCCTCCAGTTCCTCCCACGAGCGCGGCTCGTTTCCCTCGACAATAGGGAACGACCGGGACATGAGGTCGCGGGCGGCAGCGGAACGGCTGCGTTTACTATTCTGGCTATTCAAGAGTGTGGACACGGAAATTGGTTGGACGACCCGACCAAATCTCGCCCCTGGGAACACGACGTTCGCACGCAGAGGAAGGCTTCGACAGGCACGCCTTAAGCAAGTGTTAAGGTAGTCCGATTCATACCCACCAGCCTCGCGATGTCTACATATTTATCCCAATACGGACTACGCATAGGTACTCACGCGCGTAGGCTTTGCAAGCAGGAGTCGGCAACATCAGCAAGCACGCGCCGCGCCTACCAGCAACTACTTAATCGCTTTGATGAAACGAGGGCGTCCGCTCCAGTCATCCAGCCCTTCGACCGCCAAAAAGCCGCTGGCCAAGCACAGTTCGCTAAGCGCTTCCCGATGGGCGATGCCGGTCTCCATCCACAAGCTGCTTCCGGGGCCGGCGAGGCGTTCCCCGGCTCCCTGCACGATGAGGCGCAGGTCGGCCAGACCAGCGTCGTCCGCCACCAGGGCGGCGCGCGGTTCGTGGTCCTTCACCTCGGGCTGGGCGCTATGCAGCTCCTCTAGCGTCAGGTAGGGGGGATTGGAAACGATCAGCTCGAAGCGCAGCTCGATCGGGATCGCTTCGAACCAATCGCTCTGCAAAAAGCGGACTCGATTCTGCAAACCGTTTCGCAAGGCGTTCTCCTCAGCCAGCTGCAAGGCTTCGGCGCTCTCGTCGACCGCCAGAATCTCAGCGTGCGGCAGGGAGTAGGCCAACGCCAGGGCGATCGCTCCGGTACCTGTGCCCAGATCGAGGATACGCAGCGGATGGTCGCTTCCGCCCACGAAATCGACGATCTTTTCCACCAGCTGCTCCGTTTCGGGACGCGGGATGAGAGCCCGAGCGTCCACCTTGAGGTCAAGCTCGTGGAACGGCGTGGAGCCTAGGATGTACTGCAAAGGCTCGCGCTTGGCTCGCCTGGCCACCAGCGAGCGCATATCGGCCAGCTCCCGCTCGCGCAGCGGTCGGTCGAACTGCATGTAGAGCTTCATGCGATCCATTCCCAGAGCCGAGGCGATGAGCCATTCGGCGTTGAGGCGCGGGCTTTCCACCCCTTTGCCCTCCAGAAAGGCGCTGCTTCGCTGGATCACTTCCAGCACTGTGAGCATCTCGGCCATACCGTTTTTCCGATTGGCGGGCGTCTCTAGGACTTGGTGCTGGTCATCAAGGCCTCGATCTTGAGGCGCTGATCCTCGGCTTGCAGCGCTTCGAGCACCTCATCGAGCTCGCCTTCCATCACCGCGGTCAAGCTGTGGATGGTCAGGCCGATTCGATGGTCCGTGAGGCGGCTTTGCGGGAAATTATAGGTGCGGATGCGTTCGCTGCGATCGCCGGTGCCGACCTGCTTCTTGCGGTTTTCGGCGTACTTGGCCCGCTCTTCGTCCTGCTTCACCTGGAGGATGCGGGCGTAGAGGACCTTCATGGCCTTGGCCCGGTTCTTGATCTGAGAGCGTTCATCGGCGCAATAGACCGTGATGCCGGTAGGCTTGTGCACGATGTTGATGGCGGAGTCGGTAGTGTTGACGTGCTGTCCGCCCGCCCCGCTGGCCCGCGTGGCGGTGATTTCCAGATCGTTCGGGTTGATCTGCACATCCACTTCCTCCGCTTCCGGCAGCACCGCGACAGTGACAGTCGAGGTATGGATGCGGCCCTGAGACTCCGTTTCCGGCACCCGCTGCACGCGATGCACCCCGCTCTCCAGCTTGAGGGCCTTGTAGACGTCCTCGCCGCTGATGGAAAAAACCACTTCCTTGAAGCCGTCGATGCCGCTTTCGCTGGCGCTCATCTGCTCCACCCGCCAGCCGCGCCGCTCCGCCAGGCGAGAATACATGCGGTAGAGATCCGCGGCGAAGAGGGACGCCTCGTCGCCGCCCGCGCCGGCTCGGATTTCCATAATGGTATTGCGCGAGTCCGTTTCGTCGGGAGGAATCATGGCGGCGAGGATCTTCTTTTCCAACGCTTCGATCTTGTCGCCCAGCTCGGGAATCTCCAGCTCCGCCAGCTCGCGCAGCTCGTCATCGCCGTTTGGATCCTCCAGCATCTCCTCGTTTTCGGCCAACTGCTTCTTCGCCTTCTCGAGGGCGGCATAGTTGTCGAGGAGCTGACGCAGCTTCATGTGCTCGCGAGCGAGCGTCGCGGAGCGTCGAGCGTCGCTGTAGAAATCCGGGGCGTTCATCATCCGGTCGATCTCTTCGACCCGCGCCTTGAAGGGAGAAATTTCTGGAAGCTTGATGGCCATAAACTGCAAATGACGGGCGGCTTGTACGCCGATTGGTTGAAAAAGGGGACCATCCGATAGCATATCTCTCTTGCTTGGCAAGCTATCGCGAGAAAACCGCCGCAGCGCCAGCTATCCGTTTGCGTTTTGCCGAGCTTTATCCTTCAAACAGCCAACCCGAATCGGCCCCTTCGACCGATCAGCTCCCTTTCGCCAAATGTCCCAAGTATTCTCCACCCAAAACAAGATCGCGATCATCTGGGATTTTGATAAGACCCTGATCCCCGGATACATGCAGCAGCCGATTTTCGAAAGGTTCGAGGTCGACGAATACAATTTCTGGAACGAGGTCAACACCATGGCCGCTCGCTACAAGGAACGCGGCTACACCGTCTCGGGCGAAAGCGTCTACCTCAACCACATCCTCACCTACGCCAAGGCGGGCCGCATGCCGGGCCTGAACAACAAGCTGCTGCGCAAGCTGGGCAAGGAGATCGTGTTCTACGAAGGCCTGCCTGGATTCTTCGAGGAGCTGCGAGCCATCACTCGCTCCAAACCCGAATACGCCCGCCACGACATCCAGCTCGAACACTACATCGTCTCCACCGGACTGGCGGAGATGATCCGCGGCTCCGCCATCGCCCCCTACGTCGACGGCATCTGGGGCAGCGAGTTCATCGAAAATCCGCTTCAGCCCGGCTACCTCGACCAGGAGGACTTCCCCATCGAATCGGAAGACATCATCAGCCAGATCGGCACCATGATCGACAACACCACCAAGACGCGGGCTCTGTTCGAGATCAACAAAGGCTCCAACAAGAACGAAACCATCGACGTGAACGCCAAGATGCCCGCGGAGGATCGGCGCATCCCGTTTCAAAACATGATCTACATCGCCGACGGGCCCAGCGACGTGCCGAGCTTCTCGGTGATCCGCAAGTTCGGCGGCAAGGCCTACGCCGTGTACAAGCCGGGCAACGACAAGGAGTTCGAGCAAAACGACCAGCTGCTGCAGACCGGACGCATCCACGCCTACGGTCCGGCCCGCTACAGCAGCGACAGCAACACCTCCATGTGGCTGCGCATGCACGTGCACAAGATCTGCCAGCGCATCGTCAGCGACCGGGAAGTCTATCTGCGCCAGAACATGGCCGGCCCCCCGCGCCACTTGAAGGACGATCCCGAGGTCGTCGACCTCGAGGACGAGCTGACGCAGGACACGCTGGATCTGGATTAGCCTTCCGTCCCTCCCAACCATCGCGAGCCGATCCGTTTCTCCTCGCCTGTGTCCGAGTTTCGAATACCGACTAGCCCGGCCCCCCCCTTAGACCCCACACGTGCCCAAGCCGACATTGAAAAACAACTACCTGCCGCGAACACCCCTCGAATGTTTATCGGAAACTTGAAATTGTTCACGCGGTCTTCTAAACGCCTTGCCCTTGCTCATTCGCGAGCCCTTGGCCGCGATCAACCCATGCCCTTTTCCGTTTCCGAAAAAAATCACTGAAAATCCCATGGTTACAGTAGATAAGCTCGTTAAGGACTATGGAGCGCTGCGAGCAGTCGACAGCGTCTCCTTCACCATCAACAAAGGCGACATCCTCGGATTCCTCGGTCCCAATGGCGCCGGAAAGTCGACGACCATGAAAATGATCACCGGCTTCCTGTCCCCGACTTCGGGCACCGCCTCAGTCTGCGGATACGACGTCGCGAAGAACCCTATCGAGGTCAAGAAACGCATCGGCTACCTGCCCGAAAGCAGCGCTGCCTACCCGGAAATGACCGTGGTGGAGTTCCTCACCTACGTCGCCGAGGCCCGCGGCTTCAGAGACAAGGAGGAAATCGCGAACCGTCTGGCCGACGTGATCGTGAAGTGCCACCTCGATTCGGTGAAGTTCCGCACCATCGAAACGCTTTCCAAAGGCTACCGGCAGCGCGTGGGCGTGGCCCAGGCCATCATCCACGACCCGGAAGTGCTCATCCTCGACGAGCCGACCGACGGCCTCGATCCCAACCAGAAGCACGAGGTGCGCAAGCTCATCAAGGCCATGGCGGCCGACAAGGCCATCGTGCTCTCCACCCACATTCTGGAAGAGGTCGAAGCGATCTGCAACCGGGTCATCATCATCGACCAGGGCAAAGTGCTGGTCGACGAGACGCCAGAGCAGTTCAAGGCCCGCAAGCCGGGAGCGACCATCGACGAAGTGTTTCGCGAGCTCACCAACAAGAACGTGCTCGCCTAAGGCAAGAGCCGCCGTTGTCGCGAATCCAAACGCCAACTACAGCATACATTATCCGATTTTCGCATGAATCACATTCTCCCCATCTTCAAAAAGGAATTCCTCGGCTATTTCCGTTCACCCGTGGGCTACGTCATACTGGCGGTCTTCCATCTGATGGTGATCGGTCTCGCCCTCTACACCGGCTACTACCGAAACAACCAGGCCACGCTGGACTCCATCTTCAGCACCCTGCCATGGATCCTGATCGTCTTCATCCCCGCCACCGGCATGCGCCTCTGGTCGGAGGAAAAGCGGTCCGGCAGCATCGAATTGCTCTTCACCTTGCCCATCTCGCCACGCACCGCAGTTCTGGCGAAGTATCTGGCAGCGCTTTGCTTCATCTGCATCGGACTGGCCCTCACCTTCTCGCTCGCCATCACCACCGGCTACCTCGGCAACCCCGATTGGGGTGTCATTTTTTCCGGATACATCGGCGGGATCCTGACCGCATCGGCTTTCCTCGCCATCACCTCGGTCTGCTCCGCGATGACAAAGAACCAAGTCATCGCATTCGTGATCAGCGTTATGATCTGCTTGTTCGCCACGCTAGCGGGCTCTGATTGGTTGGCTCGTTTCCTAGGCGACGCCATCCCCGTGGGCATGCACGACTTCCTTAGGCTCATGAGTTTCGAGCAGCATTTTCAAAGCATGGCCAAGGGGCTGATCGATATCAGCGCCCTCTCGTTCTACATTACGCTCACCATCGCTTGCCTCGGTATCAACATCATCGCCATCGAACGCTAGAGCCAGACCTATAGACTCCATCCCCAAGGCCTTAACCCTTTCTTAAAATGAAACTGTCACGAAAACTCGTCGCGTCGCTTCTCATCCTCGCGAATTTCATTTTTCTCCACTATATCGTATCATCCATTCCACTACGATTCGATCTGACCGAAGAGAACATCTACACGCTCTCCGACAGCACCAAGTCCATGCTGGATAAAATCGAAGAGCCGGTCACCGTCGACTTCTACAGCTCACGCTCCGTGGAAGAGCTACCCGCCTGGTTCAAGACCTTCGCCGACCGCGTCGAGCAAATGCTCGAGCAGTACGAGCGGGCGTCAGGCGGCCTCGTCACACTCAACGTCATCGACCCGAAACCAGACACCGAAGAAGAGGAACGCGCCATCGCGGCCGGCTTGCACGGACAGGAGATCGCCACCGGCGACCGCGTATTCCTCGGCATGGTCGTGGCGCAGGGCGACACCGAAAAGACGCATCCCTTCTTCAATTGGAATCGCGAGAACTTTCTCGAATACGACATCTCGCGCACCATCTACGAAACTCAGCTGCTCACTAAACCGCGTATCGGGCTGATCACTACACTTCCACTGATCGCTCCCCCCTACCCAACCATGCCAGGTCAACCCCAGCAGCAGGAGGATCAGTTCTTCATCACTCAGCTAGAGTCCCAGTTCGCGTTCGAATCCATCGAACCGACCGCCACCGAGCTGCCCAGCGACATCGATATGCTCGCCATCGTACACCCGAAAAACCTGAACGAAGAGCTGCAGTACGCCATCGACCAGTTCGCCCTCACCGGCAAGCCGATCTTCCTAGCGGTGGACCCATCCTCAATCCAAGAGAAGGAACAGAGCCGCCAAATGCAAATGATGGGCGGACAGATGAACCAGGACACCTCCAGCGATCTGCCTAAGCTGCTCGACGCATGGGGCATCGAGTACGATCGACGCAAGGTACTGATCGAGCCGAACAATTCCATCGCCCAAGCTAACTTCGTGCAACCCGCTTGGATTGTATTCCAGGACGAATACACAAATCGCGAGCTACTCCCCTCTTCCGAACTCGAAGGCGTGCTCACCCTGGAATCCGCTCCGCTGATACACCGCGAAGACGCTACCACCGAATGGGAGCCCGTGCTTACCACAACCGACGAAGCTGCCACCGTAGAGGGAATGATGCTTCAGTTCCAGCAAGGCAACGCCCTATGGGAAAACGCCACCTCGCTCGAGCGAGCCGTGGCCGTCGCCGGGTTGCTTCGCGGACCCGCGAAGACCGCGTTTCCCGGCGGTCCGCCAAGCGCCGAGGAGCAAGACTCCGCCGAAGAGAGCGAAGACGCAAAGCAGACCGACCAGCTGCAAGAGGGTTCCATCAACGTCTTCGTCATCGGCGATACCGATTGGCTGCTTGACCGCTTCTCCATCCAGAAGGTCAACTTCCTAGGCATGCAGCAGATCCAGAAGATGAACGACAATCTCGGTCTGGCCGCCAACTTCATCGAATACCTAGGCGGTAGCCGCGACCTGATCGGTCTGCGAGGCAAAGGCGACAAGGATCGCAGTTTCGACGTGGTGCAAGCCATGGAGGCGGAAGCTCAAAAGGCCTATCAGGCCAAGCTGGAAGCCGTGGAGGCCGAGATCGAGGAAATCAACTCCAAGCTCAGCCAACTTGTATCCGAGCAAACGGATACAGGCGTGATCTACGCCACTCCGGAAATGCAGGAAGCCATCGACGAGTTCAAGGAGCGCCAAGCGGCCGCCAAAGCGGAGCGCCGATTGATCCGCCGCGATCTTCGCCAAGGCATAGAAACCCTGGGCAACGTGGTCGGAGCCATCAATCTGCTTTGGGCCCCCATCGCTCTCGCCCTTTTCGGACTCTACTTCTTCCGCTCCCGCAAAGGCTAATCCCTCCTCCGCAGAGAAAACATCCAAATTTCAAATACGATGAATCTCAAGAAACTCTCCCTTTCCACCTGCGTGCTGGCGATTCTTGCCATCGTCACCTACTTCGTTAAAAACGGGGACACCTCCATGCCGGAGGACCCTCGCATCGGGCAAGGCCTGGTCGACCTCGATACGCTTCCCAAAACCAAGAGCATTGAAATCAAAGCCGACGACAATCAGTTCGAACTCGTGATGAGCTCCAAGGAATCGAGCTGGATCATGCCGGATCTCCATTCGCTGCCGGTGAACATGGACACCCTGGGACGTTTCGTGACTCGTCTCACCGACGCACGCCTCGAACGCATCGCCAGTCGCAAGCCGGAGCGCATCGCCGAGCTTGGTTTCGGCTCCAAGTCCGTCGCATTCAAGGATGAGAATGGATCCGTGCTTGTATCCGTGAAGCTGGGACGAGAAACCGACACCGGCAAGCAGATCGTCAAATACGGCGACGAGGATCTGGCCTTCATCGCTGACGACCAGTTCTCCCTCAACAGCGACCCCCTTTCGTGGCTCGACAAATCGCTGCTGACGATCGATCGAGACGCCATTCGCTCCGCACGTATCGAGTTGCCAAACGGCGAGTCCTTGTCCGTAGCGCGTGATTCCGCGGAAGCCGACTGGACTACCGATGATTCCCTGCCGGAAGGCAAGCGCCTTGACCAAGGGGCCATCACCCGCGCTCTCAATCGCTTCGCAAACGTCAGCTTCACCCAACTGGCGGAGCTCGACTCCGACGTAGTGTCCGACGCCGCGGCAAACAGCGCCTCCTTCGAAATCACCATGGATGACGAGAAGAGCTATTCGATCTCCATCGGGCGCCGCCCCGAAGTCAAAACGACCAAGGAAGTCGAGACGGAAAACGAGAACGGCGAGACCGTGACCGAGACCCAGGAGGAGGTGGAAACGCCGGCGGGTCCGGTCATCATCAAGATCGAGTCCAGCGACGGGAGCGATCCGATCAATGAATACATGGACGAGACCGCATTCGAAGTCGCAAGCTACCTCTTCTCGAATGTGCCGCAAAGCTTGGATTCTCTTCTAGAGGACGAACCCGAGACGGAAGTCGACGCAGCAGACTCAAGCGGCGAGAACGACGAGACACCGCGAAGCGACGCGGATTAATCGCGGTCGCTTTCGCTGTTCGCCGGCCGAGTTCAACACGCTCGGCTACGCTGCGCCAAAACGAAACCCAGCTCCTCGACGGCGATTTTCCTTTGCCTGATCGAGCTGGGTTTTTCAGGATCATGGTCCCCATGAAACTCAATCAAAAGCAACAGGAAGCGTACGATCGCTTCTACGAAACCACCATCGACGATGGCGTGCTCGACTCCCGCACCGAGCTCCTCGTCGGCCTGGCCGCAGCCATGGCAATGAACTGTCAACCTTGCACCGCCTACTACCTGAAGCGCTGCAAAACCGCTGGCGTACCGAAAGAGCAAATACAGTCGACGCTCGCGAAAGTGATGGCAGTCGCGGCTGGGCAGAAGCGCCTGCAAGCGGAAGAAACGCTGCGCCACCTGGCCACCGGCTACTGAGCGACAGAAGGCGCCTCCGTCGCTTCACGCTTCATCGCCCGCTCCGACAATCCCTGCACGTCCGCGAATAGGTCCAGAGCAAGCTGCTTGCGATCGTCTCCAGGCTCCCGCTTCTCGCCGAAGACGATTTCGGCCTTCACCCGTCTGACCTTGCACAAGCGCAGCAGGTGTTCGCCAAAGCCCATATCTCCCCACCAGCACACATCGTTTGCGGGGTCCCCTCCCTCGCATTCATATTTCAAATACGCTGGCGTGATCGGCCATCGATTTCGCACCACCGGATCGAGCAGCGAGGATCGAAACGGCAGCACCGTCCGCCCATCAGTGGAGGTGCCTTCCAGAAAAAACGTCATGCAAAGGTCCGCCTCGATCACGCGAGCGAAGCTCTGTTCCTTGTTCGCCACGTCCGCACGGCGAGCTCGATCGATGAAAAGCGTGCCGGCGATTCGCGTGAAATAGCCGACCACCGGCCAATCGCCAACTTCGCTCTTGGATAGAAAGACTTGAGGCGTCACCGAAGCAAGCACCACGATGTCCATATAGCTGAGGTGGTTCGGGGCGATGAAGCCTCTTTCCGGAACCGCGCCGCGCACAGTCACCTCGAATCCGAGACCGCGAAGCAGACGCCCGCTCCAGCGCTGCTGCCAAAGCGAGCGCTGGCGCGACGACCAGCGCTTTCCCCCTTTGAGAAAATGGTCAATGCCGGCAAAAACGAAAATCCCCGCCAGCCAAAGCAGCCGCAGGACCAGACGCGCGTGCCGGTTTAGAAACTCCATTCGCCATTTCAAGCTCAGCGGAGCGACAATGACAAGCCAGCAGCCCGCGGCAAAACGTATCCGATTCGCCGGCTTGGAACCTATCCGAGAAACTTCTGCATGGCCCGAGGCCCCAGGCTGCGCAGATCGAGCAAGGTCAGGAAATCGATGGTCTTGAACTCGCGGTCCAACGCCGGCTCCCCGCAGATGCGGGCTCCCAGCGTCAAGTAAGCTCGCATCAGACGCGGGATCTGCACCGTCCGTTTCGCCTCTTCGACACGGGCCGACTCATGTCGCGGCACCGAGCAATCGTAGCGCTGCGTGGGACGAGTGATAAAGGGTTCCGCTGCCAGGTAGCGAACCAGGTTCCGATAGGCCGCCTGCCCTTCGGCGGGATCGGTGGAAGTGAGAGAGCTGCAGCCGATCAGGTAGCGAGCTTGCGACAGCTTCGCGTACTGGGCGATGCCCTTCCAGAGCAGCCCAAGCACCACCATGTTGCGATGCTCTTTGGCGATGCAGGCCCGCCCTAGCTCGATCGTCTCGTGCCGGATGGACTCGAACACCTCGAAGTGAAACTCCTGCTCGCTGTAGTAGCCAATGTTCGCCGCCGCGGTATCGCCAGGCTGCAATCGGTATGTCCCGATGATCTGCTGCTCGTTTACGTATTCCACCAGCAAATGATCGCACACCGCGTCAAAGGGATCCTCGTCCCTCCCTGTCACCTCGGATTCGCTTAAGCCTTCCCCGAGCTCCAGATTGAAAACGCGAAAACGCAGGCGCTGGGCCGCGGCGACATCCTCGTCCGAGCGCGCGATGCGAACGCGATACGCCGAGGTCGGAGATGGTGGGATAAAGCGCTCCACGCGCTCGCGGCGTTGGATTCCAGGGCTGGGCATACAAGATTGACGAATAAGGACGCTAGAGGACTGATGCTGTCCGTACAAGCCATCTGCGCAGCCCGCCACAAGTCAAGTTTCGCGCGAGCGGCAGACGGTGTTTTCACCCGCCTGTCACCCGCGTAACCGGGTCGTAATGCAGCTAGTTTCCCAGCACCGCTTCCGGCAGCCAGAGAGCGATCTGCGGGAAGACCATGATCAAGGCGATGGATAGGGCCATGATCAGCACGAACGGCACGATGGAAGCGTAGATGTCCTGCAGCGTGATCTCCTTCGGAGCCATAGCCTTCATCAGAAACAGATTGTAGCCGAACGGAGGCGTCATGTAGGCGATCTGACAGGTCACTGTATACATAACGCCATACCACACTGGATTGAACCCAAGCGACGTGATCAGCGGGATATAGAGCGGCGCCACGATGACCAGCATCGCGGTATCATCGAGAAACATGCCCATCACGATGTAGGACAACTGCATGAGAATCAGCACGCCCCACGGCGACAGCCCCCAGGTTTCAAGAAACAGTCCCTCGATGGCCCGTACCGCACCCAGACCATCGAAAACCGAGGCGTAGCAAAGGGCCGCTAAAATGATCCACATGAACATGGCGCTCACATTGAGAGTCTGCCGCAGGGTAGCGTGAAGCACCTTGAAGCTCATCCGGCGCTTGATCATGGCCGCGATCATGGCCGCCAACGCCCCCACTGCGGAACTCTCCACCAAGCTCGTGAAACCGAGCAGGAACAAGCCGATCACCGAAAAGATGATAAACAACGGCAGCACCCCAGCCGCCAGCACCCGGAATCGCTCCGCATGCTCCATCTCGACTTCCTCCCGAGGCAGGACCGGACCGAGCTCGGGCTGCAGCTTGCACCGTATCACAATGTACAATACAAATAGCCCGGCCATCATCAGCCCTGGCACCACCCCAGCAAGCCACAGGGCGCTCACCGGCTGGCGAGCGATCATGCCGTACAGCACCAGCACCACGCTGGGCGGCACCAAAATGCCAAGCGAACTCCCAGCCTGAATGACGCCGGTCACCATGCGCTTGTCGTAGTTGCGCTTCAGCATCTCCGGCAACGCGATGCTGCTGCCGATCGCCATGCCCGCTACGCTCAGTCCGTTCATAGCGGAAATCGCCACCATCAACACGATTGTGCCAATGGCCAGACCGCCCCTCAACGAGCCAGTCCAAACATGAAGCATGTGATACAAGTCTCCGGCGATTCCCGACTCCGAAAGCATGTAGCCCATGAAGATGAAAAGCGGCAGCGTGAGCAGCGGATACCAGTTCAGCAGCTTGATGCTCGCCGTGTACCCCATCTCGTATCCACCATCTCCCCACAGCAAGAGGGCCGACATCACGCCCACGAATCCGATCGCTCCAAAGACCCGCTGCCCCGTGGACAGCATCAGCATGAGCGAGACGAACATCAGCAGGATGATCATTTCGTGACTCATGCCTCACCCCCGATCCGTCGACCGCTGAATAGAAAATACAGGTCTTTGATGAAGATCGAAATCGCCTGCAGCAGCATGAGCAGGATTCCTATGGTCATGATAATCTTGATCGGAGCCAGAGGAGGCGCCCATGCGGTGTAGTTCTTCTGCCCATACTCGAGAGCGTAGAGGCTGCTCGAATAGCCGCCCCAAAGAAGGATCACCAAATAGGAGATCAGGGCCAAGGCGGTGACGGAGTCCACCTTCGCCTTGGTACGCGGAGACCATTTTTCATAGAAGACATCCATCCTCACGTGAGCTCCTTCCTGCAGCGAGAACCCGCCTCCGAGCAAGTAGTAGGCCGCCATGGTGAACTGGGCCATTTCCATAACCCAGAGGTACGGCTTGTCGAAGGCGGTCCGGGATATGGCGGCGAAGATGAGGATCCCCATCATGACGAACACCAGATACATCACCGCTAGCCCCAGCCACTTGTTGATGCGGTCGACCCATCGTACGTAATTTTTCAATACAGATTTTAAAAGACCCATTGAGCGATATGAAGTCACGCAGCAAACGCCTTCCTGCCAGAGGACAGGCTTTCAGCTGCAGGCTAAAAATGGGGCTTGGCTCGACCAAATCGCTCGAACCAAGCCCGACTCTTTACACGTCAGAAACGTCTAGTAGCGATAGGGCTTACCAGCCTTCTGCATCATGGCATTGTAGTCCTTGAAGATCTGCACCACTTTCGCAGCCCGCGGACTCGTGGTCGCGATCTCATCCCAGAACTTCAAGGCCTCCGCTTCGACAGTCGCCCATTCGCTGTCTGGAATCGAAGTGAGCTTCATCTTCGTGCCAGTGGTGCGCAGGTAAGCTTCTCCTCCCCAGTACCAATGCAAGCGATAGTAGTGCGAGCTATCCATGCATACCTTGAAGAGCTGCTGCAGGTGCTCCGGCAAGCTCTCCCAAGCATCGGAGTTCGCGAAGAAGGATCCACACCACGCTCCAGAAATATTGTTGGTCAGGAAGTAGTTCGTCACATCCGCCCATCCAACGGTATAGTCTTCGGTTATTCCGGACCAAGCGATGCCATCGAGCTCGCCCGTTCGAACCGCGACCTCGATATCCTCCCACGGTAGGGTTACCGGCACCACACCGAAGCGCGACAGGAACTTGCCCGCTGTCGGGAAGGTGAAGACACGCTTCCCCTTCAGGTCTTCCAAGCTATTGATCGGATCCTTGGTGGCGAAATTGCAGGGATCCCACGCCCCAGCGCTCAGCCAGGTCACGCCTTCGATCTCGTCGTAGGCCTCCTTCCAGATCTTATCCAGACCGAACTTGTAGAACAGCGTCGGCACGTCCAAGCTGTAGCGCGTGGCGAAGGGAAAGTATCCACCAAACACCGACACGTCCGCTGGCGAGCTCATGGAGTCGTCGTCGCTCTGCACGGCATCGATAGTGCCTCGCTGCATCGCTCTGAAAAGCTCGGGCGTCGGGATGAGCTGGTCCGCGTAGTAGAGCTCGATCTGCATCTCGCTACCAGCGATCTTGTTGAACGCGTCGATAGCGGGCTTGATCACGTGCTCACCCAGGGCCGGGCCAGCGTAGGTTTGCAAACGCCACCGAATGGTCGACTTCTTCTGAGCCCGAATCATCGGAGCGGCGAGGACTGCAGTGGAACCGATCGCTGCAGATTTAAGGAAGGTTCTTTTATCCATAAACGAATAATGAGGAGGGTCTCGCTAGCGCATAACAGGAACAAGGCAGAGCCTCCCAAACAGAGAACTCCAGAGAGAAAGAAACGTTAACTAGCGACCGGTCGACTTCAGCACCCGTCATGCCACAGCTCGCAATCCAGCCCTAATAGCCAGCAATGTACCCACTCTATTAGGACAGGTTTCACACGACGTTAGTTCGAACTTATAAACACCCGGATTGCGCCTTATACGTTTACCCTTAGCTGCTTCAATTTGCACGTGTATCCACCTATTCGAGACGGACGCCACGCGACTTTTTGAGCATGGGGATCAGGCCAAGCGCGGCGTATCGATGAAGGGCAGGTAGTTGCTCGGCATCTCGTCCTTCAGCGCCACGCCGCTTCGCTTCAGCCTCAAGGCGTTTTCGATCAGGTAGCTCGTTTTCTGCGCCGCCCGCTCGATGCTCAGCCCGCCTTGGCGCACGTTGGAAATGCAGTTTCTGGCTTCGTCCGTCTTTCCGGGGAGCGGATCGTAGGTGAGGTAGATGCCCATCGAGTTCGGGGAACTCAAACCGGGCCGCTCGCCAACCAGCATGCACACCAGCTTGGCTCGCAGCGCCGCGCCGATAGGATCCGAGAGGGCGACGCGGGCGTTGCGAGCGACGCACACTGGTGAAACGGAAATCGATACGCCGGCCAGCTGCTTGAGGAAACGCTCGAGGAATGGTACCGCGTTTTCATGAATCGCTCGGGCGGAAAGCCCATCGGCCACCACGATGCAAAGGTCCGCCCCTTTCTCCGCCTGCGAGCAATCGCTCAACCGCTGCCTCGAATCCGCGTCCAGCAAGCGGCCCTTGTCCGGGCGGGTCAGGTATTCGAAGCGATCGCCGGCCTGCGACGCCACCACCAGCGTTCGCTTCATGGGCTCGATCTCGCGGGCGATCCTTTCCCACTCGAAAATCTGATGCACCGCATCCCGGGCTTGGGCGTGGGCGAAACGGAAGTCCAAGGTGGACGCCAACGGCGGTGCCACACCACAACGCCCTAAGGCGATGCGAGCGTCGGTGAACGCCTTGAGGTCCTCCCAGGGATCCTTCGTCTCCACTTTTTCGATACTATCGCTCATTGGGAAAGCACGCTTTGGTCATCGAAGCCGATTGGCGACTCCAGCAATCGGTTCTTGCGCGAAATGGGCTTCAATCCTCCCTCGCCATCCGTCACACCCATCGACTCCAGCCAAGCTTCAAATTCCGGCGCCGGGCGCTTGCCAAGCGTCTTTCGCAGGTAGGCGATATCGTGAAAGGACGTGCTCTGGTAGTTGAGCATGATGTCGTCGGCCCCGGGCACTCCCATGACGAAGTTGCAATTTGCGACCCCGAGCAAGGTGAGCAGCGTATCCATATCATCCTGATCCGCCTCCGCATGGTTGGTGTAGCACACGTCCACGCCCATGGGCAGGCCGAGCAGTTTTCCGCAAAAGTGATCCTCCAAACCTGCTCGGATAATCTGCTTGCCGTCGTAGAGGTACTCCGGACCGATGAACCCTACCACCGTATTCACCAGCAAAGGACAGAAGCGTCGGGCCACAGCGTACGCCCTCGCCTCCATGGTTTGCTGATCCACGCCATGATGGGCGTTCGCTGAAAGCGCGCTTCCTTGCCCGGTCTCGAAATACATCACGTTTCGACCGACCGTGCCTCGTTTCAACTCCAGCGTCGCTTGCCAGGCCTCCTGCAACAACGCCAGATCGACTCCGAAGCTTCGGTTCGCAGCTTCAGAGCCCGCGATGGATTGGAACGCCAAGTCAACCGGAGCTCCCCTTTCGATCGCTCGCAAGGTGCTGGTGATATGCGTCAGCACGCAGCTTTGCGTGGGTATCTCGTAGCGGGACCTGACCGTATCCAACATTTCGAGCAGACGAACGATGTTTTCCACGTTGTCCGTAGCTGGATTGATTCCGATCACGGCGTCGCCACACCCGTAGAGCAATCCGTCCAGGGTCGAGGCTGCGATGCCCTGGAGGTCGTCAGTCGGATGGTTCGGCTGAAGCCGAGACGAAAAGCGACCTGGCAGACCAATGGTGGTTCGAAAGGAACTGACGACGGGAAGCCTAGAGGCGACAAGGACCAAATCCTGCAGGCGCATGAGCTTGGAAACCGCTGCCGCCATCTCCGGCGTAATGCCAGGGCTGATACGCTCCATGCTCGCGTCCGCGCTGGCTTTGCTCAGAAGCCAATCCCTGAACCCGCCCACGCTGAGACCGGACACCGCCTCGAAGGCCTCTAAATCATGCGTATCAAGTATCAGCCGCGTCACTTCGTCCTCTTCGTAGGGAATCAGCGGCTCCTCGAGAAACCGGGTCAGCGGCACCTCTGCCAGCGTCCGCTGAGCCACCACCCGCTCCTCCTCCGAAGCGGCCGCAACCCCCGCCAGAACATCGCCTGAACGCAGAGGCGTCGCCTTAGCCATCAGCTCCTTGAGGGAAGCGAATCGATAGGAGACCTTGCCGTCGTTGTATGAATATTCCATGGCGCGATTCGGGCCCGAACAGGGACCGTAGTTCGAGCTTTCACGCCAGCAATTAGCAAACCAACTCCGACGCGGCGCCTCCTATTTCACCCCAAAAGCTCGGGCTTAGCGCCAAGCCTAATCCTAGCCACTTCCGCTTCTAATGAAAAAGCCCGAACCGCAGCGGCTCGGGCTGAAATGGGGAGGCGTCGATGGGCGCTTCTTGCTAGTAGAGGAACTCCTTGGCCTTTTCGTATTCCTGCATGGCCTCTTCGAGATAGCTGTGCAACAGGTCAAGGCGATCGGCCGACGACGGGTGGGTGGAGTTGTAGGTGTTTCCGCCACGCATGGCCTCCATCTCCACCATGCGCTCCATCACCGTGATGGCCGCGCTCGGGTCGTAGCCGGCTTTGGCCATGTACATGATGCCGATCTGGTCGGCTTCCGCTTCCTTGCCTCGGTCCCAAGCCACTGCCGCTCCCTGGGCTCCCATGCCATAGATTCCCATGATGGCGCCGGTCATGTTGACGTACGCTCCGTTGCCGAGGGAAGTCGGTCCAGCGATCGCGGCGGCGATGCCCACCACCTGTCCGCCGGTATTCAGCAGCATCTGCTGCGAAAGCCGCTCATGAGTGTGGCGAGCCGTGACGTGGGCGATCTCATGGGCTACCACCGACGCCAGCTCGTCTTCCGTCTTCGCGATCTGAAACAATCCTTCGAACACCCCGACCTTGCCCCCGGGCATGGCGAAGGCGTTGATTTCCGGCTGATCGAAAACCACGAACTCCCACTCGGCCATCGGCATGTCCCAAAAGACCTGCTGGCTGATGCGCTCGCCGACGGTCTGCAACATCTCGTTGTAGATGGGGTCCTTCGAAATAGGCATCTGCGACTTCATCTGCTCGAAGGCGACGATGGTCATTTCGGCCACCTTGGCGTCCGATGTCAGATTGAGCTGGGACCGACCTGTCACCGGAGTGGTGCTGCACGAAACGAGCAGCAACGGTGAAAGGGCGATCGCGACGATACAAAGTAGTGAAGGCTTCATGTGCGGTTGGGTGTAGATCGTTTCACTTGAGCGCTAAAATCGTTTACGAGCCAGCGAACCGACTGGATTCAATTCAAACAGATATCCACCCCGCGCTTCAATGCAACTGATAATAGCCCTCCGCAAGCGGCCCCTCTCTCTAAGATTCCCACCCCGAAACGCTTAAACAAGCCCACTCGCATGAAACCGAAAGCTTAAGCTTTTCGTAATTAACAATAACTCGCTTTCCAAGCGGGGCATTATGGCATACGCTTGCCCAGTTTTCCCACATACACCAATAAATCCTTCCAACTTCATAAAGCCCGATGCGCAGCGATCTTCCTAGAGGCGAGAAGACTATGGCCGAATCACAGAACAACCCGCAGAAATCGAAAAAGCACAAGGTCATCCATTGGAACCCGGAGCTCGACGACGCCAACCAGAACAAGCCCGCCGGCATCACGGCCTATCTCGGCGGAGCGATCGGCGCTCTCATCGTGGTCCTCTTCTGCGTGGGCGCCTACTTCCTGTTCTTCTATGAAGAGCCTGTTCAGCCGATCGCTCAGCAAACCGCGGAGCAAGCGGCGGCGGACAATACGCGCCGAGCGTTCGAAAGCGTTTCCCGAGCTCAAGGGATCAAGGACATCACCACGCGCAAGCTCGACGCGGCCCGGCAAATGCCCACTACCGGAAACGAGGTGCTGACCCGCATGCTCATCAATATCGAAAAGGAAATGGCGGACGCCGACGACTTCATGCGGCGCTCCTCCTACGCGAAGGCCATCGATCAGTACCGACGGGTGGACGCCTTGATCGAGGAGTTCACCACCGAGGTGGAGAACAAGCAGACCGCGCGGCAGCTTTACGACAACTTCCTGGTGCGCTCCGGCGAGCTGGAAATCGGCAAACAGCTCAACGAGGAGGCCTTCTCCAGCGCCTTCGACAACGCTTCTGAAGGTAAGGCCTTTCTCGATACAGGCAGCTTCACCGCCGCTCTGCAGCGGCTGCAGCAGGCAACCGACGACTTGGACGCCGTCGAAAATTCCATAAACGAATTCATCCGATCCAACGCCGCGTTGGGACACCGTTTCATCTCGCAGGGAAAAAGCGAGGAAGCGACCGAGGCCTTCATGCGGGTGCTGGAAGTCGATCCCGAAAACGAGGAAGCCCTCAAGCAGCTCGAACGGGCCCGCATTTCCGATCGGGTCTACGCGGCGCTGCAAGCCGCCAACGCGAGCGAGGAAGAAGGACGCCTGGAAGAAGCGCTGGCCTCCTTCGAAAAGGCCTTCTCCATCGACAAGGGTTCCGCCAAGGCCCAGTCCGGCGTCTCGCGGGTCAAACGTAAGATCGCGGAGCGCGACTTCACCGCCTACTACCAAGCCGCTCAAACCGCCATCGCCAACGCCCGATACGAGGAGGCGATCGACAACTATCAAGCTGCCTTGGGCATCTTCCCCAATCGCAGCGACATCGAAAACGCCATCGAGAAAGCCCGTTCGGAAAAGCGCCAGAACGACATCGTCACCCGGATCACTCGGGCCTACAACTACGAGCGCGAATACCAATGGGAGAATGCCCGCGACCTCTATCAGGAACTGGTCAACATGGAGCCCGACCTGCAGGAGGCGAAGGACGGACTGCTGCGCACCGGTCGCATGATCCGCAGCATCCTGCGCTACAAACGCCTCATCGAGGTGGCCAAGACCGAGGCTCAACGCTCCGAATTCCAGCAGGCCATCCGCACCTTCGACGAAGCGATGAAAAGCAAGCCCACCTACCTCGCTCTGACCGAGGAAGGCGAACGGCTGCGAAACTTTCTCCAACTGCAAAGCCAGCCCGTGCCGGTGCAATTCATCTCCGATGGATCGACCTGGGTCAGCGTGCAAGGGCCCACCATGCGAAAGCCCGAAAAATTTGACGACATGCAGATCAGCCTGCTCCCCGGAAAGTATTTCGTGATCGGCCGAAAGAAAGGCCATCAGGACGTCCGATTCGGCCTCCAAATCCGCGGCGGCGTTCCACAAGAGCCGCTCACCGTGATTTGCGATACGAAAACCAACTTCTAACTCCGTCACGATCCAACCCCCGCACGCCACATGAAACGCGCCTGCCCCCACACCCTTTCGCGCAGAGGTCTCGCGCTCGCCGCGAGCGCCAGCATCGCTCTGTGCGCTCACGCCCAGTTCGACCCCGATCCCGGCATCTATGACGCTACCAAGAACGGAGCCAGCTCCCAAAACGGCAGCATCCGCCCAAACTCCTCCGTCAGCAACTCGCCGCTGGGAGGCTCCATTTCCGTGGTCAACGAGGCCAACCTGCCACCCTTGGATTCCGGCATGCCCCAGATCCAGGTAAACGGACCGCAAATGCCCAGCATGGGGGGCCAGCAAGGCGGTAGCCCCATGGGCGGCTCAAGCGGATCCATGGGCATCCCGATGGGCGGCAGCTCCGGCGGCGGACAGCAATCCAGCCAGCAAAGCCCCTTCCCTCAGCAATCCCAATCCTCCAGTTCCCAATCCCAGCAAGGCCAGCAGCAGCAAGGACAAATGCAAGGCGGGCAGCAGGGACAACAGGGGCAGCAAGGACAGATGCAGCAAGGGCAGCAAGGGCAACAGGGTCAGCAGGGACAACAAGGCCAGCAAGGGCAGATGTCTCAAAGGGGAAACCGCAGTCCCCAGCAGGATGGCCTAGGCGAAGCCCTGGAACAGCAGCGGCAGCAGCAGGGGCAATCCGGAGCTCAATCCGGCTCGCAGGGATCCATCAGCGCTCAAATGCCACCCGCTCCCGACGAGCAATCCATCGGAGACCGGTCCGCTCAAATCGATCCCAACGGAGAGCTTTCTCAGGAATCCGGAGACGAGGACGGCGAAATGGCATCGAGCGGCAGCAGCAGCGAATCGTCTTCCCAGAAAGGCAAGAAATCCAGCCGCAAAGGAGCCCAGCAAAGCTCGCAAAACACCGAGTCGGGCAGCGACGGCCAGGAAATGCCGGAAGACATCGGCGGCTCCTCCGGCTCCAAGCGCGGAACCGGCACCGTGGACGACGTGCCCGTCCCGTCAAACATCTAGATGCATGCCATCGGTTCTCCTATGAAACCATCGATTCTGCTTTTCGCCCTTTTCAGTCTCGCCGCAACCACCGTTCACGCCCAGCAGGAACGCGTCATCGTCTTTCCCGTCGAGGCTATCGCCGACGGGGCCAAGCTCGACAAAGAAGACTTCTTCGAGCGCTACCCCGGCATCGACGCCACCCAATTCGGACTGACCGACGAGGGCTGGTACGTGCGCTACCAGCACGAACTGCTGACCTACCTTTACGGACCGGTGGAGGATCTGGACTATGCTCGGCGACAAAAGAAACTGCTGGAGGAGATTCGCCTATCGCTCGTGCTGAAAAGCCCGTCGCTGAGCTCCAGCAAGGTGGATATCATTCGCTTCGACTTCAACGCGACGCCCGACAACCTCGGCGTGGAGCAAGTCGAGGACAATCCCTACATTCGCGACGACGAATAGCCCATCTCGACACGAGCTGGGGAAGCATTCGGCGGCGCCGGGCGCTGAATCACCGCTTTTCGGCAGGGCGTTTCCCTTGCGCTTTTCCTCTCGAAGGGCGGGCCGCCCAGCCCGTCACCTTCCAGAAGTCCCTTCTCGCTACAGCTCCACCCAAGCGGAGTCCTTGGCAAGCGATTCGATCGCGGCATCGGTAAAGCGCATATACGCCAGTCCGTCTTCGAAATTGGTGAGCGTCACCGGTTTTCCACTACGAATGCTCTCCACGAAGTCCGCCTCCACTCGCCAATCCGCCATGTCCTCCGGCAGCGGATTCACCACATCCTCCTTCGAGCCGAGAAGCGTTTTGAAAAGCTTCCCCACCCTCAGGTCCATGCGCAAGCTGCCCTTGCTTCCTGCGATCACGTATTCGTCGGTCGAGGCTCCCAGTTCCACGCCCGACATCTGCCCGACCAGGCGCAGTCCCGAATCGTACTCCGCGATGGTGGTGATGGTTTCCGGGATCTCGATGGGCTTGCTCGAACCATTCGGCACGCGTCTTTCCTTTGTGAATACAGAGCCGTTCGCCAGAAGCCGCTTCGGGTCGGCCTTCAGCCAGCGCTTCACCACTTCGTAGTAGATGCCAAGCATCAAGGTGTTGTTTCCACTGAGCTCCTTGTCCTGTCGCCAGTTCAGAGCCGCGTTCGCATCCACATTCAAACCGAGCGACTTCTGAAAGCGAACTTCCCTCAGAGTCCCTAGCTCCTCCGCTTCCAGGATCTTCGCAATGGTCTTGTCCCACTTGAGAGTGAACGGCGACGGCACGATCTGAGCGACTAGATCGGGATGGGCCTTGGAAGCGGCCAGCATCTCCTCCGCCTCCGCTGCGTTCATCGCCATGCGCGCCTCGGTCAGCACGTGCTTGCCAGCTTCGAGAGCGGCTATGGTGATGGGAGCGTGCAGGTACGGCCAGGTGCCGATGCAGATGGCGTCGATCTCGGGATCCTCGACCACCTCCTGCCACGTTTTGGCGATGCGTTCGATGCCGAAGGCTTCCGCCACGGATCGAGAAGAGGATTCGCTGCGATTGCAGACCACCTCCACGCTCACTCCTTCGATTTCCTGAAACCCTGGTATATGCCGCAAACGAGTGTTCGCTCCGGCCCCAATCACCCCGACTCTAAGCGTATCCATAAGGACTAGACTGGTGTATTCCGGCCCGGACTACAATGATTTTGTACGCCTGCGCCGCAAACCGCGATCCGCGATGCACGGGGTCCTGACCTACTTGACGTTGGGATAGCTGCCCAGCCATTTCACGAAGGGGCAGAAGCCGCGCAGCTCCTCGATCGCTTCGGCTATGGTGTCCTGCTCGTAGTGGCCGATCACGTCCACGAAAAAGCTGTACTCCCAGGCCGTCTTTCCATTGGGGCGCGACTCGATCTTGCTCAGGTTGAGATTGCGCGACGAGAACACATGCAAGGCTCGCTCCAAGGCGCCTACGCTGTCGTCGATGGACAGCAGGAAACTGCTCTTGAAAGCCACCCCTTCCACGTAGCCGCTCGACTCCTTGGCGATGACGAGGAAGCGGGTCGTGTTGTCCGATCTGTCCTGTATCCCTTCCTTAACTACAGGCACACCGTACAGATCGGAAGCCAGTACGGAAGCGATGGCGGCCGCTTTCGGATCCTTCTTGGCGACCTGCACCGCTTGGGTGGTGCTGTCGCAGGTATGCAGCGACGCGTTGCTCAGGTGGGCGTGAAGCCACTTGCGGCATTGGCCGATGGCCTGATCCTTGGAGTACACGCGCTCAATCGCCTCCACCGGCGACTGCGAAATCAAGCAGTGCGAGATCGGCATGAAAATCTGGGCGCAGATCTTCAAATCCGATTCGAAGAACATGTCCATGGAGTGCGAAACGGCCCCTTCGGTGGAGTTTTCGATCGGGATCACGCCGTGATCCGCTTCGCCCTTGGAAACCATATGAAACACGTCCGGAATGGCCGGAGCGGGAATGTACTCGATGCTCGCTCCGAACTTCTTGTTGGCAGCCTGGTGCGTATAGGTGGCCTCGGGACCCAGGTAGGCGATGCGCATGGGTTTTTCCAACGCGATGGCAGCCGACATGATCTCGCGATAGATGGCCCGAATCGCCTCGTCCTTCAGCGGCCCTTTGTTCAGCTTGCCCAGCTTGCTGAGCACTTGTTCCTCCCGACTGGCCACATAGATGGGAGAGCCCTCGAGCCGCTTCACATGCCCGATCTCAGCGGCAGTGCGAACGCGTTCGTTCAGCAGCTCCAGAACCTGCAGATCGATCTCGTCGATCTTCTTCCTCAATGTATCCAAATCCATACGACTAAACCTTTTCCTCGCTGTCTTCCGAATCTGGCTCTTCGCTTTGATCGGAGGGCTCCTCGCTCTCGACGTCTTCCTGAGCCGCGGAGCTCGATCCCTGGGCCACCTCTGGCGATTCTTCCGCCTTGGGCTCGCTTTCCTCCTCGAAGTTCAAGGACTGCGTCTGCTCATCCTCGTCGCCCTTGGTCGAACGCTCGCCCTCAGGCAGACCCATCTCCCTCTCCGTTACCTCATGCTGGTTGGAAACCTCGTGTAGCCACTCGTCGATCTGGCGCGGCGACAATACGTCGGAGGCCGGCAGCTCCTCGATAGAGCGTATTCCCACAAACTCCAGAAAGGCTTCGGTAGTACCGTATTGAATGGGCCGTCCGGGCAGGTCCGCTCGTCCGACCACCTGAACGAAATCGCGCTCGAGCAGCTTGCTCAGCGGCGAGTCGATGGACACGCCGCGGATCTTTTCCACCTCTGCCCGAACCACCGGCTGCCGGTAGGCGATCACCGCCAGCGTCTCCAATGCGGATTGGTTGAGCTTGATCGGTCGCGGCTCGTCGCGCAGCAGCCGGATCCACTCGCCCACCGTGGGCGAGGTCACCAGCACGAAGCCGCTGTGGCGCTCGATGAGACGGTACACTTCGTCCTTCTCCACCAGCTCCTCCGCGATTCTGTCCATGCACTCCCGGATCTGAGCGGATGTCACTAGCGAAGGCACCTCGGTGGTCGGCATGCCGTCGCCTGGCAGAAAGGGCTGCTCGGGCTCCTCGTAGTCCGGCGACGCCTCCTCTTCCTCCGGCTCCTCGATCGCCGCGTGGAATTTGGTGAATACAGCTTGTATGTCCTTGACGCTCAAGGGGCCGGACGCGCCGAAAAGTAGGGCTTTTAAAACACGGTCTAAGCTGAATGCCATGGATGAATACGGAGGGAAATTGGGTGCGGAAAAGCGACAAAGTATAACTTGATCGCAATCCAAAGCTCTGATGTAAAGGTTCTCTTTTTTCTGCAGAGACCGCTACGGCCTGCAGAGAAGAAGGCAAATCAAACTTTTTAACCTTCGTACTACCTTGAGCGAACAGACCCCCTGCAAACGTCCTCACTCCGCCACTCTGGTTGACGGGAACGACCGCGCCCCCGCGCGCTCCATGCTACGAGCCGTGGGCTTCACGGACGAGGATTTCAAGAAACCTCAAGTCGGCATCGCTTCCACCGGCAGCGACCTCACGCCCTGCAACATGCACATCGACGAGCTCGCCGAACATGCGACCAAGGGCGCCGACGCCGGCGGAGCCAAGCCGGTGAACTTCTCCACCATCACCATTTCCGACGGCATTTCCATGGGAACCAAGGGCATGCGCTACAGCCTGGTTTCCCGAGAAGTCATCGCCGACTCCATCGAAACCGTCATGGCGGGCGAAAGCATGGACGGTCTTGTGGCCATCGGTGGGTGCGACAAGAACATGCCGGGCTGCATGATCGCTATCGCTCGGCTCAACCGCCCCGCGGTCTTCGTCTATGGCGGCTCCATCCTGCCTGGTATCCATAAGGACAAGCCAGTGGACATCGTCTCCGTCTTCGAAGCGGTCGGTCGCCACGCCAAGGGCGAGATCGACGACGCGGAGCTGAAGGAAATCGAATCCTGCGCCATCCCGGGAGCCGGCTCCTGCGGCGGCATGTACACCGCGAACTCCATGGCCACCGCCATCGAGGCCCTCGGCATGTCCCTGCCCGGCTCCTCCGCTCAGCTGGCGGTCGGAAAGGAGAAGCGCGACGACTGCTTCAACGCGGGCAAACAAGTCGCCAAGCTCATCGAGCTCGATCTCAAGCCGAGCGACATCATGACCAAGCCGGCCTTCGAAAACGCCATCAAGACCTGCTTGGCCCTAGGCGGCTCCACCAACATCATTCTCCACTTGCTGGCCATCGCCCACGCAGCCGACGTCGATCTGACCATCGACGACTTCGAACGCCTCGCCGAGCAGATTCCCCTGCTCGCCGACGTGAAGCCCTTCGGCAAGTACAACATGTCCCACCTCATCCGCATCGGCGGCATCCAGCCCATGATGCGCATCCTGCTGGACCGTGGATTGCTCGACGGATCCTGCATGACGGTCACCGGAAAAACCATCGCGGAAAACCTGGCCAACGTGCAGCCCTACCCCGCGTATCCAGACCAGCAGGACATCATTCGTCCCTGGGATCAGCCAATCAAGGAAACCGCTCACCTGCGCATCCTGCGCGGCAACCTCGCCCCCACGGGAGCCGTGGGCAAGATCACCGGCAAGGAAGGCCTCTACTTCAAGGGCACCGCCAAGGTCTACGAAAACGAGGAAGACTCCCTTCAAGGCATCCTGCGTGGAGACGTAGTGGCGGGCGACATCGTGGTCATTCGCAACGAAGGTCCAGTCGGCGGCCCTGGCATGCGCGAAATGCTTTCGCCCACGTCCGCGGTGGCCGGACGCGGCCTGATCAAGGAAGTGGCCCTCATCACCGACGGTCGCTTCTCCGGAGGCTCGCACGGCTTCGACGTGGGCCACATCACCCCGGAAGCCGCTTGCGGCGGTCCGATCGGCATCGTGCAAAACGGCGACGAGATCGAAATCGACGCGGTCAAAAACACCATTTCCCTGAACATTCCTCAGGACGAATACGATCGCCGCATGGCGGCCTTCGTGCCCAAAGGACCCGGCGAAACGCGAGGCGTGCTGGGCAAGTTCGCCAAGTTGGCCGCTTCCGCCTCCGAAGGCGCGGTGACCGATAAAAACCTATAACAGACTCATCCGTTCGGGACAGCCCCCGAACCCTACCACACTCCTTTTCGAGGTAGAGCCCGGGCGCCGTCCCGGGCTCTTTTCGTTTATCAACCATCAAAATCTTTCATCCTTAACCAGAAATCCACACATTATGTCTTGGGATACCTACAAAGCGCTGACCTTCGATTTTCCCGAAGTGTCTCTCTCACTTGATCTCAGCCGACTTGGCCTGCCCGAGGGCTACATCGACTCCCAACGCGACGCTTTCGCCAAGGCCTTCGCTGCCATGGACGAGCTCGAATCCGGGGCCATCGCCAATCCGGACGAAGGCCGCATGGTCGGTCACTACTGGCTGCGCGACGCCGCTCTGGCCCCCACTGACGAGCTTAAGGAAACCATCTCATCCAGCGTGGATAAGATCAAAGCCTTCGCCGCAAAGGTCCACTCCGGCGCCCTGAAGGGAGCCAACGGCCCGTTCACTGACATCCTGGTCATCGGCATTGGCGGCTCCGCCCTCGGTCCTCAGTTCATCGCCCACGCCCTCGGCGTGCCCAGCGAGGACAAGGCTCAGGTGCACTTCTTCGACAACACCGATCCGGACGGCATGGACCTGGCCCTCAACGCCATCGGCGATCGCCTCGGAAGCACCCTCTCCCTCGTCATCTCAAAATCCGGCGGCACCGCGGAAACGCGCAACGGCATGCTGGAAGCCCAGAAGGCCTACGCCGACATGGGACTGGATTTTGCCAAGCACGCCGTGGCCATCACCGGCGTCGACTCCAAGCTGGACAAGGTCGCCGTCTCCGAGGGCTGGCTGGAGCGCTTCGAAATGTGGGACTGGGTCGGCGGACGTACCTCCGTGCTTTGCGCCGTAGGCCTCGTAGCCGCCGCTCTTCAGGGCATCGACATCCAGGCCTTGCTCGATGGAGCGGCCGCCATGGACAAGGTCACTCGCGCCAAGGAGATCGAAAAGAACCCCGCCGCCTTGCTGGCGTTGGCATGGTTCTTCGCCACCAATGGCAAGGGCGAGAAGGACATGGTCATCCTCCCCTACAAGGATCGCCTCCTGCTCTTCTCCCGCTACCTGCAGCAGCTCATCATGGAGTCGCTGGGCAAGGAGTTCGACCTCGACGGAAACGTGGTCAACCAAGGCATCGCGGTCTACGGAAACAAAGGCTCCACCGACCAGCACGCCTACGTGCAGCAGCTGCGCGAGGGCGTGCCTAACTTCTTCGCCACTTTCATCGAGGTCCTAAAAGACCGCAACGGTCCCTCCATCGAAGTCGAGCCAGGCGTCACCGCGGGCGACTACCTGCAAGGCTTCCTGCTGGGTACCCGCGAAGCCCTCGGCGAAACCGGACGCCAGTCCATCACCCTCACCACCGCCGAGATCAACGAAGGCAGCGTAGCGAATCTCATCGCTCTCTACGAGCGGGCCGTCGGCTACTACGCGACCTTGACCAACATCAACGCCTACCACCAGCCGGGCGTGGAAGCGGGCAAGAAGGCGGCCGGAGCCGCCATCGAGCTGGCCAAGGGCATCGTCGCCACCCTCGAGGCCAACAAGGGCTCCTCGCTGGACGCTCCCGCCATCGCGGAAAAGCTGGGCAAACCGGAGTCCACCGAGCTGGTCTACAAGATCGCCCTTCACATGGCGGCCAACGCCAAGGCCGGCATCTCCAAGATCGATGGGGCCGCCTGGCACGAGGCCAAGTTCCTCATCATGGCGTAGCGTCTTCGAAAAACGTTTTCCCAAGAGCCCGAAGGTTGTCTCGACCTTCGGGTTTTTCGTATCAACATCGGCTCGCCGAAGAAAAACTTCTCGCCTTTGCATTGGATCCTTACAACACCCCAAAGACCTGCCTTTTTCCCTATCAGGCGATCTGCGGACCTCATCCGGATCCCCTCATGTTTCCTCCTCTCGATTCCAGACCTAGACGCCTTTGTCGCCGACATTTCCTTCGATTCTTCCACATCGCTTGGATCTGCCTATGCGCGGGCCCTGCCCTGGCTCAGGAGCTAGCCATCGACTCCATGAGCCTGGAGGAATTGGCCGAAGTGCCCGTGGTGCGCACCGACAAGTTGCCTAGCCGCATCTTCGACACCGCCACCGGCTCCTATATCTTCGATGCCGAGGCCATGGAAAACCTGCCGGTCGACTCCATACCGGAAATGCTGCGCTACGCTCCCGGGGTGCACATCATGCGACCCTCCAACGGCATTTGGGGCATCGGCATCAGAGGCATGAACTCGCGCTTCACCAACCGCGTGCTCTTCACCGTGGACGAGCGCAATCTCTACGGAAACCTCTACTCCGGTTTCTTCGCCAACGAGCACGATCTTCTCAAGGACGACATCGCTTCCATCGAAATCGTCTATGGCCCCGGCGGCAGCCTTTGGAGCGCCAACGCCGTGAATGGCATGGTAAACGTGAACATGAAGTCCGCCTTCGAGACCGAGGGATCCGTCTTTCGGATACAGGGCGGCAGCGAAAATCGCGGCGTGCAGGGGCGCTACGGATGGAAACTCGACAACAAGACCTCGGCCCGCGTCTACGGGAAGGCCCTTCACCGGGAGCCAAGCGCCTCTGCCTACTACAAGGACGATTGGACAACTGGCCGCATCGGCTTCCAGCTCGACCACCTGCGAAGCGCCAGCAGTTTGTTCACCGTTTCCGCAGAGCTCTTTTCCTCAAAACTTGGATACGCCGTCTTTCATCCGGATCTGGAAAACGATGGCCTGTTCGCCCGCCGCCGCCCCGAGGAGCAATATGGAGCGAGCATGCAAGCGAAGTGGGCCAAGGAAACCGTAACCGGAACGGCCTTCGACCTGTCCGCCTGGGCTGGATACACGCGCCTCGATACCGCCTATGTCGTGGGCGATCGAGGGTCGATGGGCGCTCAAGTGAAACTGCGCCAGCAACTCGGCGAGCGCTCCGAAGTCACCTTGAGAGCGAGCGCCGGACTGAGTCTCGACGATCTGGCTGGCAACCACGTCATTCAGTTCGAAGACGACTACGAAACCACCACCGAGCGAGCCAGCTTCGGAGCGACGCTTTCCCACTGGCTGGTACCGGAGGAGCTGCAGCTCTCTCTCGGCATCAACACCAGCTACGACTCCTACCAGGACCTGACCTGCTCCCTGCCCAACGCCAGCCTGGTGTTTCACCCTTCCGAATCCGATCGGTTCTGGATCTCCGGAAGCAGCGCCAAGCGGCCCATCGCCCCCAGCGTGGCGAACTCCAAGACCATCCTCTTCGCGGAAAGCCTGCGATCCATCCTGCTCCAGGAAAACCCAAACGAGCTCTCCCTCTCCTTCGGCTTCCTGAAGGACTCCCGCCTCGGAGAGGTCATGCCTGAGGAACTCGACGCCTACGAGATCGGGTATCGCCGGCTCCTGGGCGAACACTGCAGCCTCGACCTCAGCGCCTTCTACTACCACTACGATCAGCTCTTCGGAAACCGCATCCTGATCGACGCCGAGGCGAGCTCGGATCCTAGCTACGACGGCCCGCGCCTCTACATCACCAATACCGCTTTCGGCTACTCCAAAGGCTTCGAAGCGAGCTTCAACTGGCGCCTTGGCCATAGGCTCGGATCCACGCTCAACTACGCCTACCTCGAGGATCGATTTCTCACGCTCGAACCGCAGGACGGATCCCCCAGCTCGGCTCTCGCAGCCCGCGGCGCGGCCATTTTGGACAACAACGCGCCGATGCACCAAGCGTCGCTCTGGCTGAACGCTCCTCTGAGCGAATCGCTGCGGCTCGACTTGGGCCTCCGCTACGCTAGCTCCTTCGAAAACCCGACTGGGAAGCAGCCAGAGATCTTCCAAGGCGACCTTCGCCTCACGAAGGAGTTTCGCCATAGCTTCAGCGTTTCCTTCCTGGCCAGAAACCTCTTCGATTCCCAGACGAGCGAGGGACTGCTGAAGGACACGCTTGTCATACCGACGGAAATACAAAGGGAGTTCCTGCTCGATTTCCGCAAGGAATTCTAGCCTTGGCTATGGCTCGCAGACGATCGATGGCTCCACTTGGCTTCCTGATGGCGATCGCGCTGACGCTGGCCAGCACCGCCTGCGCCCAAGTCTTTCAGGAGAATCGTCTCATCGCCAACTACCTTTCCGGTTTCGGTGACTTCGTGCGCTGGGAAGGAGTCGGCGCAACCGGCCAGCTCCCTCAGACCATCGCCGTATTGGGAAATCCAAGCCTGCTGCAGGAGCTGAGGGATCTGAGCCGGAGAGAATCGGAAAACGGAGCTCCACAGGAAATCATCGCGACGGAGTGGAGCCTTGGCCAATCCCTCGAAGGCGTCGGCTTTCTCTATATCGGAGCTGGCTACGCGGATCGCATGCAGGAAATCCTTGTCGAAGCGAAGAGGAGTTCGACCATCACCGTGTCTTCCAAACCCAAATTCATCGAAGCCGGCGGGCTCATCCAGTTCCTCCATGTCCGCAACCGGCTTCGCTTCGCCCTCAACGTGGACCAATCCTCCGAGTACGGCGTTCACTTCAGCTCGAAACTGATCCAGATCTCAGCGCCGGTCCCGCGATCCAGAGTGGTAGGAAAAGGAGGCAGGCAATAGCGATGCCACGATTCCTAGACAGACAAAAGCGCCGCTTCAAAGCCGCGAGCATCTCCAACAAGATTCTCGTCATCGTCTCGCTCTGCAGCTTGCTCGCCCTGTCCATCATCAGCGCGGCTAGCGTCCTTCGAGACTATCGGGTCGTGGCGCGCCAGAAGCAGGAGCAATTGAGCTCCATCGCAGGCATCCTCGCTAGCAATTCCACCGCTTCGCTCCGCTTCAACGATCCGGAAACCGCTTCCGAATACCTGAACTCGCTGCGGACCGAGCCCGACATCAGCTGCGCCATCCTCTTCGACATGGAGCGAAAGATCTTCGCCGAATACCACCGAGAGAAAAACTGCCCGCCGCAAGCCTTCCCCGAATCCTACGGCTTCGAAACGTCGACCAAAACCTTCAGCTATTCGATCCGCGTCACCTTGTCCGGCCGCCAGCTCGGTTCCCTGCTGCTGGTCTCCGATCGCCGCGAAGTCTGGACCAATCTGCTGACCAGCATCGGCATCAATGCAGGCGTGCTGGCTCTGGCCCTGGCCCTTTCCATCCTTCTCGCCAAGCGAATCCTTCCAGTCATCACCGATCCGGTCGAGGAGCTGGTACGCGTGGCCCTTCGCGTGTCCAAGGAACGCAACTACAAGCTCAGAGCCAAGAAGCGCCACGACGACGAAATCGGCCAGCTGGTGGAAAGCATCAACTTCATGCTCTCCACGGTGCGACAACGAGACCAGGAAATCAGAGAAGCCAATCGCAATCTGGAAAAGCTCGTGGCGGATCGAACCGCCCGTCTGGTGGAAGCGCGCGAGAAGGCCGAGGCGGCGCTCGACGCCAAAAGCGAATTTCTGGCTCGAATGAGCCATGAGCTCCGAACGCCGATGAATGCCATCATCGGCATGAGCAGCGTCATCCAATCGGAAGGACGCGATCCGGAACATGCCCGCCAGATCGAGATCATTCGAAAAAGCGCCAACAATCTGCTGCTGCTGATCAACGACATTCTCGACTATTCGAAAATCGAAGCCAATCGCCTGGAGCTCGAGAGCAAGCCCTTCGACTTGGTCGCCTGCATCGAGGAGTCCATGGATATCACCGCAGCGACCTCGCGAAACCATAGCATAGTGGCAGGCGTATCCATCGATCCGCTACTGCCTTCCCGAGTGAATGGCGATACGACCCGCTTGCGCCAGATACTTATCAATCTCCTCAGCAACGCCTTCAAGTTTACCGAAGAGGGTTCCGTCCACCTGGAGGCGATCTACCTGAAACCCGATGACCACCATGCCGAGCGTATCCAGATTCTGGTGCGCGATTCCGGGATCGGAATACCTCCGGAGCGCCTGAGCAGCATTTTCGACTCCTTTACCCAAGTGGATACCTCGACGTCCCGCAGGTTCGGCGGCACGGGACTGGGCTTGGCGATCAGTCACAATCTGGCCCTCGCAATGGGCGGCACCATTCGCGTCGATAGCGAATCCGGCAAAGGATCGACGTTCATTCTGACCATTCCCCTGAGTCGGGTAGAAGACGATAGCTCTCGCGCCATCGGCAAGCCTCTCAACATCGACAGGACCCCGCTCGTGTCCCTGATCGACCTCCCAGACTTCATGAATTCGGCCTTCACCCGCTACCTGGAAGCATGGGGATGCGAAATCGGTACGGGTTCCGCCAAGCCTGACCGGCCCGCGGACGTGACGATCGCCTCCGCTCTCGCTCCTACCGAACGCGAGGCGGTGGAACGGGCCCGAAAATTCGCGGAGCTGCCAAAGGTCCTCCTGCTCTGCCATTTCGACCATGCGGTAGCCATCAAGCAGTGCAGCAACGCGCTTGTGCTGACCATTCCCGTTCGCATGCGCGACCTACGCATTCCGATTGTCAACCTGCTTGGAAACGCCGCATCCAATGACGAGATCGAGCAAGATCCCATTTCCGCCTTCCCCCTTGAGGAAACGAAAGGGCTTCGCGTTCTGCTCGCGGAAGACAACGAGCTCTCGCAGCACGTTTTCGTCCACCATATGAAGCTGATGGGGCTAGAGATCGATACCGCCACCGATGGTCGTTCGGCGGTGGCGCTAGCTGCTGAAAAGCCCTACGACGTCATCTTCATGGACATTCGAATGCCCGTCATGGACGGCATGGAAGCCACGCGTGCCATTCGCGCTCTCGGTCCACAGGCGCAGCAGCCGTGGATCGTAGGCTTCACTGCGAACCACGACCCGGCCGCCTTGCTGGAAATCGAACGAGCTGGCATGAACGACTACCTCGCCAAGCCCGCCAAGGTTACGGACATCGCGGAAGCCGTAAACCGCTACTTGTTTCAGAAAAGAGAGCTTCAGGGCGACTCCGAAGACAGCGAAGAGACACAGTAGCGCTCTCGTCCGCAGGACAGGCACGCCCGTTCGCTAGCGACCCTCGGTCCAATTCCCGAATCGAGCTGAGGACTTGCTCTCGGCCCGAGACGGGCCAAAGTTCCGCTACACTTCGTCATGCGTTTCTCCCATCGGATTCAGTACTGCTCCCTCATCGCATTCACATGGCTGCTCTGCCGCCTGCCCTACCGCTGGGCCCTGGGCGTCGGCAGCGCCATCGGGCGTCTGGGCTGGGCCCTGGGCGTTCGCAAGAGGCTGGTGCTGGAGAATCTCGCCCGAGCCATGCCGGACGCTTCGCAACCCGAACGCCGGCGCGTGGCCGCTTTGGCCGCTCGAAACTTCGGCCGCACCATCACCGAATTCATCCGTCTCGGCATCAAGGATCGCCACAGGATTCCCGAGCTGGTGAAGATCCGCGGACTGGAACCGCTTCGCCAAGCCCTGGCCGACGGGAAAGGAGCCATCCTGCTAACCGGCCACCAAGGCTCCTGGGCCATCTACTTCGCCGCCATCGCCTTCGAAGGCATCCCCCTTTCCCTCCTGGTGGGCAAGCAGCACAACCAGAAGGTCGACGCGTTCATTCACCGAATCCCCGGCGACCGCGTCGAGTTCATCTCCAAGGGCCGCCTCGCCATCAAGAAGATCCTCAGCAAGCTCAATGAAGGACGAGCCGTGGTGATGGTCGCGGATCAGCACGCCGGAAAGGCGGGCATCATGGTTCCCTTCCTCGGCGAGGAGACGCCCACCCTCGCGCTCCCGGGCTCCTTCGCGGTCAAATACGATGTGCCGGTCTTCGTCATGCATGGCTTCAGGGAGGAAAACGACCGACATCAGGTCGAGATCTTTCCCTTGCGCCCTTCCGGACCCTCCGAATCCAAGGATCCGAAAACCGAAATCGTGCGACGCTACAACGAGGAAATGGGCGCCATCGTCAAGACCCGCCCCGAGCAGTACTTCTGGTATCACCGCCGATGGCGGCCGGAAGACAAACCCGCGACAGAAGACAGCTAAGGGCCATCGGCGGAGGCGAAACGTGTTTCCGCCAGCCTCGCCAAACTAGGACAAGCCTACCTTTTCCCGCTTCGGCTCCGACCAAAGATCGAAGTCGGAGCGCTTCTGGGGCTTATCGAGTGAAGGCTTGGTGACGGCAGCGCTTTCGCGGCGCGAACGCCTCCCGCGCAGCAAGGCCTGCAGGTCGTCCACGGCGGATCTCAAGCGAGTGGACTGATCCTCCAGGCTTGTCGCCGCCTCCGCGGTTTGCTTGGCGCTGGAAGCCGTATTGAGGGTCACCTGCTCCATCTCCCGCATCGCCCCAGTCGTCTGGGCGATTCCGGTGGTCTGCTCGCGAGCCGCAGCGTTGATGACATCCACATAGCTATCCGCTTCCTGGATACGGCTGACAATGCTCGCCAAGCGCTCCTTCGCCTGATAGGAGATGGAAACGCCTCGCTCGGAGCTTTCGATGGCGAGCTCAATCTTGGAACCCGTTTCCTGGGCCGCCTTCGAAGCCCGCTGGGCCAAGTTTCGAACCTCGTCCGCCACCACAGCGAATCCCGCTCCTGCCGTTCCAGCGCGAGCCGCTTCCACAGCCGCGTTCAAAGCGAGAATGTTGGTCTGAAACGCGATTTCCTCGATCGTGCCAATGATGTCTACCGTTTCCGCGCTGCTTTTCTGGATGCTCTTCATCGCTTCCTCGAGCTCGAGCATTTCATTGACCCCGGATTCGGCCTCTTCGCGAGCCGAACGCGTCGCAGTCACCGTCTTGGATACGCTTTGCGTATTCTCTTCCGAGCGGCGAGCGATGTCCTGCAGCGAAGTGAACGTCTCCTGCAGGGATGAGCTTTGCTGATCCGAACCTACCGCTAGAACGCCGCTAGCGGCCGCAACCTGCTCCGCCGCGGAGGAGAGAGCTAGGGTCACGTCGTTCATTCGATCCGAAGTCGCGGCCAACTGCCTGGTCACGACCTTGGGTATCCATACGCCTACTACAACGGAGAGGATCACCGCTCCGACGCAAATCCAAATGATGGTTCGACTGGCCCGTTTCGATCGCTCGACGACTCCACCCAAATTGCTCTCCAAACCGTCTACGATGGCATGCGACCGAGCGATGCTCTCCTCCTGTATCGAACGAATGGATGCGAACAGGTTCGCCTGAGCCGCTTCCACGGAATTCGATTTGATGGAAAGCTGCTCCAGCTGGAGCGAGAGTCCGTCTTCATCGACGAAACCGATTAGAATCTCCCCGTAGCGCTCCATCAGCTTCTCGGCCAAGGCCTCTCCGCCAGGCACTGCAGCCAGGCTTTCCCCCAGGGACGCGAAGGAAGCCTGGGCCGCGGCGATCGATTTCATCACCCGCTCCTCGAAGCGCCCGAAGGCCTTGTCGTCCTGATCGAAGGCGACCGTGCGCTGCGCCCCTGAAATGATTTTCGAGGTGGCGAGCGACAATTCGGTCAACGAGCGTCTCGCTATCTCGATCTCCTTGGACAGATCCTCGGACTCGCTCGTCGCCGCCAACTTACCCGAGAGCTCGCGCTCGAATTTCTCGTAAAGGGCATCGGCTCGGTTTTCCAGGGAGGACAACTCCTCCGGCAACGACTCCCGCAACTCCAGGTAGTTTTTGCGAGCGAGGTAGACCTGGCTGATTTCAGTGCCCAGATTTTCGGGCAAGCCGACCGATCCGCTCGACTCCCCAAGAATGCCGTCGATCTCTTGATCGATCGAAAAGCGCTGCAAGGCTGAGGCCGTCTTCATGGAGGCGATCCGTCGAGAGAGCGAAATCACCTCATTTGCCTTTTCAAGCAATCGGGCGTCGTTCGCTACCGAGCTGACCACGCTGGTTTTGCTTTCGCCCATCTGACGCGAAAGACCGTCGATCGTGACGACCGAAAAGATCGCAAGCGCCGTCACAAGAACGACGCTTCCTAAAAAGCCGAGAAGAATGCGAAACTGTAGACTCATCTGGTGGGATCATAGAAGGATTGAGCGCCAGCCACCGTTCATCCCATAGGACCTCAACTGGCGTTGGCGCCCTCTTCTACGTCTTTTTACCAAGCAGATGAAACGTCCTTATGTTACAAAAAGGTTACGTGGCCAATCGTAACAAACGTGAAGGGAAACTACGCTAAAAAATAGTGTATTAGCCTCTTAACTACTTAGTAGCTTCACCCTTCGATCAACCGAATCCGCTGCGAAGCTCTTCCGGATTGGCCCAAGTAGCAACCGATGCCACAGCACCGCAGCTGCGCTGCTAATAGTCCACCAACGAGTGGTCGCAAAAGTTCTGCGGCGCCCAGGGACCGTTGTAGGTGAAGTGGAAATCGGGAGCGAAACGTTCGCCGGCGTCGTATATCGACTTTTCAAATACGCGAAGCCGCTCGCGATTCACCAAGCAGTTGAAGGTCACCACGTCCTCTTCGGTCTTCGGAAGGCGACTCTCCTTGATTTCGGCGCACCACGGGCCGATGATTTCCTGAGCCTTGCTGATGTAAATGGCCTTTTCCTTGTCGAGCGTCTTCTGGAACTTTTCGCCCTTCTTGGCTCGATTTCCCAAATAATAGAGCAGGCGCCCGTTGAGCACCTTGGCCTTCTCGTCGCGCAGGTAAGGGTACTTGCCCATCAAGTAGTCGAACAGGTCCGGCACATCGAAACGCATCGTGACCTCCATCTCGACCTTGCGGTACAAGCGGGTCAGCTGCTGGTAGAGCGCCTTTTCGTTTCGCTTCAGCACCTCTTCTACAGTGGCGAGGCTCTGCAGCGTCAGTCCGTACTGCAACGGGAAGATGCTCGCTTGGGTCATCAGCATGCGCTGGCAGTGCTGGTGGGCGAAAATGTCGCGACCCTTCAAACTCAGCTTCTTCCCGTCGTAGGCGCTGACCACCGCCGACACCCTTCCGTAGCTGACCATGAACAGGTTTCGCTCGTCGACTCCCGTCAAGTCCTCGAGGTCGTGCGGAGCGTCGGCAAGCGTGTAGGCGTATAGGAAGATGCTCATGGCGGTGCGAATTTCTAGGTAGACCTAAGGGGTCTTTCCGTAAAAAAAACGTCAACAGAACTTGAAAAAACTGTCAATTCGAGACCCGAAACGAACAGTCAATCAGGGAATACCTGAAGGGATCTAGAAACCGCTCTAGGCCCCACTCCCTAGGAGATACGGATCCGCAAAAAAAGCGGACCCGTTTCGAGCCCGCCAATCGCGCGAAATTCGGTATCCGTCCGCCTACGGCGGATCAATCCTGCAGCAGCCAGGCCGCATGGGCGGCGCCGACCAGCGAAATGGAGTAGTTTTTCACGATGTAGACCGGGATCTTGCGCAGGATCTCCTTCACTTGCGGGCGGCTGTTCTGCTCGAAGAAGTAGATGAACTGGCTACCATCGAGGAAGTAGCGCTCGTTTTTCGAAACGATGCCACCAGCGAGAAACAAACCATGACGCGGCAGTACCGTAGCGGAGAAATCCGCCGCCACGCGTCCGTAGATCTTAACGAAGAGGCGTATCACGTCGCGGCAAACCGGGTGGGTTTCAGCGTGCTTGGAAATCAGTGCTGGGCGCTTCTCAGTTTCATGGCCCAAGATGAGCGACAGCGTATCGTCCGGCCTGACCCCGCGCACCTGCACGAAAAAATCCAGTATCTTGGCGAGGCCTCTGCCAGACAGCAGGTCCTCGATCTCCACGATGGTGCTGCTGCCCGACTGCACGAAGCTGCGCAGCTCCTCCGTCTCCAAATCGAAGGCGGCGAAGCAAGCGTGCCCACCCTCGGACGGCATCGCCCGATAGCGCTCGCCCTCGCGCACCAGCATGCCGACTCCCAAGCCGGTGCCCGCTCCGATGATCAGGCTCATGTTCCCGATCGGCTCCGGATCGTGCCCGTCGGTGTGAGGGACGTGCGTCACCTGCGAAGCGTCGTCGAGGTCGAGCAGCGGCACGCCGTAGCTGATGGCTTCAAAGTCGTTGATGATGGTTGTGGTGAAGCCGAACTCGCGCTCGATCTCCGCTCCGTCCACATCCCAGTCCAGATTCGAAAGGCTGCAATAGTTGTGGGAGATGGGACCCGCTCCGCTGATGCCCGCCCCCTCCGGTTCGATTTCCGGAAAACGCTCTCGAGCCGCGTCCAGCAAAGCCCTGATAGCCGGCACGATAGACTGGATGGACTTGCTGGGAAACACCATTTCAAGCATGATCTCGAAATGGCCGCCAAAGACCGAAACCAAAGCGAGATTGGTATTGGTGCCGCCGATATCCCCAGCGAGTATGACAGGTTCGCCATTCCAGGAATCGTTGTGCCAAACGGTTTGAGCTTCGATCGTTTCCATAGCCATTTATCGCAAAAGCGGCGCAGCAAAAGCGAAAGCTCTGCGTTGATCGATAAAAAAACGCCTTTCTAGCAAGAGAGAGCCGTCCGCATCCTGTCCGGGACAGCTCGCTCCCGACTCCGCTATCGACATCCCGCTCCGCGGCGCTGGAATACCTCTACCAATGCCGAGTCTCGAAACCATAGCCTTCGTTCTCATCGTGCTCAACCTGCTCTCCTTCGTTCTTTTCGGAGTGGACAAACTCCTATCGAAGTCCGTCAAAGCACGTCGCGTTCCAGAAAAAACGCTGCTCATTGCGAGCGCGCTCGCGGCCTCTCCAGGCGCCCTGCTCGCCATGGTGCTTTTCAACCACAAGACCTCCAAGCCGAGATTCCGCTACGGCATGCCGCTGCTTCTGACCGCCCATGCCGCGATCGGCTACTGGATGAGCTACAGCTGAGTCTTCGCTTCCACCGTCGGGTCTTCCGCCACCCGCTTCAGTTTCTCCAAACCATCCTCGAACATGGCGCCGACCATGTCGTCCATCGCCAAGGCCAGGTAGCCGCCCAGCACCGGCACTTCAACCACGCCGCTCATTTCCCAAACCACCTCGTAGCCCTGACCGCCTGGCAGCGGAGCGTAGCGGATCGAGGAGAGGTTGTAGAAGGCGTCGTCGTTGAAATACAGATCGAAGGTCACCCCAGACGCGGGATCGGCCTCGATAAACTCCAAGCGAGCGTTCCCGTCCTTGCCATGCCAAGTTTGCGAGGCTCCGACTCCGGAAGTCTTCTCGCCCAGCTCGATCACCAGAGTCGGGTCCGCCTCCTTCCATGGCCCCCAATCGGGCCAGCGCTCCAGATCTCCCACCAACTCGTAGAGCCGCTCCGCCGGCGCTTGCACCTCGATGCTGCGACGGACCGTGAAATCGCCTGGCAGAAACAGACCGATTGCCACCGTCAAAAGGAATAGGACCGCGAAAGCGGCGATCAGACCGATAAGGAACTTTCTCATAGTCGATTTTTGGTTTCCAGTTCGCTAAGCAGCTTTTCCACCAATTCGCGCTTGGAGAGTCGTATGTCTCCCACCACCGCATCGTCCGGCTCCTCCAAGGCAGCGAGCTGAGAATCAACGAGCTCCGAGGGCATGAAGTGATCCGAGCGCTGCGACATGCGATCGAGGATCAGGTCGCGGTCCCCCTTCAAGTAAATCCAGCGGTAGCGCCGCAGATCGCGCTGCAGGACGTCTCGGTAGCGCCGCTTCAAGGCGCTGCACGCCAGGGCAACCGACTCTCCGGCACCGGCGCGAGCGGTGAGAGCCTCGTTCAAACGAGCCAGCCACGGAGCGCGATCCGCGTCGTCGAGCGCTTGGCCGGAACGCATCTTCTCCACGTTGGCCGGCGGATGAAAGTCGTCTGCATCCAAAAACTCGATACCGAGCTCATCGGCGAGCCTGGCCGCGATGGTGGATTTGCCGCTTCCGCAAATCCCCATCACGAAATAGACCGTCGCCGGTTCGCGGACGTTGCCTAGCCCTCCCACTTGAAGATCACGGTGGACAATGGCGGCAGCACGAAACGCCCGGACTGGGAGAACCCATCGTAGTCGCCCGGCTCGGAATTCACTCCGTTGACGTTTCCGCGGTTGCCTCCCCCGTAGTATTCGGAGTCCGTATTCAAGACCTCACGCCAATGCCCCTCGGCCGGCAGACCGATGCGATAGGACTCGCGCAGGATAGGCGTGAAGTGGCCGATGACCATGATCTTGCTGCGTCCATCCGGCGAACTGCGCACGTAGCTGATCACGCTAGCGTCCGCATCCCAGCACGCAATCCAGCGGAACGCCTGCGGATCGGAGTCCGAAAAGGCCAAGGCCGGCTCGGAACGATAAAGGGCGTTGAGATCGCGCACCAGGGCCGAGATGCCGCTGTGGTCGATGTAGTCGTTGAGGTGCCACTGCAGGCTTCGATCATAGCTCCATTCCTCGGACTGACCGAACTCGCTGCCCATGAAAAGCAGCTTCTTGCCAGGATAGCCCCACATGTGACCGTACAGGGCGCGCAGGTTCTGCGACTTTTCCGGAATGCTGCCCGCGCCCATCTTCATGAGCATGGAGCCCTTTCCATGAGTCACTTCATCGTGCGAGAACACGGTGATGAAATTTTCCGCATACTGGTAGAGCATGCCGAAGGTGAGGTTGTTCTGGTGATGCTTGCGATAGATGGGGTCCTTCTCGAAGTAGCTCATGTTGTCGTGCATCCAGCCCATGTTCCACTTCAAGTCGAAACCAAGTCCGCCATCCTCAGGCTTCTTGGTCACCCCGGAGAAGGAGGTCGACTCCTCGGCGATCATCAGCACGCCGGGATAGTACTTGTGCACCAGCCTGTTGGTTTCCTTGAGGAAATCGATCGCTTCCAGATTTTCGTTGCCACCGTACTTGTTGGGGATCCATTGCCCCTCGTCGCGAGAGTAGTCGAGATACAGCATGGAAGCGACCGCGTCCACGCGAAGTCCGTCGATGTGATAGCGCTCCAGCCAGGCCAAGGCGTTGGCGACCAGAAAACAACGCACCTCGTGGCGTCCGTAGTTGAAGATCAAGGTTCCCCAGTCCATGTGGGCTCCCAGCCGAGGATCCTCGTGCTCGTACAGACAGGTCCCGTCGAAGCCCGGCAGGGCGAAGGTGTCACGAGGGAAGTGAGCCGGCACCCAGTCCAGCAGCACGCCGATGCCCTTCTGATGCAGGTAGTCGACGAAAAACTTGAAATCGTTGGGATCGCCGTAGCGGTGAGTCGGGGCGTAGTATCCAGTTATCTGATACCCCCAGGATCCGGTGAACGGGTGCTCCGCCACCGGCATCAGCTCCACGTGCGTGAAGCCGTGCTCGAGCACGTAGTCGGCCAGCTCGACCGCCAGCTCGCGATAGGAAAGCGGGCGATTGTCCTCGTTCCAGCGACGCTTCCAGGAGCCGAGATGAACCTCGTAGACGCTCATGGGCTTGTCGAGGGCCTGGCGATCGACTCGGGCCTCCATCCATTGCCCGTCGTTCCACTGATAGTCGTTGTGGTCGAAAACGATGGAAGCGTTGTGCGGAGGAGCATCGAAATAGCTGCCGTAGGGATCGGTCTTGAGGAAGACATCCCCGTTCTTCGCCCTGATCTCGAACTTGTAGACTTCTCCTTTTTCCATGCCAGGGATGAAAAGCTCCCAAACGCCGCTGACGCCTAGGCTGCGCATGGGGTGATAGCGCCCGTCCCAGTCGTTGAAGCCGCCGACCACGGAAACGCGGTCCGCGTTGGGGGCCCAGACCGCGAGGGTCACGCCCGGCACGCCGTCCACCACGCGCGGGTGGGCGCCGAGCTTCTCGTAGACGCGGTGCTCGTTTCCCTGATTGAAAAGATACAGATCCGAGTCGCTGATGGTGGGCAGAAAGGAGTACGGATCGAAGAACTGGCGAATCTCCTTGTTGCGCATTTGCGAGCGCAGTCGGTAGCGAAACACCTGGTCCCTATCCTCGATCAAAGTCTCGAAAAAGCCCAAGTCATCCACCTTGGTCATCGGGTAGCGCGGTCCGTTCTCTCGCGAAACGTCCACAACCTCGCAGGTTTCGACACCACTGAGAAAGGCTCGCACGACGATGCCGCGCTTGTTGCCCTTGTTGTAAGGATGCATTCCTAGGAGATCGTGTGGTGAACCCACTTTCGCGTCTTGGAATCGTTTCAGATCTTGTTGCGAAATAAGCATTTGAGAATTCGGGTTTTAGAAGAGAGCTGAGCTACGAAGGCAGTGCCACTATTGCTATGCAGACTCAAGGCAAAAGCAAATAGAGACTGCCAGGAGTCAGCAGCATTCGGACCAAGCCTCGGCGGACTACCTACGGTATTAGCCCATGAATTTTGACGACTCAACACCCTAGCCCATTCTTCCCGTCAGAGCAACCGTCTTGATCCTTGCCACCGCGAGATAGCCGAGCTAGCACTCGCCTTTAATCATGTCCGCGCCTACTCGAATCCTGAAATCCTTCGCCGCCCTGATCCTGCTTTGCCTGGCCTCCGCCTCCTTCGCCCAAGAGATGGAGCTCAACCCCAACGGCCCGGTCTCCCTGGACGAGCGCACCGGGGAAATCGTCGCTCCCGACGGGGGGCAGATCATCTTTGGCGACTGGCTGCTGCAGGCGGATTCCATCCGCTTCAACCAGCAGACCGGCGAGGCCAACGCGGAGGGAAACGTGGTGTTCAGCCGCGAGGACCTTCGCCTGATCGCGGACTCCCTGATCTACAAGCCCGAGCAGCAGTACGCCCGGGTGGAGAATTTTCGCGCCGGCAACGGCCGGGCCTACGTGGACGGCTCCCTCCTTGAGGGAAATCCGGACGAGTTTCGCTTTCACGACATCAATTTCTACCCGGGCGAGCCTGGCACCTTCCTCTTCGAAGCCCGAGCTGGCGAAGTGGCCCTGATCGACCAGAACGAAGTGCAGGGCAAGCGCCTCTTCTTCAAGGTCGGCCCGGTCCCCTTTCTGCTGATCCCGAACATCACCCAGCCGCTGGACGCGGAAACCAACCTCTTCAAGCCCAAGCTCGACTACAGCGGGCACATCGGAGCGTCCATCGGAGCCGAAGCCCTCGCCCCCGTGACCCGAAACCTGCGCCTCGGCGGCAACGTGGCCCTCACCTCCAAGCGCGGGGTCCTCTTCGGCCCCGCCGCTCGCTACACCGCGGAAAGCGAATCCCACCAGCTCAGCGGATCCTTCATCTCCGGCTACATCGACGATCAAGGCGATGCGGGCGACGACCTGAACGGCATGCCGATCGACTCCGAGCGCTACTTCGCGGAATGGCGACACAAGGAGTTCTGGCAGGACAACCGATTCTCCCTCTCAGCCGCCGCTCGCTACTGGTCCGATTCCGAAGTCACCCGCGACTTCTACGAGGACTCCTTCGACATCATGCAGGATCCGGACTCGTATCTGGAAGCCAACTACAACGGAGCGAACTGGCAGCTTTCCCTCTTCACCCGAGCGGCCCTCGGCGACTTTCAAAGCTACACCGAGCGCCTGCCGGAGCTGCGCTTCACCGTCTTCCCCACTTCCCTCGGACACGGTATCACCGCGGAAGGATTTCTCTCCGCGGCCAAGCTGGGCAGCGAGACCGCCTTCGGAGACGAGCTCTCCGGCGCCAAGCTCGATGGCTACTCCGGCATGGAGTGGAATCACGTCCTGCGCGACGGCGTGGTTTTCCGCCTCAAGGGCGGAGCCCGAGCCATCCGATACGAAGACGCGGAAGCGAGCTACGTTCGCTACAATATCAACACAAACGAGCCGATCTACGATTCCTTCGAAGTCAGCGGCATGAAAGCCTACGGCGATTTCGGCGCCGACCTGAGCATGAAGGCCTACCGAGTCTTCGACTTCAAGAACCGCACCTGGAACATCGACGGCATCCGCCACATCATCGAACCCAGCATCTCCTACCGCTACACGCCCGAGCTCTGGCGCGACGACGCCCTGGACCGCGAACCGTTTCCCGCCTTTTATCCCGCCATCTACGGGCCCATCTACGGCCGAAGCATCCTTCGGGCGGACCGCGGCGCCTTCGCCAGCTACCTGCCATCCATCGATATCGAGAACCGGCGCGATACCGACCTGCTCGCCGAAGATCACAAGGTCCGGCTTGCAGTGAAAAACCGGATACAGACCCGCCACAGGGACGGCGGATCGCGCGACCTGGCCCGTTTCGACGTCTCCACCGACTTCTACCTGAAGGGATCGGATTTCGCCCAGGAACAGTACTCGCTGCTCAATCTCGACTTCGAGCTGACGCCCGCGCCCTGGGTCTCGGTAGGCGTCTTTTCTCGCCTCGATCCGGAGGACGGCTTCTCCAACCAGGAGCTCAACACCCGCATCGAATTTAGAGACGAAGGCTACTGGCGCATCGTGTTCGGCTCCCACTTCCTGGAGGGCGTCTCCGCTGAACAGGCCGCCCCGGGCTCCTTCATCAACGGCCACCACTACGATCCGGGCACCTATTGGTTCGGTTGGCCCAACTACGGCAATAGCTACCCCACCTACACCAACGAGCGCATGGAGCAGTACTTCACCCACCTGGAGTACCAGTTCAGCGAAAACTTCAAACTCTACGCCACCACGCGCTACGACGACCAGTCCGGCGTCTTCTACGAGCAGCGCATCGGCCTCATGCAGCGAGCCCTGGAACGCTACGGACTGAAGTACGAGATCCGCTTCTACGACGGCGACCGCCGCGAGGACGATTTCGGCATCAGCCTCGGCATCGACCTCTTCGACGAATAAGGGAAACAGCCCGCAGATCGCTCTCCCGCCCGCTCGCTTAAAAACGCTGTCAAAGATCGACAGCTGTTTCGTTTTTGCTACACATCCTGCTGGCAGTTTCGCCACTCTGAGCCGCATCCTTCCTTCGCGCCTCACGACGCAACCCACCAAACCTCCAGTCACACCGTCTCAGTCATCATGCGCGAAGTCGCCTTGAACAAGGAAGCCCGGATGCATCGTCTGCAAAACCAGCGACGCATCACCTACTCGCTTATCGAGAGAGCCCGCACCTTGCTGGCGCCAGGCAAACCCTTCAGCCGCGAGCTCCACGAGCTCTTCCGCTCCCAAGGGAAATTCGGCTCCAAGGATCGTCGCCTCTACCGCGAGCTCATCTACACCTACCTGCGCTACCTGCCTTGGCTCGACCCGATCTACAAGGACCAGTCCGCGTTCATGAACGCCCTGATCTGTCTCGCCGCGCCTACGGAGGAAGTCAGCTCGCTGTATCCAACGCTTCCTGACAAAAGGCCGCCCGAGCTCCCGGAAGGGAAACGCCACAAGGTTTTGAAACGCGAAGACCACCAGCTGATGGAGCTGTTGCCGGACTGGTTTGCCAACCACTGCAAGCGGCACGTATCCATCCGCTCCTTGCTCCCGCTGATTTCTCGTCCGCCGCTCTGGCTGCGCATCCAGCGCGATCCTGAGGAGACCGTGCTGGACCAGCTGCGAAAAGCCCCTCCTAACGCAGAAATCGCCCAGCAGATCGCCCCTCATCCGGAGGTCCCTAACTGCTTGCACGCTCCCGCCGACTTCAAACTGACCGAGCTACCGGTCTACCTGAACGGCATGGTGGAGATCCAGGACATCAGCTCCCAGATCCTGCTCAACCTGATTCCCTCGCCCGTTCGCGGGAATTGGCTCGACGCCTGCGCCGGAGCCGGAGGCAAAACCCTGCAGCTGGCCAAGCTGCTAAAACCCTACGGCAAAGTGGACGCCTACGAGCCGAGAGCCTCCGCCGTGCGAGAGCTGTCGGCTCGGGTGAAGCGCTCCGAGCTGAGCAACATCACGCTGCTCGATCGCCGTCCCAGCTCCGGCCAGTACGACGGCGTTCTGGTGGACGCTCCCTGCAGCGGCTCGGGCACTTGGCGCCGGCATCCCTACCTCATGCGGCAAACCCGCGAGCGCGACGTTTTCGACTACGCGGAAAAGCAGTTCACCATCCTAAAAAGCTATGCCCCCCTGGTGAAAACTGGCGGATTGCTGGTCTACTGCACCTGCTCGCTCAGTCGTTTCGAAAACGAGGCGGTGACGGAGCGGTTTCTCAAAGCCAGCTCCGAGTACGAGCACCAGCCCCTGCCCAGCCAGTTCGGACTGCAGGATCACGGGCTCGGCATCACCGTGTATCCCGAGGACTTCAATGGCGACGGCCTCTACGTCGCCTGCCTCAAGAGAGTCCGCTAGCCAGGCCCGCCTCGCTTTTCGCCGCAAGGCGCCGCTTTGTGAACAATTTCGCATTGCCAGCGGCTCGTCGCCAGACGTGAATTCAGCCCGTGGAAGCGGATACCGACCCAAGAATAAAGCTCTCTGTCTTCGAAGGCCCCCTGGACCTTCTGCTTTTCCTTATCCGCAAGCACGAGATCGACGTCTACGACATTCCCATCGAGCTGGTGCTCGACCAGTACCTGGCGGTGATCAACAGCATGCAGCAGGTCAAGCTGGAGGTGGCAGGCGACTTCTTCGTCATGGCCGCCACCCTGATGGAGATCAAAAGCCGGCTGCTCCTGCCGAAACAGAAACGGGCCGCCTCCACCGAAGACGACGAGGACGACGATATCGATCCGCGCTGGGAGTTGGTTCACCAGCTTCTCGAATACAAGAAGTTCAAGGAAGCCGCCGACACTCTGGACAAGCTTTCCGACCGAGCCGCCCTCTTCAAGGAGCGCGACTACGCCTCGATCAACAAGCAGGAGACGCCAGTTCGCCCACTCAAGCCGGAGGACAAGATCTCCGTCTGGAACTCCTACAACATCGTGCTGCGCCGACTCACCGAAAAGCTGGTCATCGGCGAGATCAAGGACGACGCGGTCACGGTGGTGGACCAGATGGAATTGCTGATCGAAAAGATCAAAACCACCCGCGAGTTCACCTTCACCTCCCTCTTCGACGGACCGATCAGCCTCAAGATCCTGGTCGTCACCTTCATCGCCATCCTGGAGCTCACTCGCCTGAAGCGCCTCAAGGTGCAGCAGGACGCGGCCTTCAGCGACTTCATCGTGACCGGCCTGGAAGGGGGCGAGACGCTCAGCTTCGAGGACGAAAAGGTTCTTGATCAGCTTCCGGGTTGAGTCAGGCTCAGTGCCTAGTGAGAGACCAAAGACCTACACAAGCGCACTTGCTCGGTATAGGCCTCGACAATCAGGATGGTCACAAACGCATCACCAGAGCAGAGGAGTTTTCCATCGTTGGCGGTTCACAGGAAACCCACGAGAAAATGACCGAGACGGTGGTCAAGACCTTCGAGGATATGAAACGGGCAGGAAAACAGTTGAACAACATCGAGCAGAAGCACCTCGCGGAGCTCATCGAAAAGAACCGTCCCAAGGACTAGCAGTCCCGGGTGGCGCCCACGCCGCCCCATCCCCCCGCATGAACCGCCTCTCCGACAATCGTCCCCCTAGCCAGTCGCGCCTCACCATCGAGGACGCCCACGGACGTCAGGCGACAGAGATCGACGGCGGCAAACGGGGCGAGACGCTCATTGCAGCCGACGCGGAGGGGAATTCGTTGACTTTGCTCGAGGAGTACGCCGCCAGGCGAAACAAGCGACCCGTGAGGGCGGAATTAGCATTCAGCCTCTTCTGCGCCACCGCTTCGCTTGCATTTGCGGCGCTAATCTATTTTAAAACGCTCTAATCATGGCAGACATCATCAACCTGAACGAACAAAGCTTCAACGACGCGATCGCCAAGGCGAGCGGCCCTGTCCTCGTGGATTTCTGGGCTCCTTGGTGCGGCCCCTGCAAGGCCATCGCCCCATTGCTCGAGGAAATAGCCGGCGAACTGGACGGCAAAGCGGCCATCACCAAAGTGAACGTCGATGAAAACAGCGCCATCGCTGCCAAGTTCAATGTGCGCGCCATACCGACCTTGATCCTCTTCAAGGATGGCGAACAGGTTGAGCAGATCGTAGGCATGGTCGGCAAGGACGACCTCAAGTCGAAGATCGAATCCCACATCTAAAGCGTCGCCGCCGGACGGCCACCCACTTTCAAAACGAAGCCCTCGATCGCCAGACCGAGGGCTTTTTGTTTGGGCATGACGCCTCCGCAAGGAGAGAGCGCCCCAAGCTACTCCACCGTCTGATCCATGGGCATGCCGAGCTTTTCGAACATATCGCGGCGCCCCGCCTTGTCCGCCTCCAGAATCCGGTGAGCGTACTGGGCCACGTCCTTGGCCACCTTGCGCGGCACCACGATCACTCCGTCGCCATCGGCCACCACCACGTCTCCCGGCATGACGAGCACGCCACCGACCACGATGGGGCGGTTGATGGACTCGATTTCGTTGCGCCCGGGTCGAATGCCTCGCCCCTTCTTGCGCAAGTAAAGCGGCACTTCCTGCATGGCGATCTCGTCGGTGTCACGCGAGGTCGCATCCGTCACCACTCCGACCGCGCCGAGCGACTTCCAGAGTAGGATGTTGTAGGAGCCGATCGACCCCACGTCAGCGGTTTCCACATCGTCCAGCACCACCACCGAACCGGGAAACAGGTGATCCGCGAAGGGCTCGGAGGAATACTGGTTGTAGAAGTTTCCCACCCATGCATCGAAATCCTCGCCCGGCTCCGGTCCGGCCCGCCGCTGCGTGGGCACATAGCGAGCGGTCACCGCGATGCCGCGAAACACATGCTTGAGGGTTTCGTGGTCCACCCAGTCCGGGTGGATGGCCGGATCCACCAGCCCCGTGTCCGCCAAGCCCACGAAATCCATGCCGTCGGAAACGTCCGCCACCCGCAGCCCTTGGTAGAGCTGCAGGATCGCGTCGTTCTCCTCCTGGGTATAGGTCCGAGTCTCGATATAGTTTTGCGGTTGGCCTTTCGTGTCGTCCTGAGAAAACGCGGGCGTCGTCGCCGCGCAGAGTGAGGCTGTCGCCAAAACAAGAATGCGTTTGTCGATCATAGTCGGGGTGTCCTTCGGTTTTTGGGGTTTCGTTGCGCCGCCCGCAGAGACGAGCGGCAGTCGCCAAGGTTGAAAAAAAGACAGCGCATCGCAGCGATTCTTCAAACCTTGTGAATATATCTCAAGGGATTTGAGATTGACTAGCCTAGCGCCCTTACGCGTAGTTTGCCTACCCCCTTTTAGCTCACCCTTAAGAGAATCGCTATGTCATCCCCGCAGACCCCGTCACCGTCCTCCAAGGGCAGCGAAAACGTGTCCTTTTCCTCAAAAGTCATCTACGGACTCGGATCCGGCAACGACATGTGGGGGAACTGGCTCTACCCGACCTTCGCCTGGACCGTCTTCAACATGTATCTCGGACTTCCGGGCAAGATGGTCAGCCTAGCCCTCACCATGCGTCTGGTCTGGGACATTTTCACCGATCCCTTCTTCGGTTGGTGGTCCGACAACACTCGAACGCGCTTCGGACGGCGCCGACCCTTCATCCTGATCGGCTCCATCCTCTCCGGCGTCACCTTCCCGCTGCTCTTCACGGTGGGAGACGGCTGGTCGGACACCGCCTACTTCGCCTGGATGATCGTATCGTCCATGCTTTTTATGACCATGGTCAGCTGCTACAACGTGCCTTATCAAAGCCTGGGCAACGAGCTGAGCCCGGACTACAGGGAACGCACCTCCATCTACGCGTTTCGCGGCAGCATCCAGAAGATCATGGAGGTGGGCATGTTTCTGGCCCCAGCCTTCGCCACCGCTCTGGCCTGGGAAAACGCTCGCCTGAGCGACGTGCCCGCTCGTCTGGGCGGCTTGATCTCCGGCGGCTTCCAATGGACCGGCGAGCTGCTTGCCGCATTGTTTTCCGGAAACGGCGACACCCTGCTTAGACTCGCTGAAATGCCCTTTGGCATGCGCTCCGGCACCGGCGAGGAAAACGTGAACGTGGTGCTGGGAGCCCAAGTCTACACCTCCATCCTTGGCGGCATCATGATCGTCATCGGCTGCGCGCTCTACTTCGGATTGAAGGAGCGCTACTACGACAAGCTTGTACAGAGCGCCCCCAGCAAGGTCCGCATCACCGAAACCCTGGGCGAAGTGCTCAAGTGCAAGCCCTTTCGAGTGCAGCTTTCCATGGGCCTCGCCTACTCGCTCGGCCTGAGCATGGTGGGCACGCTCGGCCTCTACGCCACGGTCTACTACGTGAGCGCCGGCAACCTGACCGAAGGCAACTTGTGGAACTTTCGCATGGGTCTCTCGAACATGTTCTTCGGCTTCCTCGGCCCGGTGATCTTCGGCGGCCTGATCGGCCGTTGGCTCGACAAGCGAAACACCATTCTCATCATCCAGGCCTGCGCCGTGGCGGTCTTCACCGCTACCTGGTGGCTGTACAGTCCCGAGGTCAAGTGGCTGCAGCTCTTCGCCTCCGGCCTCATCGCCTTCACTCAGGCCGCCTTCTGGATGATGTACGGCTCCATCGGAGCGGACGTCATCGACTACGACGAACTGCAAAGCGGCAAACGTCGCGAAGGGGCCTTCACCGCTTGCGGCACCTACGTCATGAAAATCGGCATGGTGCTGGGCACCTTCATCACCGGCTTCGTGCTGGACTGGACCGGTTTCGACGCCGAACTCGGCGGCGACCAGGACCCGAGCGCCATCTTCTGGATACGCTTCCTTTTCGCCGCGGTGCCCATCGCAGGCATCGTCGTGTCCTTCATCATGATCGTCAGCTTCCCGCTCAGCCGGGAAAAGATGCGAGAAATCCGCCAGCAGCTGGAAGCCCGACGCGGAGCGGTCTAGCCGACTGCGGATCCGATAGCCGCTTTCCTGCGGAAGGCGGCTACCCTATCGATTCATCCTAGAAAAAAACGGACGACCATTGGAGGCCGCCCGTTTTTGTCCTAAATTTCCTGATACGTATCGAAGAGCGACCTAGCTCGAATCGACTCCTTGACCGCTTTCAAGCTGGTCTTGTCACGAGGCGACACGCGTATCGATCGGGTCTCGCCGGGCAGCAGATGGATGAAGTTGTCGGAGTAGCGGGCGGCGATGCCCTTGAGCTCCAGCCAGGTCCAAAGCGATGGCTTGCTGGCCGATAGCGTCACCTCGAAGGAACCGCCATCTGACTTCTTCACTTTGCAGGAAAGCTTCGGGTCCTGCAGCTTGAGGTGCTTGGGCCGAGCCAGCGTGACGAGGTTTTCGCTCACCACCTCACCGTCCTGGCTGAGGAAAAGCTTCACCAGCAATCCGCGCTCGCCATGCTCCTTGACCAGCTTCGCCAACGAAAGCGTTTTCACCGTTTTGGAGGCGTTCGCGGGCACCCGCAGCGCCTTGGACCCCGACTCCAGCTCGTCGCCGCTGAGATCGACCACCTTCCATGCCACGGTGGCTTTGGCCCTCTGAAGCTGATCGCTGACCACATGGATCTCCACATTCTTCGTATCCAGATCCTCAACACCGGTGACCAGCAGCGGAGCGAAGAAATCGCGAGCGGCGTAGTGCAAGGCTTTCCATTTTCCGAAATAGTCCAGCGAAGACCAGCTCGCCACCTGCCAGCAGTCGTTGAGCTGCCAATACAAGGCGCCCATGCAGCGCGGCTTGTTCATGCGCCAGTGCTCAACGGCGTACTTGATAGCCAACCCCTGCAGAATCTGCGTCAACCAGACCGTGTTTTCAAAGCCGACCGGCAAGCGAAACCAGCTAAGCATGTAGTCGATGATGGCGCTGTTGCCGATCGGGCTGCGCTGGTGATGCTCCATCACGAAGGAGGTGACGTTGCGCTCTTCCGGCTCCGTATAGGTCTCGATGGTGCTGGGCTCGGGAAAGCTCTGAAATCCGAACTCGCTGCAGAAGCGGTGAAACGCGGTGCGATACCACTCGAAAGGTCGACGCCCGTGCCAGACCTTCCAAAGGTGGGCGTCTCCACAATCTGGATTCTGCGAGTACTTTCGATCGCCCACCGGAGAATGCTCGCTAGATGGCCAATACGCCCGCTGGTTGTCGTTCTGCTTCACCACCTTGCCGATGATGCGATCAAAAAGGTTGATATACTCGTCCCAAGGCATTTGCCCTGGCTCGTCCCCCAGAATGGGCGGGATGTGCTCCAGCTCGTTGTTGCCGCACCAGAGAGCGACGCTGGCATGGTGACGAAGCCGACGCACCTGCTGGCCGATTTCCACCTTCACGTTCGCCACCCAATCGTCGTCGAATCCTGGATACGCGGCGCAAGCGAACATGAAGTCCTGCCACACGCAGATGCCCAGCTCGTCGCAATCGTCGTAGAAGGCGTCGCGCTCGTACTTTCCGCCGCCCCAGACGCGGACCATGTTCATGTTCGCGTCGCGGGCCGACTCCAGCAAGGAGCGGTTGCGCTCGTCGGTTCCCCAAACGTCGAACTGGTCGGATGGGATCCAATTGGCGCCCTTGGCGAAAAAGCGGTGCCCATTGGCCTGAAAGCAGAACGATTCTCCCCACTGGTCCTTTTCGCGCACCAAGGTTAGTTCGCGGATACCGATGCGCTTGACCTCACGATCGAGCACCGCTCCGGATTCGTCCACCAGCTCGACCGAAACTGTGTACAGCGGCTGCTCGCCCAAGCCGTTGGGCCACCAAAGCTGCGGATTCCTGATCGTCATCTCGAGCGCCGCACGCTTGCGAGCGACCGACGACTGAGCAGTGGCCACGACATCGCCATCCTTGGAAATCTCCACCCGGGCCAACAGTTTCGAACGCTTCACCACGCTGCAGGAAACATCCACCGATACCGTGGCCTTCTTGAAGCTTTGGGAAAGCGTCTGCGAGACGCGCGTATCCTCGATCCTCGCCGTATTTACGGATCGGATACCGATGGAACGCCAGATTCCCATGGTCACGATCATGGGTCCCCAGTCCCAGCCGTAGTTGCTCTGCTCCTTGCGCACCCACTGTCCTCCTTCGAGGCGATGATGGCCGATCCCGGTCTGCCAGAGGAAGCGCTCCTCCTGCTTCCGCCGGCCGTAGGGCATCGGCGAGCGCAGCGTCACGCTGATGCTATTCTCCCCCTCGCGCAAGAGGGCCTTCACATCGAACTCCCACTGGCGAAACATGTTGTCGGTCTCCGCCAGCTTCCGGCCATTGATGTGGATTTCCGCAAAGGTGTCCAAGCCCTGGCAAACCAGCTCCAAACGCTCGCTTCGCAAAAACGCCGGCGACAGCTCGAAGCTACGCGTGTAGGTCCAGTTCTCCTCCCCCACCCACTGCACTTGCGTCTCGTTGTCCCGGAAATAGGGATCTGGAATCAGGTTTTCGCGGCGCAGGTCGGCATGAACGCAGCCCGGGACCACGGCAGAGATTTCGATCTTCTTCGGCCCTTTGAGGGTCCAGTTTCCATCGAGAGAGAACGTTTCAGACATAGACGGTTGTGTTGTGTAGGTTGCTTCGTTCGGACTTGGCTTCACGACGCTGCGCAAATCCCCAAAATGCTCCAGAACTTAATTCATCGGAGTTTTAGCGTAAAACATGCGTTTCATGCAGGCCCAAAAAAGCGCTCCCTTAAGAGGAGCGCTCGGTCGCGCGGCGGCGGGACCCTGCGGCTAGTCCGCCAGGGCTTTCTCCACCAGGCGTCGCTCCGCTTCGCCCAGTTCCAGAGCCAAGGCCGCTTCGCGCCCCTTGTCGCTCATCTTGGCCCAGCTCTTCTTCAAGATGCCGATCATCTTCTCTTCGTCGGTCTTGGTTTTGAAGGCGGCGAACTGCTTTTCCAGAAACACTAGGCAGAGGGCGTCCTCCATGGTCTGGCAATCGGGATCGCTCTTGAGATTCTTCTTCAGATTCAGGTCGCTGACGGCCTGGATGGTCTTCTGGTCGTAGCCGACCTCCTCCAGGATGGAAGCGGTCTTCCGAGCGTGAAACTTCTTGAGATCGCTGCGCCACTTCAGGTAGCCCGCCCGGTCGCGCGGGTAGTCCTCGCGCGGGATCATCCAGCGGCAAATGTGCTGTCCGCGGGCCGCCAGCATGAGCGTCTCCGAAGCCTCAGGATCGAGGGTGAGCACCCAGCGCGTGAGCTGCACGCTGAAATAGAGCTCGAAGCCCACGTTGCGCCCGCCCAGCGTAGCCCGGTTGCGATCATTGTCGTTCTGCAGGTCGATCTCGCCAATCGCTGTTAAAAACCGTGTCTCGTCCGAAACGCGGCCCAGTTGCTCGCGCAGCAATTGATGATCGAAAGTTCGTTCCATGGGCCAGAAACATAGCGTGAGCCAAGCTCGAATCAATCTCTCGTTTCGTCGCCGATCGCAAATTCTCCCCAATCCCGCCATATGGAGCCACTTGCCTCCAAGGGTGAATCGCGTTCGCCAAATCTCCCCGCTAAGCCACCCGGGCGCGGGGCCGTTCACGGGCAGCGGCGCCAGACCCTAATCCTTTTCCCCAGCTCACGCTCAAGGCCGCGGATCCGCTTTCAAGCTTCCCTTCGGCGACGGCGGATTTAACAATCCGTTTACATTCACAAGACTTTTACAGTCTCGGCAACCCGCATCCCAATCGACGCATGTTCTCCAAACCGATCCGTACCGCCACCCTCGCTCTCGGCCTCGCCGCTAGCCTCATCTCCACCGCGATCGCTGGCCCGCAGCTGATGCAGGGTCCCATGCTCGGTCACGTCACTCCAGACTCCGCGCGCATCTGGGCTCGCGTGGCAGGCGACGCGGAATTCACCGTGCAGTACAGCAAGAGCGCCAATTTCGAAAACGCCAAGACCACCGCTCCGGTGCGAGCCAGCGAAGAAAACGACTTTTGCGTGGAAGCGATCATCGAGGACCTCGAGCCTAGCTCCTTCTACTACTATCAAGTTCTGGTCGACGGCCAGCCCCTGAGCTCGGCTCGCGAAAAGGAGGGATACCCCTTTCTGACGGCGCCTTCCGAGGAAATGCCGGTTCGCTTTTCCATCGCCTTCGGCGCCGGAGCGAAAACCGAGATCGACGGCATGCAAGCCATCTGGCTCCAGGTGCAAAACGCTCGGCCGCACCTCTTCTTCTGGCTCGGCGACAATGAATCCGCCGAAGGCCTCAGCCCTGCCTTCCAGGCCGAGCAATACCGAAAGCAGCGCGGCATCCCCTTCCTGCAGCCGCTTCTGCGCTCCATCCCGCAGCTGGCGACCTGGGACGGAGCCGGTCGCAGCGAGCCGAAGTCTCTCGACGTCTTCCGACGCTACTGGGCCAACCCCTCCTATGGAACCAGCGAAACGCCGGGCTCCTTCTTCAAGCACAGCTACGGCGGCGTGGACTTCTTCGTGCTCGATACCTACAGCTTCCGCAAGCAAGGCCAGCGCCCCACGTTGCTTGGCCAAGAGCAGCTCGATTGGGTGAAGGACGAGCTCTCACGCAGCGAAGCCCCCTTCAAGGTCCTGCTCAGCAGCAGCAGCTGGACGGACATCAAGGAGAGCAGCGCCTCCACTTGGATGGCCTTTCCGCAGGAGCGAAACGAGCTGCTGAGCTACATCAAGAGCGAGGAAATACCAGGCGTGATGCTCATCTCCGGCGACAACGATCAGGCGGAAGTGAAAGCCATACCCATGTCGGACGTCGGTGGATACGATCTCTACGAACTGGTCTCCAGCCCCTTGGCGCAGGATCCTACCGCCAGCTTCGACGCTCAGGATCCGTCCACCATCACCATTCACGAGCCCTATTCCGCTACCATGAACTTCGGATTGCTGACCTTCGACATGACGCAGCAGGACCCGCAGATGTCGTTCGAGATCATAAACGTATTCGGCGAAAGCGTCTTCCCGACACTCGAGGTGCAGGCGAGCGAACTCACCAACGGAACCGCTTCCTGGCAGACCAAGGTGGACGATCCACAAGCCTTCGCCTACGCTGACGAAGCACCCGCCGCTCCCTCCGAAGCGACCATCCGCTAGGCAAAAGGCAGGGCGTGGCCGCCGAGCCACGCCGCCGCTGCCCGATCAAAAAAAAGGCTCGACGCCCCCGACTCCAGAGAACGGAAACAGGGCGCCCTCCGCCTATTCGACTGGCCCGATCACCAGCTCCACCCGATTCTCCTCCGAGAAGTAACGCTTTGCGAAATCCTGTAGGGAATCGATCGATACAGCGTCGATGCGATCCCCATAGTTCCGCCAATCGTTTATCGGCAGGCCGTAGACCGCGTCCAGCACCGCCTGGCTGGCGCAGGAGGAGTTGGTCTGCATGCTCATGCGCTTAGCCGCCTTGAGACGCTTCTTGCAGCGGGCAAGCTCGTCCTCCGCTACCCGCCCTTCCGATACGCGCTTCACCTCTCGGTCCAGTTCCGCGATAACCTCCTGGTAGCGTTCCGGGGCCGTGCCTGCGTAAAAATAGAACATGGTCGTATTCAGTCCAACGATACGCGAAGAGCGAACGAAGTAGGCTAGGCTTAGCTTTTCGCGTACTCGATCAAACAGCTCGCTGGACATCCCGGAGAACAATTCGTCCGCGACCTCCGAGATGAAATAGTCGACTCCCTTGAGTCCCGGGGCCGGGTAGGCATGGAAAACGATCGCTTGCTGGCGATCCATCGAAACCCGGTGGACTCCCGGCTGGGCCGGCTTTTCGAAAACGAATTGAGGCGTGACCAGGCTGCCTTCAGCGAACTTCTCGATCAATGCAGCCATCTGAGGCTTCAATGTCTCCGTCGTGAAGTCGCCCGAAACCGCTATGGAGAGATTTCCGCTCACTACGACGCTACGCCAAAACGCCTTCACGTCTTCCAAGGTTATGGACGCCACCGTATCCAAACTTCCACTTCCCCCGATACGCAAAGGATGCTCGCCGAAGAAACGGCGACGCAGCTCCTCGCGGCCGCAGGTCACGATGTCGTCCAGATTCTCCTTCAGCCCAGCAAGGTGCGATTGCTTTTCGATCTCGAAGACCTCCTCGTCGAAGCTCGGTCGCAGCAGCGCTTCCTCCAGGAGGTCGAGCGCCAGCGGCAGGTCCGTAGACAGGACTTCCAGAGCGAAACCGAAGCTGTTGTTTCCCGAAAACTCGTAAAACGTGCCGCCAGCTCCCTCGATCGCTTCCGCGACCTCCAAGGCGCTGCGCTTGGCGGTGTCCTTGGTCATCATGGTGGAGAGCAAGGCGGAGAGGCCTTGCTTGTCTCGCGGCTCGAACAGCGATCCCGCCTGCAGGGCGACCCGGATGTGCACGCTGGGCAGACGGCGATTCTCTCGCGTCAGCAAGGCGCATCCATTGGGAAACCGCGTTTCCTCGAAATCCCAAACCGGGCTGTCGGCTTGCAGAGCGTCGTCTTCCTTGGCCTGCTCGCTCTTGGGATTCAGCGTCACAACAGTCAGGCGATCCCAGCGTATCCAAGTCTTGAGCACGCGAGCCAAGTCCTCGGCAGTGACCTCTCCAATGCGTTTCAGGTAGTTTTTGGCGTAGCCAAGATCTCCCACCACCACTTCGGCCGCGCCGAGACGAGCCGCTTGACCGCTGACCGTCTTGCGCGAATTCACTTCGTTGACCAGTAGCTGGCGTCGAACCTTCGCTACGATTTCCTCGGAGAAGGAATCGACATCGAGGCGTTCGACGTAGCGACGCAGCTCCTTCAACGCCGCGTCGCGCTTGTCGGGGTCGCACAGGAGCGAAACGTAGAAAACGCCAACCGAACCCGGCGTCCAGTTCGAGACGTCGACATTGTGGACCAGCTGCGTCTCCTCGCGCAGATGCTGGTAGAGCAAGGAGCTGTCGCCGCTCCCCAAAGCCACCGACAGAGCGTCCAAGGCCGGCGTGTCCGCATGCGTCAAACCGGGCACTTGAAATCCCATGGCCACGCGAGAGATCTGCACGTCCTCGTAAAGGTCGCGACGTCGCTCCGCCAGCTGCAGAGGCTCGTCCGGCAGATAGATGGTGGGCAGAGGCTTGCGGGCGAAGGGTCCGAACCACTTCTCGACGCTGCGGCGCATCTCAGCCAAGTCGAAATCGCCCGTGACCACCACCACGGCATTGTTCGGCGCGTAGCGGGCGTTGTAGTAGTCGAGCAGATCCTGGCGGGTGATGCGATTGAAGACGTCCTTGTATCCGATAATCGGGTACCGATAGTTGTGCTTGTTGAAGGCAGTCTCGAACAGCGTGTGCATGACCTTGCCGTCCGGATCGTCCTCGCCCATGGCGATTTCCCGATTGATCACCTCGCGCTCCTTGTCCACCTCCTCCTCGGGGAAAGAAGAGGAAAACACCGAATCGCTGAGCACGTCGAGAGCCACCTCCACGTTTTCCGAAGGCACGTCGATGTAGTAGACGGTTCGATCGAAGGTGGTGTAGGCATTGATGTAGCCACCCGACTCGTGCACCTCGCGGGCGATCTCCTTGCCCACGCGACGTTCGGCGCCCTTGAAAAGCATGTGCTCCACGAAATGCGAGATTCCGGAGCCGAGGTGCCTGTCCTCGTGCACGCTGCCGGTCTTCACCCAAACCTGCACCGAACAGACCGGCGAGGAGCGATCGGTTTTCAGCAGGGCGGTCAGGCCATTGGGCAAGAGGTAGCGTTCCACCGGCTCCTTCAGAAGCGGGGCGATCAAGGAGCGGCTATCGTCAACAGAGCGGTTTTGCGGAAAATCGGTCATAGATGGGGCCTATGCACGAACGAGAATACGCGTCTCCGCAATGCAAAATCGTTGCCCGCGGCCGCAAATGGCCACCACCGCCCCGCTTGGCTCCCAGCGCTCCGCCGCACGGCGAAGGCGAAACTAGAGCGACTCTAGCTTCCGGTAGCTGGGGCGCTTGAGCCGGCGCTCCTTGGGGGTGAACGGCTTTTCGAATGCGTCCTTGAAGCTGTAGGTGGAAGCGAAGTCCTCTCGCGAATCCTGCTCGTTCTTGCTGAACACGCCGTATTCGATGAGGTTGAAGACCATTTCGCCAAAGTCCTCGCAGCGCTCGATGCCCCAGGAAGTCAGGATGAAATAGGTCATCGGCCCATACTGGTCCAAGGCGTACTCGCGAATGCCTTCCAGCAGCTCCTGTCCGGACACGTGACGCTTCGCCACCTTGGTCACCACCTTGCCCTGACGCTTCCTTTCCTTGTCGATGGTATAGTTGAGGGCCTTCTGCAGAAAAAGGTAGGCGCTCTTTTGATAGCGTGGATCCTCCTTCACTATCAGGCTCACTACCTCGTTAAAATCGTGCTCTTTCATACCAGTGGCTGCAGACCCGCGCGTCAGGCGCGAATTCGTCACCGCAGAGCCCACAAATCCCCGCCTCCCCTGTCAATCTCGCAAAAAGAAAGTTGAGCCCGCAAGTCCGGCAATCATTTTGAGTAACCCTTCGCTCCAACTCGCGTATCACCTGCTGAACTTATCGCTACTCGACCCGTCTCCCCGGGTCTGCCTCCTTTCCTGAATCCTGATGAAAAAAAACGTCACTATCGCCGCTACAATCGTGATTTTGCTCACGGCCTGGATGGTCGTGGGCTCCAGCCTGCAAGGCGAAAGCGCCTCCCAATCAGCCTCCTCGGGAGCGCAGTCCAAACCCTTGCCAACGGTCCGGGTGAGGGACTCAGTAGCCGAGCCTTACGCGGCGGAAATCGTGCTGCGGGGAAAGACGGCTCCCTCCAAGGCCAGCATCCTGCGAGCGGAGATCGGAGCTCAGATCATGGAAATCTCCGCCAAGCGCGGCACCGCGGTGAAGGCCGGCACCCCGCTAGTCAGGCTCGACGCCCAGAATCTTCCCGAACAGCTTGAAGCGGCCGAAAAGCTGGTCTCCCAGCGGGCCCTGGAGCACGAAGCCGCCCAGAAGCTGCAATCCAGCGGCTACCAGTCAGAGACGCGCCTGGCCGAATCCGCCGCCTTGCTGGCCCAGGCAAAAAACCAGCTCGCCTCCACACGAATCGCCTTGGAAAACACCATCATCCGCGCCCCCTACGACGGCGTCTTCAACGAACGACTCGTGCAGGTGGGGGAGTTCGTCGGCGTGGGAGACCCGGTGGCAAGCTTCCTGGCCCTCGACCCCATGATCGTGACGGCGGAGGCGACCGAACTCGAAATCCAGAAGATCGACGAGGACTCACCGGCGGTGGCTCGTTTCAACGGACACCAAATCGAAGGCAGGATCCGCTACCTGTCCATGGCGGCGGACTCCGCGGTGCGCACCTACACCGTGGAGCTGGAGTTTGCCAATCCCGACTACAAGCACCAGGCCGGTCTCACCGCCGACATCGTGGCCACCACCGCCACCCAGATGGCCCACAAGGTCACCCCGGCGATCCTCTTCTTGAGCGCCGATACCGATGGCGAGCTCGGCTTGAAGACGGTGGACGGGGATCAACGCGTGCATTTCTACAAGACCGAGATCATCGGCAGCGCCTCGGATGGAGTCTGGGTGAACGGTCTGCCGGAGGCGGTCAAACTGATCACCGTCGGTCAAGGTTTCGTGCTGCCAGGCGCCAAAGTGAAGGCCGTAGAGGAATCGACCATCAACTAGCCGACTTCCCTCCAAGTCCGCCCGTCAAAACCTTCCATTCGAGAAGACGCACCCGATGATCGAACTCATTCTCAGCCGCAAGCGCACCGTAAACCTGGCCCTCATCTTCATTCTGGCAGCCGGCCTTTTCGCCTACATCCAGATCCCGAAGGAGTCCGACCCGGATATCACCATCCCCACCATCTACGTCTCCATGTACATGGAGGGCGTTTCGCCGGAGGACGCTGAGCGGCTGCTGGTCCGCCCCATGGAACAGGAGCTGGCCAACGTGGAGGGAGTCAAGGAAATGACCGCCACCGCTTCGCAAAACTCCGCTTCGGTCACCCTGGAGTTCGAAGCGGGCTTCGACCCCGACGCGGCCTTGGCCGACGTGCGGGAAAAAGTGGACCTCGCCGGGGCGGAGCTGCCTCAGGCCGCGGAGGAACCGACCGTGCACGAGGTGAACCTCTCCCAGTTTCCCGTCATCGTCATCACCTTGTCGGGCGACGTGCCGGAACGGGCCCTCACCAAGATCGCGAAGGACCTGGGCGACGAGCTGGAGGGAATAAGCCAGGTGCTGGAGGCCCGCGTCATCGGCGACCGCGAGGAAGTGGTGGAGGTCATCATCGATCCGACGGTTCTGCGGTCCTACAACCTCTCGCAGGGCGAAATCATCGGCTTCGTTTCCCGCAACAACAAGATCGTGGCCGCGGGAAACATGGACAAGGGCAACGGCCGCTTCGCGGTCAAGGTGCCTGGTCTCTTCAAGACCGCTCAGGAGGTCATGGACATTCCCGTGAAGCGCGACGGCGACAAGGTCATCCGCCTCGCAGACGTGGCTACCGTTCGCCGCACCTTCAAGGACCGTTCCGCCTACGCTCGGCTCAACGGCGAATACGCCATCGGCATCGAAGTCTCCAAACGCGCCGGCGAGAACGTGCTCGATACCATCGCAGGCGTGAAGGCCAAGGTGGAGGAACTGCGCCCGATATGGCCGGAGAACCTCTCCGTCACCTACTCGCAGGACAAGTCCACCAACATCCGCGACATGCTGCTGGACCTGCAGAACAACGTGCTTTCCGCCATCATCCTGGTGATGATCGTGGTGATCATCGCCCTAGGCGTGCGCAGCTCCCTGCTGGTCGGCATCGCCATCCCGGGCTCCTTTCTCGCAGGAGTGCTTTTCCTCTTCGCCATCGGACTCACCGTGAACATCGTGGTGCTTTTCTCCCTCATCATGGCAGTGGGCATGCTAGTGGACGGAGCCATCGTGGTGACGGAGTTCGCCGACCGCAAAATGGCCGAGGGGCTGGATCGCTCCAAAGCCTACGCCGAAGCGTCCAAACGCATGGCCTTGCCCATCATCGCGTCGACCTTGACCACCCTGGCCGCCTTCGCTCCCCTGCTCTTCTGGCCGGGCATCGTAGGAGAGTTCATGAAGTACCTGCCGATCACCTTGATCGCCACCTTGAGCGCCTCCTTGGCCATGGCCCTGATTTTCGTTCCCACCTTGGGAGCGAGCTTCGGCAAGCCCAACGATCTGGGGAAGGACAGCCTCGAAGCGCTCGACGGCTCCAAGCACGTGGACCTCACAACCATCGAAGGCTTCACCGGCTCCTACGCTCGCTTGCTCGATCGCCTGATTCGCCATCCGTTTCTGCAGCTGGTTTCCCTGGTGGCCATTTTCATCGTCGTGCAGGTCGCCTATAGCGTTTGGGGACATGGCATCGAATTCTTTCCTGACGTGGAACCCGAGTTCGCCAGCATGAACATCCGAGCTCGAGGAAACCTCTCGGTCGACGAGGCCGACGCTCTCGTGCGTCAGGTGGAAAGCCGTATCCAAGACGTGGAGGGGCTGAAATACCTCTACACCCGAGCCGACCCCAACCTTCGAGCTCAGAACGTGCCGGAGGACACCGTGGGCGTGATCCAGTTCGAGTTCACCCATTGGGAATCGCGCCCGAAGGCCAGCGAGATTTTCGACATCATTCGCGAGCGCACGGCTGATCTCGCCGGCATCCACATCGAATTCGCCAAGCCGGACGCCGGCCCACCGGTAGGCAAACCGGTGCAGCTCCAGCTCAGCTCGGCCTACCCGGAAGAGCTGAAGGCGGCCACCCAGGTGGTGGTCGAAAAATTCGAGAGCATCGACGGCTTGATAGACATCACCGACACCCGCGGCGTGGAAGGCTTCGAGTGGGAGGTTCAGGTAGACCGCACCGAGGCCGCCCGCTACGGCGCGGATATCACTGTCATTGGAAACGAGATACAGATGCTCACCAATGGAGTGGAGATCGGCGAGTATCGTCCCCTCGACGCGGATGACGAAGTGGAGATCCGAGCTCGCTATCCGTTCAACGAACGAAACCTCGACGAGCTCAACGGACTGAAGATCGTGACCGAGGCCGGGCTAGCTCCCGTATCCAACTTCATCACACAAACCCCAGCTCCCCGCGTGCAGAAGATCGACCGCGTGGAGCAGCGCCGCGTGTACACCGTGGCGGCGGAAGTGGAGGAAGGCGTTCAACCGGCGGAGGTCTTCGAGGAGCTGCGCGAGTGGTTGCCCAACTCGGGACTCAACTTCAACCATATCAAGGTGGCCTACCGTGGCGAGGACGAGGAGCAGAAGGAAGCGGAAGCCTTCCTTGGCAAGGCCTTCGTCATCGCGGTCTTCGCCATCGCCATCATCCTCATCACCCAGTTCAACAGCGTCTACCAAGCAGGACTGATCCTCACCGCGGTGGTCTTTTCCACCTTCGGGGTCTTCATCGGACTGCTGGTGATGAACCAGCCCTTCGGCATCGTGATGAACGGCATCGGCGTCATTTCGCTAGCGGGCATCGTGGTGAACAACAACATCGTGCTCATCGATACCTTCAATCACCACCGAAAGAACATCGCGGACCCCTATCAAGCCGCCTTGCTCACAGCCGCCCAGCGCTTGCGGCCAGTGCTGCTCACCACCGTGACCACCATTCTCGGACTCATTCCCATGGTCTTCGGCATCAATCTAGACTTTTTCACCCCGCACGTCTCCATCGGGGCGCCCTCCACTCAATGGTGGTCGCAGCTGGCGACCTCCGTCGCCTTCGGATTGGCGTTCGCCACGGTGCTGACCTTAGTGCTCACTCCGTCGCTTCTGGCTTGCGAAGACAAGATCAAGGGCTTCATAAAGCGCAAAGGTTAGGCCGCGACACGCGCCCTATACCATCCTGCCAGAAAACGAAGCTCAGAAAATGTCTAAAAACACCGCCCGTATCGGCGTCATCAACGTCAGCGACCGCGCTTCCCAAGGCGTATACGAGGACACTCCCGGAAAATCCTGCGTCGAATTGCTAAAGGAGTGGCTCGCCACGCCTTTCGAAGTATCCTACGCCATCGTCCCCGACGACCAAGCCAAGATCAAAGCGAAGCTCAAGCAGTTCGCCGACGAGGATGGCTGTAGTCTCATCGTCACTACAGGCGGCACGGGGCCTGATCCCCGCGATGTCACCCCGGAAGCGACTGAAGCGGTGTGCGATCGCATGCTGCCGGGCTTCGGGGAATTGATGCGGGCCGCGTCCTTGAAGTACGTGCCGACCGCCATCCTTTCACGCCAGACCGCCGGCACCCGGGAATCGTGCCTCATTGTGAATCTGCCCGGCAAACCCAAAGCCATCCGCGAGAACCTGGAAGCGGTTTTCCCCGCCATTCCCTACTGCATCGACCTCATCGGAGGAGCGCGCCTCGAGACCAATGAAGCGGTAATGCAAGCCTTCCGACCCAAGGGAGGGTAAACCGCTCCGCGGGCGCTATCGCCTGGAAATCACTCGTCGCTTTCCCAAGCTTCGAAGTTGAGCCTCAGCTCCTCAAGATTCTTGGCCACCTTATCGGGCTCCTCGCGCAAAGCGGCCGACTCCACCGCCTTCGAATCCAAGTAAAGCTGATCGATCCCCAGCGCCATGGCCGTATTGGCGAGATAATGGGCCACTTCTCGCACCAACTCCCAATCGTCCGCCTGAGCAGCGTCCACCATCTCCTGATGCTTTGAGTACACTTCGGCGATGGCCGCCTTCACGGCTTCCTCCGGGTAGGAGTCGATTCCCGCGAACACGCTCGACGGAGCCGCCCCCGCCGCCTTCTCCTCCTCTTGTTCCTTCGGCTTGGCGAGCGCCGAAGAGTCCGGGTCGTCCTGCGAAGCCGGGCCGATGAACAACGGCACATGCTCCTGAGAGCGCGGCGGTTCCTCCGTCAAGGACGTATCCACGATCTCTGACACATCGACTTCCTTCTCCCAGAACCAAGGGATGGCCCGAAAGCGCTCCGCGAGCTGCCCCGCGTAAAACGGCTTGCCCAGAAAATCGTTCACCCCCGCGTCGCGAGCTCGCCGCACTTCCTCTTCCTGCAAGGATGCCGACACCGCTACGATCCAAGGACGCTCCTGGTTTCCGCTACGCTCACGGATGGCCGAGGCAGCCTGCGGGCCGTCAACTCCCGGCATGCGTAGGTCCATAATCACTACGTCGTAGCCGTGCCCTTTCTCAGCCGCTTCTCGCCCGCCATCGAACTCCTCCGCTTCGTAGCCGAGCGAATCCAGATACTGCAGCATCAACCGGCGCACCATATGGTTGTCGTCGACCACCAGCAGCTTCAACGGGAAGCGCTTGCCGAGCTCGGTATCGTCTTCGCCCACCGAGCTCTCGCGCTCGCGGGCCGCTTCCCGAGCAGCGTATTCATCTTCCAACACCTTGAATTCGAAGGAAACCGTAAAGGTCGAGCCAACCCCGAACTCGCTCTCCACCGCGATCGATCCGCCCATGAGCTCGATGATGCGACTCACGATAGCCAGGCCCAGTCCGGCCCCTTCGCGAGGGAAGCGCGTGCTGTGCTCCAATTGGATGAACGGCTCGAAGAGGCGGCCTAGATCCTCCTTCTTGATACCGACTCCTGTATCCAGAATCTCGAAACGTACCGCCGAAAACCCGTCGCGCGACTCACGCTCCCGATCCACGAATGCCCGCAGCCACACGTCTCCTTCCTCCGTGTACTTGACCGAATTGCCAAAGAGGTTGAGCAACACCTGGCGCAGGCGCACGCCATCCGCCAAGACGGACGTCGGGACATCGCTCTCGATCTCGAGGTGCGCCTGCAAGCCGCGCCGTCTGGCCATGGGCTGGATGGTGCGATAGGTCTCTTCGATCAGGCGGTGAAGCTGCACCGCTCCATTCTGAAGCTCGAAGCTCGCCTTGCGCAGGTTGCTGAAATCCAAAATGTCCTGCACGATGCGCAGCAGAATCTTTCCTTCCGACTGGATGGTGTCCAAGCAGCTCAACTGCTTTTCGTCGAGACGCGTGCCGCGCAGCAGATCGCTGTACCCGAGCACGCTTTGCAACGGGGTTCTGATCTCGTGGCTGATCACCGCCAGAAATTCGCTCTTGGCCCGGTCCGCCGCCTCCGCCCTCTCCTTGGCCAGCACCAGATCCGCCTCGCTCTCGTGATCGATCTGATAGTAGAGAAAGAAGATGACCAGCGCGAGAATCAGCCCGGCGATGATGATGCTTTGCAAGCGCGTCAACGAGACGTTCTGAAACCAGGTCTCGCCAGCTAGGTCGATTCCAAGCCAGTGGTGGAAACCGGTGTCCGTTCGATCGATGAGCGGCGAGCTGACGTGAATGAACGACTCGCCTCTCAACAGGAACGGGCCTTCCAAAAAAGATGCCCCAAGGGAGCGCTTTTCCACGCCTGATGGCAAGGAATGGATGCTGCCGATGAGCGGCTCGCGGTTTTGCTCGCTCTCGAAGCTCACCGTTTTCAGGCCCTCCCCGGGGATGGCTCTCCAGAGATAGACCGAGCGCACGTCCAGACCGACCCGCTTGATCGCCATCAGTTGGCCCGCAAGGCTCCCTTCCAGGCGCTGGCTCTCCGCGGAATCCCAATCGAAATCCGAAAGGTCCACCGAGCTCATGGCGAGGGCGGCGGTCTGCGAACGCGAGAGGTAGTCCTGCCCCATGCGATCCTTGGTGCGTTGCCCGTTCCAGGAGGTGATCAGGTAGCTGGCCAAGATGATGGCGCTCAAGGCCCCGGGCAGAACCCGATAGCCCCAGAAGCGCAGCCGCTCGGCTATCTTCGGCGCCACGTCCTCGATTCGCCACTGCAGACGATAAACCCAAAGCCCGATCAGCATCAGCCAGCCGGAGGCGATGCGCAAGAAGAGCAGATCGAAGCCGTAGTAGGGAAAGTCCTCGTAGCTGACCGGCTGAGCTTCGCCCACAAACGACAGTCGATCCGGCACCAGAAACCAGGTCGGCAGCACCAGAATCAAGCCCGCGACCAGCACGTAAAGCTCCAGCCGCTTCTCCTTCCGAGCAGTCAGCACGAATTGCCGAGCCGCCCAAACCACCGCCACCACAGAGACCAGGAACGAAACGACCAAAGTGTAGAGCAGGTCTCCGATTTCGATGGAAAGCCCCAGAAACAAGCCTCCTATGGCCGCGTAGGGCACCGTCTGCTTCCCTCCCTTTAGCCGGGCGGAACGCATGGCCATCTCCACCAAAAGACCGTACCCCAGCATCTCGAAGCCGATCTCCAGATTGAAGTCGCGAAAGAAGGGATCCGAGAAGGACAAGGTGCGCAGAAAATCTGACAGGGCTTGCGAAAAGGCGTAGAAGCCGATCCAAAGCCAAGGCAGCTGCCGGCCTTCGTTTTGCGACAGCGGCTTGGTCCATGCCAGCAGCCCCATCAGCATCCATCCGAAAAAGGAAAGAAAAACCAGGTAATCCTGTTCGAAGATCCAAGTGGGGATCAGATGAGGCGTTTGTGAGAAATCGGCTGCCATGGGGGCGAATTGTGCGCGCTGCTACCCAAGAATCGGTATGCTGGCAAAACCCTGTAACTCAAAGCAAATCAACTTTTTCCCCCGCCCGCCAAAGTCCTCTTCCTCCGCCAGCTCCCTACAGAAACGCGTCCGCAGGCCGATCAAGGGGAAACCGACCGCCGGGGCTCAATCCTCTTCACAATTCCCTCCTCAGCAACCATCCTTTCGCCACCTATGCCCCAATCCAAATCCTCCTTCTGGCTGCTCGCCATCGTCGCCCTCTACTCCGTAGCCCATTTCACCTGGTACCTTGGCACTCCGCTGGGCCAGAGCCCGGTGCTGGACGGACAGGAAAATCTAATGCTCGCCCGCCAGATCGCAGCGGGGACCTTGCCGGACGAGCCCTTCTACCGAGCCATGCTCTATCCCGCCCTGCTGGCGGTTCTTCCATTCGGCCACGGGATTCTGGGGCTGCTTTGCCACCTGGCAAACACCTGGCTGAGCCTGCGACTCTCCTACCGAATCTGGCAAAGCGAAACCGGAGCCCTGCTCTCCGGAGCTCTGGTCGGCCTGAACCCGGTGCTGCTGCACTTCGCCTTCGATCCCTTGGACATCACCTTGGCCATCACCCTGTTTCTCGGCTGCCTTCTTTCCCTCCATCACGGGCTGAAGCTTCCGCAGCGCGATGGCGCCGCAGTCGGCTACACCGCGCTGTCGGGACTGCTGCTGGCCCTCGCCACCCTAGCTCGGCCTCATTTCATGGCGGTCCTGCTACCCGTCGCCTCGCTCGCCCTGGGAGCGGCCGCCCTGCAGCGTCTCGAGTGGAAGCGCTGCCTCGCTTTCGCCCTAGCGGCCTTGATTCCCCTGCTGGCCTTCGGCGGCTTTCAGAAGCTGCGCAGCGGCCAGTTTCAAATCCTCCCCTGGCAAGGAGCCTACAACCTCTGGGTCAGCAACAACGCCAAGGCCAACGGTCTCTACTTCACCCAAACCCTTTCCTTCCACTATCTCGACGAGCACCGAAACCCGGCCCGCTTGGAATCGGAAACCCTCTACCGCCAGGAAACCGGCTCCGAGGGAAGCATCGCCGATCAGTCAGCCTACTGGCGCAGCAAGACGCTCGACCGCATCGTCAGCGAACCGATCGACTGGATCAAACTCGAGCTCTTCAAGCTCTACGCGATCGTCAACAATTTCGAGCAGTACAACAACAAGACCTTCGCCTTTCACAAGGATCTGTCTCCATGGCTTCGATACAATCCGATCAGCTGGGGCGTCCTGCTCGTGCTGGCGGTTTTCAGCGTAACCACTCTTTGGCGACAGAAACGCTCGGAAGCCTGGGCGGCGATTCTGGTTTTCCTCTTCTTCTCCGCAGGACTGCTTCTCTACATGGCGAGCGCCCGTTTTCGACTGCCACTCGCTCCCTTTCTCGCAGTACTGGCCGGCGGAGCTCCCTTCGCCTGGGGAGCCTTCCGAAACTCCTCGATCGCCCTGAAACGGCGCACCCTGCTGGCCTCAGGTCTGGCCGCGCTGGCGGCCTTTTCACCCTTCGGACCCATCAACTCTCGAGCCACCTACATCCAGGACGCCATGCTGCTGGCCGACGCGGCCGCTCGCGTGGGCCAGGATGATACAGCCGTCCGATGGGCGAACTACGCACTGGACATCGATCCTCAACGAAACGACGCCAGGCGCCTGAAGGTCATTTCTCAATACAACTTGGCCGCAACGGGCGAGCTTCCCATCGACGAGGATTTCTGGAAATCGCTAGCGCTCGAGGCCGAGTCCGTGCCCATGAACGACGCTCGCCTGGACTTCATCCGCGGGATCGCATTTTGGAACATCGGGCGCAAGGCGGACGCGGTCGCCTTGTGGAACGAGCAGTTTCAGTCGAGCGGCATCGAAGCCTCCTCGTGCTTGGCCGCCCTCCTACTGGCCGACCCCGAAAGCGACCCCATCCCCATGAGCCAGTCCTTGCATCAAGCCTTGGCCACCGGGCAGCATCCGCTGCTCGCCTGCGCCATCGGCATGAAAATGGACGAGGAGAAACGACTCGGCTACCTGGCCTCGATCGGCATGAGCCCAGAGCGCTTCCAAGCCATCGCCCAAAGCCTGAGCCGGGTCATCCCTCGCTAAGGGCCATCGGTAGGGCGTGACCGCCGGGCGCGCCGCCCACCATTCCAAGCAAGCCCTCTAGCCCTCACGACGAGCCGACAGGTAGCCAAGAGCGCTTCCCATAGCGCAAAGCGCTCCCACGATCCAAGCCGACGCAGCGATCTGCTGCGGTGCGAAGATGGCAAAAAAGGTCACTACGACGATGCTTACGCCTCCGATGATAGCAGAGATTCCGACGAGGGCTTTGAGAGTATTGGTTTTTTCAGACATAACGGTATTGGGTTTAGCTTTGTACCTCTCAAGTGCCCAGATCTCAGAAGCGGGTGACAGGCTTTTTCACTTTTTCTGCAAAGCCGCTCGAAACAGGGCCTGCGTGCCGTCGCAAGCCGCCCCGCTCGCGGCCGGCTCACTACCGGGAACGCTCGCTAAGAGAAGCCCTTGTTGTAGATCACGGGCATCTGTCCCTTCCATCGCTTCCAGCTTTCGTCGCTCGAAATCAGGTCCGCCATGAAGTGGGCCACGTTGATACGGCTGGTCTTGCCGGCGTTGAAAAGGGCGCTCCGAGTGGGCGAGGGATACTGCTCGTGCTCTGTCACGCGATCGGAATCGATCAACGAGTCCGGACGAACGACCACCCATTCGACCTGCCGATCGAGCTGACCGATCTCCCGTCGAAGAAAGTCGGCCGCTTGCTCGTTGTCCGCATGGGGAGGCAGCAGGAAACGGACAAGACCGATCATGCATCTATGCCCAAACGAAAGAGGCTCTTGGAGGTCCCGATTGCTGTTTCCCGCCGTGTTCATAAGGACAAACCTGGTCGGGTCGTCCGACGCGTTCGCTTTGATGGCTTGGCAGAGGCGCCGCGTAGCGTCGACAACAAGCCTGCGGGGCTTTCCATAGATCCCCTTAAAACTCAGATTGTGCCCGAGGCAGGAAGCCACCGCGCGACACCCTTTCACGTGCTGGCGCATCTCCGCATCGCTGAGCTCGAGAAGCGTGCCTCGTATGATCGTCAGGGACTCGCTAGTCGGAAAGCCATCGGGCAAGCTCCGCTCCGGACGGACGATCGCCTTCACCGATAAACCGCGGTCTAGCAATTCTCCTACCAGCAACTTGCCGGTCTCTCCACTGGCTCCTACTACAAGTACAGTCATTCGTTTTCCAAAAACAGCTGCGTCGAACCCATACGACTTTGAGCGGGTGTCAGATTCATCTAATCAAGCGGACAAAAACAAGACGCTCTGGTGGCCGTTCGCAGGACACGGTTGGAAACGTCGTCGCCCTACTCGTGAAGAAAGCGAGACTTGCTGGTGAGTTTGGCCGAACCGCCTTCCCAAGAGAGGCTGATCTCTTGCCCCTCCATGGCAGCGAGGGCTCGCAGAATTCCTTCGCTCGTCAGCTCGGTCGCCTCCCCGTTGATCGAGGTAAGCGGCATGCCGGGGCGAAGACCGGCCGCTTGGGCCGGCGAGTCGTCCCAGACGACTGCGACGGATATACCGTCAAAGAAAGCGAGAGTGAACCCGAATGACGGTCGATCGTAGGAATCTTCTGAATACCGATCGAAGTAGGCGGTTTCGGACTGCGAGTCGAAGGTCACGACAAAGCGTTCTAGGATGCGGGCTCCGATCAGACTGGGCGACGATTCCCTTGTCGCGGAAGCCACTCGCCCGAGCTCAATCTTGCCGATCGACAACGATTTCAGCTCCACCTGGAGCTGTTCGCTATCGGGCGCTTGACCTCCCAGCGACCCCCCGGGCGATCCGTAGCCGGACTGGCGTTTTCCGATCCCGCCGGCCTCGCTGGCCCCCGCGAGATCGGCTGGCGAAAGGGCGAAGAAAGTAGGCGATCCGGTGTCGAACATCGCTTTGCTCCGAGCCTTTTTGGCGAAGCGAACATCCAATATCGGGGCATGAGGATAGCCGAATCCGTACAAGCGTGTCCTCACAGCCCTCGCCGTGCGCGGCAGATTGGTGGCGTCCGTGTCGAAGCGCAGCCTAGCGCTCTTCAGGTCAAACTGCCAGGCCCCGAGCGGGAGCAACTCCGAACCGAGCACTCCGTCACCGATGAAGGTCCGGGTGGCTTCGGAAGCCGAAAAATCCGCGACAAACATTGGCACCTTGTGAAATGCCACTCCTCCGAGGCTCACGGTGGTTTGTACGATATCGCTGGTGATAAGGGCTCCATGGGCATCCCTGCCCTGGCTGCTCCCGACGACCTCTAGCCCTAACTCTCTGACCAGCGCGGCATCGATCATAGAGGGAGATCCAGTGTCGACGACGAAGCGCCTCGGTTTCCCGCCCACTTCGACCTCGACGTAAAGCTTGGAAGCCACGACTTCCAGCGGCGCCTCGATGGAGGCCGCGCCATCGCTCAAGACAGGCCCCTCCGTCATCCACTCGGGCATCATCGTTTCCTTCGCCTTCACGGGATAGGCGAGAGCCATCAGGCTAATTAGGGTAAGTGTCAGCGTTTTCATAGAGAGGACCTTCGGGGCGATCGCTTGCTTCGGGGAGTTTGCGCCGACGTTAAGAGCGATCGATTTCCTTTTTGTTTCATCGCTCCCCTCTTTCGTCGCGCCAAATTCAACGGTGCTCGCTGCGCCATCATCGAAGTTTCACATCTCCGAACCAGCCTACCCATCGCTTAGACACCTTTGAAACAAGGCCTGTGTACCCAAATTTCCATTACCCTTCTCCGCCAGCTCGTCATACAGTCGCTTCGCCATCGCCAGTCCGGGCAACTCCAGTCCCATTTCCGACGCAGACTCGATGGCAATGCCCATGTCCTTGATGAAATGCTTCACATAAAACCCGGGTTCGAAATCCCCCTGCAAGGCCCGCGGCACTAGGTTGCTCATAGACCAGCTGCCCGCTGCGCCCGCGGAGATGCTTTTCAAGACGGTTTCCGGATCCAAGCCAGCCGACTTGGCGTAGGCCAGAGACTCCGCGATCGCCACCATTCCGCCCGCGATGGCGATCTGGTTGCACATCTTAGTATGCTGCCCGGCTCCGGCGGCTCCTTGGTAAACGATGTTTTTGCCCATGATCTCTAAAATCGGAAGGGCCCGATCGAAATGTTCGCGCTCGCCGCCCACCATGATAGACAAACGCGCCTCGCGAGCCCCCGAGTCGCCTCCCGACACCGGCGCATCCAGAATCCCGATACCGTTCGCCGCTCCCGCTTCAGCGATGCGCTTGGCTAGCAGCGGACTGGAAGTCGTCATATCGATCGCCAAAGCGCCTTTGCGCAGCGATTTTAAGATCCCGCTCTCTCCCAGGTAAACCGTTTCCACATCTTGCGGGTAGCCGACCATCGAAATCGCCACATCCGCCTCGGACGCCGCCTCCGCAGGCGAGTCACGCCAAACAGCGCCTTTCGCCAGCAGCGGCTCTGCCTTGGATCGAGTGCGACTGTATAGAAAAAGAGGATATCCGGCTGAAAGCAGGTGTTCGGCCATGCTTCGTCCCATCACTCCAGCTCCGATGAACGCGATCGATTCTCGTCTCATGCCGCAAAGCCTATTCCCAAGGCCAAGCCCTTCGAGCGAAATCCCACCTCAAAAATCCCCATCGCCACCGCCACCTCAGCCGGAATCAAGCAGCGACGCGCGACACGCCGCCTGCTCCCGCGGTTGGGCAACTCGTTTTTGCAACGTTGCAAAAACGAGTTGCCCAGTTCCCTCCCCTCACGGCCCCGGCCCGGTCGTGGGACGGTCCTTTCTGCTTGGGTATGCGCAAAAAAGCCGACCCTCGCAGAAGGATCGGCTTTCGAAAAGTCCGTTTGGAACCGTGTCTTAGACGGTGCCGAAGATGGTCTTGCCTTCGGAAAGAAGGTCGGAAGCGGCGACCTGCAGGCGCTTGGCCATGCTGGCTTCAGCCTTCTTGAGGTAGGCGCGTGGGTCGTAAGTCTTCTTGTTGCCGACTTCGCCGTCGATCTTAAGCACGCCTTCGATGTTTTCGCAGATGTGAGTCACCACCGGACGAGTGAACGCGTACTGGGTGTCGGTATCGATGTTCATCTTGACCACGCCATAGTCGAGCGTTTCGCGGATTTCGCTCAGCTCGGAACCGGAACCGCCGTGGAAAACGAGGTCCATTTCAGCTTCCGCGCCGTACTTGTCGGTGACCGCCTTCTGGCCGTCGCGCAAGATGGTTGGCTTGAGCTTGACCGCGCCTGGCTTGTACGCGCCGTGCACGTTGCCGAAAGTGGCTGCGAAGAGGAAACGTCCGATCGGCTGCAACGCTTCGTAGACGTCGACCATGTCGCCCGGGGTGGTGTAGAGCTTGTCGATGGGCAGGCCAGAGGTGTCGTGACCGTCTTCTTCACCGCCAACGCAGCCTGCCTCCACTTCGAGAATGATGTCGAGCTCGGCGCACTCCTTGAGGAGCTCCTTGGAAATCTTGAGGTTCTCCTCTAGCGGTACCACGGAACCGTCGAACATGTGCGACTGGAAAAGCGGTCCCTTGCCTTCTGCAACGCGCTTGCGGGAGGCCTCGAGCAGCGGCTTGAGGAAGCTGTCCACCTTCTCTGGGTGGCAGTGGTCGGTGTGAAGAGCAACGAGCACGTCGTACTTCTCAGCGAGGATGTGCGTGGCTTCCGCGAGGACGATCGCTCCGAACGCCGCATCCGATACGTTTAGCCCGGAAGCGAACTGACCGCCTCCAGTAGATACCTGAATGATACCATCGGACTTGGAATCAGCGAAAGCCTTCAGGGCTGCGTTGATCGTGGTGATCGAAGTAACATTCACTGCTGGGTAAGCGTAGCCTCCCTTTTGGGCGGCATCCAACATCGCTGCGTACTGCTTAGGTGTTGCGACTGGCATGTCTATTTTTGATTAGATGTTCTAATTTTTCTTCTACGTTCAAGTAGATTTCCTGATCACTCTACGAAGTAGAGGCAGTGCTTCAACCAAAATCGTAATGGAGTGTCGAGAGATTCGTGGAAACGAAGCTCAGTTTTTAGCGCATTCCTGAGGGATCTCAACGGCCTGGGGCATTGAGCGATGGAAAATGGGCTCGAACCCTAGGCCAGCCAGCCTTCTAATAGCCCTCCGAATGTCCGTCAGTCCCTCGATCTCCTCCACTGATTTCATCAAGCTCGCCCAGAAACTGACCGGCGAGCTCCATTGGGACGAAGCCATGAGGGTGATCTATGCCACCGACGCTTCGGTGTACCGCAAGCTGCCCCTTGCGGTCTGCCTGCCGGAAACGGTGCAGGACATCCAAAATCTGGTGGCGTTCGCCCGCGAGCGATCCTGCCCTTTGATTCCTCGCGCCGCAGGCACTTCGCTCGCTGGACAGGTCGTGGGCGAAGGCATGGTCGTCGACATCTCGAAACGCTGGAATCGCATTCTGGAGCTCAACGTCAACGAGCGCTGGGCGCGGGTGCAGCCTGGCGTGGTGCGCGACGAGCTGAATCAGTTTCTCAAACCGCACGGATTGATGTTCGCTCCGGAAACCTCCACCTCCACTCGCTGCATGATCGGTGGCATGGCGGGAAACAACTCCTGCGGCACCCATTCGCTGGTCTACGGCTCCACTCGCGACCACGTGCTGGAGATCGAAGCGGTGCTCAGCGATGGCAGCCTCGCTCGCTTTGGGCCCCTGAACGCGGAACAACTGGAAGAGAAACGCGCCCTCGCCAACCTGGAGGGTCAGGTGTATCGGAAAATCCACCACATGGTGAGCGATGCCGACAATCGATCGGCCTTTTTAGACAACTTTCCCCATCCGCGCATCCATCGGCGAAATACCGGCTACGCCTTGGACCTTGTCGCTCCATGCGCAACCCTTGAGCGCCCATTCTCTCTGGTGCCGCTGCTTTGCGGTTCCGAAGGCACCCTCGCCCATTTCACGGAATTGAAACTCAAGCTGGTACCGACGCCGCCCGCGGAGCAAGCGGTAGTGGCGGCGCACCTAGACTCCATCCCTCAAGCCGCTCGTGCCACCCTCGTCGCTAGAAGATTTCAGCCGAGAGCCATCGAGCTGATCGATCGGGTCATCATCGAATGCGCCCGCACCAATCCCGAGCAAACCGCCAACAGCGCCTTTATCCAGGGAACGCCAGGCGCCCTGCTCGTGGTAGAGTTCGCAGAAGCGACGCGCGAGCAGGTCGATCTTCGTATTCAAAATCTGCTAGCGGCGCTGAGGTCAGCTGGACTCGGCAGCCATGCTCCCATCATCCGAAACAAGGAAATCGACGCCGTCTGGTCCCTGCGCAACGCGGGCCTAGGCGTGCTCACCAATGTCCCCAGTGACCGCAAGCCCATTGCAGGGATCGAGGACACCGCAGTTCTCCCGGAGGATCTGCCGGAGTACGTGGACGCCTTTCTCGAGATCATGAGCAAGCGCGGGGTGGACAGCGTGGCGTATGCGCACATCGGGGACGGCGAAATCCACTTCCGCCCGATGCTCGACTTGAAACTCGGAACAGACCGCAAGCTCTATCGGGAGATCGCGGAGGACGTGGCCGACCTGGTGAAGCGATTTCAAGGTTCGCTGAGCGGAGAACATGGAGACGGGAGAGCTCGCGCCGAGTTCATACGGAAAATGATTGGCGAGCGCTGCTACCAGCTCTGCCGGGACGTCAAAGCCGCTTTCGACCCGAATGGCATCTTCAATCCGGGCAAGATAGTGGACGCTCCACCGATCGATACGGAACTGCGCTACGAAGCTGACCAGCGTACTCGGGATTTCGATACGATTTTCGACTTTTCCGCAACGCAAGGGATCCTTCGCATGGCGGAAAAGTGCAACGGAACCGCGGCCTGCCGCAAGACCGAGCGCATCGGAGGCGTCATGTGCCCCAGCTACATGGCGACGCGCAACGAAAAGGATACCACCCGATCGCGAGCCAACGCCTTGCGCGAATACCTGACTCGTTCGCAACGCGCGAATCCTTTCGACCACGAGGAAATCATGGAGGTCATGAAACTTTGCCTCTCCTGCAAAGGATGCAAAAGCGAGTGTCCGTCCAATGTCGACGTGGCTCGTTTGAAGGCGGAAGCGACCTATCAATACCATCGGCTCAACGGCATTCCTTTCGCAGATCGGGCGATCGGGAACGTGGCCAGCCTGTATTCAGCTGCGTCCTACACGCCTCGTCTAGCGAACGCTATGATGCGGGTGCCCTTCCTGCTCGAGTGCGGAAAACGAGCCCTTGGCATCGCCAGAAAGCGATCGATCCCCACGTTCTCGCCTCTCTCTCTACGCCGATGGATCAAACGGAATTTGCCTTCCATCAATCCGCCCGTCGGATCAGCGGTACGACGCGTCGCCCTTTTCATCGACGAATACACCAACGCCACCGATGCCCACATCGGCATCGCCGCCATCGAGCTGCTCACCTCGCTCGGCTATCGCGTGGAATGCCCGGACCATGCGGAGAGCGGGAGAGCCTTCCTGTCCAAAGGCATGCTCGAGCGCGCCCGCAAGGTGGCGGACAAAAACGTGGAGTCGCTGTATCCATTTATCAATAATGACCTGCCGCTGATCGGCATCGAACCATCCGCGATCCTGGGTTTCCGGGACGAGTATCCCGATCTGGTTTCCAGCGAGCTGCGGACGAAGGCCCGCGAGCTAGCGAACCACGCCGTGCTGATCGACGAGTTTCTTTCCGACGAAATTTTAGCCGAGAGGATTAGACCGGAGTCATTCACCGAAGAGAAGCGCCAGATCGTCTTCCACGGCCATTGTCACCAGAAAGCGCTCTCCTCGCAGGAGAGCAGCAAGCGACTGCTCGAGCTCCCCCGCAACTACTCCGCCCGCATCCTTCCCACTGGCTGCTGCGGCATGGCGGGATCCTTCGGATACGATCGAGACACCTATTCCGTCTCCCAGCAGATCGCGGAGCTGGCCCTTTTCCCCGAGCTTCGCCAAACCACCGCCACCACGATCGTGTCCGCCAACGGGACCAGCTGCCGGCACCAGATTTCCGACGGACTGAAGCGCGCCGCGCGCCATCCAGTGGAGGTCCTGCGCGACGCCTTGCGTTGAATCTCGGCAGCGAAAAACCAGTTTTCTTGCCAATCCTATCCGCATCGCCAAACTGACCTGAACATCCTCACCAACCCCGCACCTGACGCCATGACAACTTGCCGACTCATCTACCGCAGCATCGCAAACGAAGACGCCTTGGACAACGAGGGACTAGCCTCGCTGCTCGACACCTGCGTAGACAACAACAACCGCGACGGCATCACAGGCATGCTGGTCCTTTCTGGAGATCAGTTTTTGCAAGTCCTCGAGGGTCCCAGCGACAAGGTGAACCAACTCTACGGGAAGATCGTAGCCGACGATCGGCATCACGACGTGACGCTCGTGAGCTACGAGCAGATCGCCAATCGCTATTTCGAGGACTGGTCGATGCGGCTTGTCGACCTGTTCGATCTACCGATGCAGCAGCGCACTTTCCTCATGCAGAAGTACAGCTTCACCGATGACGTCATCCAAATCCCCGAGCAGCTCAACCAGGTGTATTCTCTGCTCATGGACGCAAAAGCATTCTGCGTGGTCGAGCCTTGGAAAAAAAGCGAGGCCTAGCCAAGGACCGCGCTTTCGGCTTTCTGGCTTAGCGATAGCAAAACGTGTATTCAGAATTCCAATCCGGACGAGCCTCAACTCTGAGAACAAGCCGGAAGGACTGAGAAAGCATTTCCGGTATTTTAAACCTCAGCACCGGCCCCATGCGGTTTTCATCCGCCTCGAGCGAGTCGAAATACCAGCCAAGCACGAAAGTCTCTTCGTCGTCCAACTGCAAATACGCCTCGATACGATCCCCCTTTATCGAGTGCAGGGCGTCGTTCAGCATCCAAAGCTCCGCTTCGAACATCTCGCCTTGGCTCCAGGAGAACTTCTTCACTCGAGCCGAAGCAAGCGTCGGGCGACAGCTCTGCTTCACGGCGCGATAGGATGGTTTCGGATCGCATGGCCAGGCGATGATGCTATTGTTGGCCACCGCGGGCCATGGTTCGTTGAAGCACCAATTGATCGCCATCGAGCAATACGGCTTTTGGCGGCGGGCCTCCTCAAAAAGAGCCTTATACCCTTCCGACTGAAGCAGCTGCGCCCATTCCACCAACTCCTCGATCGATTCGGATCGTCCGAAGTAGTATTCGATTGTGGATACGCAAAGCCAGCTTTCCGGATCTCCTTCCCAAGCTCCGAAGCCATGACGCAGCTTCCAGACTCCCGACTCGCGCGGCGGAAAAAGTTCCGACTCCTCCATCAGGCTGCTGAGTCGATCCACGGACGCAGGCCCGGGGACGCCGAACTCCACATAAGCGCTCCTGCGAGCGCGGCGAAAGAGTTCGAAACACTCCACACCGTCCACGTCGCGAAACAAGTAACCGCCATGCCCCACGCCCATGATCGGCGTAGTGGGCAGAAACGGAGTGTCCGGATCATGGGTGAAGCAATTTCGATTGAGCATGCGAATCGCCTTGGACTGATCGGTCATCCCTGACCATTTGTTAAACAATTCATTGCCTCCGCACCAGATCACCACCGAAGGGTGCGGCTTGAGCTGCTTGATGATCGATAGCGACTCCTGATCCAGCGTATCCAAATACTCAGGACTCTCTACGTAATCGTTGCAGGCCAGCGGAAAGTCCTGCCAGACCATGATGCCCATCTGATCGCAAAGATCGTAGAACGAAGGCTTGTTCACCGCCGAGCCGCCCCAGCACCGCAGCAGATTCAAGTGGGCCCCCACCGCTTTCTCGATCAGAGGACGATAAGCATCTTCGCCTGATACGCCTGGAAAGACATCCGGAGCGACCCAGTTCGACCCCTTCACGAAAATTCGACGGCCATTTAGTTCCAGCGTCATCGGCGGGGCGTTTCGCGTGAGCGGCATGCTTTGCGGTTCGTCCCACGCCCCTTCGTTCATAACTAGGCGACTTCGACGAAATCCGATATTCTGCTTTCGTTCGTCAATCAGGCGCCCCGCCTCGTCATGCAGAGAAACGTGGAGCAGATACAGCGGCTGATCTCCGTATTCACGGGGCCACCACAGGTCCGGATCATGCACTTCGCAAGTCCCATCCACGATCGCATCGCTGCCAAGCGAAATCGATTGACCGTCCACCACCTCGCCGGACGGATGCAGCAAGTTCCACTCCAGCAGCCCGGAGCACGCCTGATTAAGCTCTACACACAAATCCAGCAAGACGCGCGACAGGTCTTCGTCGATAGTGTAGTTGAAGGAGAGCTCGCGGATGTGCCGGTCGCTTCGAATCTCCAGATACGTTTCGCGCCAGATGCCCGAAGGGACGAGCCGTGGATGAAAATCCCACCCGTAGCTCACTGCGGGCTTCACCGACGCTCGAGCTTCGGACCTCCCTTTCCCATCACCGAAAACCGGTATTGGAAAAACGATTACCTGAAGCAGGCTTCCGTCGTCCGCGTCTTCGGTTAGATCGATTTCCACCGGTGTGAACATGCCCTCCTGGCCATAAACGGTCTTCCCGTCGACCCGAACCAGGAAGCGATAGTCGATGCCTCGCGAAACGAAAAACAGCCTCTTGTTTTCTCCTAGATCCTCGAAAGACAGCTCTGCTTCGTAGATCCAATACATGTCCTCCATCCATCGGTAGCGCTCGATGCTGCTGTCCTGCCAATAGTGAGGCCAACCTTCGGCGCGGGCCCAGTCCAGCTGGACCGCGCCTGGAACCGACGCAGGCACAAAACGCTCGGGTCTTACGCTCGGATCCGAGCTGTATCCGACTTTCCAATCCAAATTGTAGCGACTCATAGTTTTAGACGCGACGCGCGACATCCTAGTTATTAGACGTCGATTTCGTTCTCGCAACTATTTGGTGGAAAAGGTACAGGATCAGCAGACGTTCAGAACAATCAGCATTCATGCAAGACAGCGACAGCAGCGATCCCAAGTTCCAGGCCATCGCCCGGGCTTCCATCCTCTCCGGCATCGAAAACAAGCACACCCAATACGTCTCCATGGCGGACCGGCGGGCCCAAGGGCTGCTTACCATTTCAGCCGTGCTTTCTCCCATCGCCATTTCGCGAATCGGTTCACCGACCTATTTCCCCGCGGTGGTCGTCTTCCTCCTCGGCGCCGTCGTCACCATCATCAGCGCCTCGCTTTGCCTGAACCCCAAGCGATACCGTCGCATCAAGGAGGACGATCGGTTCCTCTTCCACTTCTCGTACATCAGCCGACAGGAGCGTGACAGCTATCTACGCGACATGGCGGACGCCATCAGCGACACCAGCCTGCTGGCGCGCGAGGTGGCGAAAGACCTCTACCACCTCAGCCACGACGTGCTGATCCCAAAGTTTCGCTGGCTCCGTATCGCATATGGCTCCTTCGTGGTCAGTCTTTGCCTGGCGTTGCTCGTTCTTATTGCAAGCGTGGTGAGCGCCAGGCCGTAGCGGCTCCTTGGCCCGCTCCGGCAATCTTCGTTCGCAAGTCGTATCCACAAAAGCGGACACTAGCCGACACTGCCAAGCAAGCCCTTCACCCACAGTCCAGCATGCCCTCCACAAAACCCAAACTCATCGCCTGGATCGCTCAGATCCTTGCCGCGGCCATCATGGGCCAGACCTTATTCTTCAAATTTAGCGGGCACCCGGATTCCATCGCCATTTTTAGCGAGCTCGGCGTCGAACCTTGGGGGCGCTACACGACGGGTATTATCGAAGTCCTGGCTTGCCTGCTGCTTCTAGCGCCGCGAACGGCGATCTGGGGAGCTATACTCGGAGCCGGGGTGATGGCAGGCGCCATCCTCGGGCACCTCGCCCAGTTGGGATTCGAGGGAGAGCGCGGTCAGCTCGCTTCTCTAGCGGTCATCGTGCTGCTGAGCTGCCTCGCAATCGTCTACTTGCGGCGAGCTGAACTGCCTTTTTCGAAAAAAGGCGTCGCCTAGCGGCCCAGCCGAGCAGGGCGTAGACCGAAACCGACTTCGCCAAGGCCACGCGAAGCGGACACCGGTCTCATTCCAACTGGTCCAAACTGTGTAAAATAACGCCGTGCCGCTTGCGGCGGCTGCCCGCAATCGCTTACGTTCACTCTGGAACCAACCTGTCATGAGCAATCAGGAGTTTTTCGCCTTATCCCTCGCCTCTGTCGTCAGCCTGTTCGGCGGCGGTTGGTTCCTGCTCAACTCGAAGCGTTTTCCACAACCCGTCCAAGCCAGCATCGCAGGCATCATGGGGCTCGCCTGCGCCGGCTTCTTCCTGAGTTTGATCGGCTTGAACAGCGCCCCCGAGGACGCGGAGCAAAGCCTGAGCTTCGCGACCTCCAGCATTACGTTCAGCCTGCTCGTCTTCGGCCTGACTCCCTGGCTGAGCTATCGCGGAGAATCCCTCAGGCAACGTCCCCTCGCTTTTATTTCCGCAGCGTCGGCTTGCGGATTCATCGCCTGGAGCCTATTGCAGGACAAGAGCTTGCTGCTCTCCCAACTTCCCCTCCCTCAAGAGAATCTACCGATCGGGGAGGCGGGCTTTCCCCTTACCGGAGCGGCCGTCGGCATCGCAGCGTCGGCTCTCATCGCTTTCGCCTGGCTTGGCCACAACGCTCTGCTGGCAGGTTTAGCGGGGCTGAAACGCTGCTCCGCCGTCCATGGACTTGCCGCCGCCGTGCTCCTGATCTGCTCCATCGCCCAGATCATTTCCCTGCAGGACGGGCGTTTGGATTTCCTCTGGCTCAGTCTCGCCGTCGCCCTGCTCGCCGTGTTTTCGTTCTCAGTGGCTCTGCTCAAGCTGGTGGATCCGCCTTCAGCCGACGCAGTCAGGCCCCAGGGCAAGGAAGAGACCCACTACACCTTTTCGTCCAGAGGGGACGATCGCGATGTGGCCGCCCTAGTGCTCTGGTTCGACGACGAAGAAGCGGATTTTCTCGCCAAACTCCTCTCCAGCAAAGGATACCAAGTTCTTAGGGAGGACGATCGCCAGGTTTGCCCCACGGTGGAAGGATCGCAAGACATCGAGTCGATAGACATCTTAATCTTCGATTGGGACGCCTCGCGAACGCCTAAGCAGGAATTGGTGGAAACCTGGGCGAAACGATCTCCGAAACCGCTCATCATCGCCGCAACCCGCTCGGCGAAAGACCCTCACCTGCGACGGAAGCTGCGCAGAGGCTGGGTGGACTTGCTCCTGCAAAAACCGCCGCGAGCGACGGAACTTTTCGATTTGCTAAGCACTCTCAAAGCCTTGGAGGAGAGGAAGCTCCCCGACAAATTTCAAAGCAAGTCTTGATTCAAGCCAGCAAGCTTTCGAACATGTACGCTCGAAGGTTAACAAAAGTATAAAAACTTTTGAATGCTTTAGGATTAAACGCGTCTAAATTCACCGATGCCAGACAACCAAGGCAAATACAGCTTAGATGAGCTCTTAAGAGCAAAGCGCCAAGAGCGCCCCTCGCCTGAATTCTGGGCGAGCTTCGACCGCGAGCTAAAAAGCAAGCAACGCTTGCTGATCCAGAAGCAGCTCGTGCACGAAACCCGCCGCAAAGGACCATCCGCAGCCTATCTCTTTCGGTTTGGAGCGTTCGCTGCGACTTGCGGCGCCGCGGCATTCGCGGTTTATCTCAATTTGGACACCGCGCAGAAGGACGTGGAAAGCGAGCAGCAGCTGGTGGCTAAGACAGCCACTCCCACCTTCACCGTCGCCACCGCTCGAGAATCGGTGAAAAAGGCGCCCATCGGCTTGCAGGAGTTTTCGACCTTGGCCCAATCCGCCGCGCCCAAGGTGGTGGTAGCCCCTGTTTCCACTGTCGCTCAAAGCAAGTCGACCCCTCAGCAGGTCGCGACCGCCATCGAAACCATAGCCCAGCTTGAGGAAACGATTCGCGGAAACCGGGTCAGCAGCGAGCCCAGCGCATTCGACCTCGCGAGCGTGCAATCCTTTTTCGACAACGAATACACCTTGCAAGACGACTCGAGCAATCAGGACATTTGGAGTTTCGAACAGGCCTACCTGCTCGGCAAATACGCCGATCCGCTAAGCGGAACGCTAGGCACCCAATCCAATTCCTTTCCCCGCATCAACGGGACAGTGGACCACGTGAGCTTTTCGCAGCTCGATGAAGCGATCAGCACTCAAGCCTCACGCAGAGACAGAAGTCTCGAAGCGCTGACTGTTCGCTTCTAGCGTTTCGAAGTCACTTAGAGTTTCAAAACCGCCGCATCCGATGGATCGGCGGTTTTTCGTTTTTAACTTCCGCTCAGCGATGACCAGCCCTCCCAGGGAAGATTCTCCCCAAGTCCTGCAACGCCAGCTTCTACGACTTTCTCGTAAGCCTCAGATCATAGACCGCGCCAAATCAATCCTCTTCAAAGGAAACTCTCTCCTGCCTCAAGAGTAACCGAGACACGCCGCACTGTTCCTGCTCTCTTTTGGAATCGATACAGAAGCAGCTGCCCCGGATTAGGGTGATTCGCTGCGATTACCTGCGTTCGCCAAAGGACTTCGCCTTTGGCAGCCCGGCAGGGATTGATTCGCTGCGCTCAGGACTCCGTCCCGATGCGTTTCACGCATCGCCGCTTCGCTC